>JANLWG010000031.1:0-18015 GCA_031364405.1 Hyphomicrobiales bacterium
GTCGGCGCGAGCACCGAGTTGCTCCACCTCACCAAACCCGGCGCCGACGGTCTGCTCGCCGAGCGCCGCATCGTGCTCAGCGGCTTCGGCACCGAGGACACGCACCACATCATTCACGGCCTGCATTGGGGAATCGATGGCCGCCTCTACTTCCAACAAACCATCTACATCCACTCGCACGTCGAGACGCCTTGGGGCCTCGTGCGCGCAAACTCCGGCGTCGCCTTTGCCTACAATCCGAACACCGAGCGGCTCGAAGTCCACTCGAAGGGTCTCGTGAACTGCTGGGGTCAGCAGGAGGACCTCAAGGGCCAGACCTTCCTCACCTCCGGCGCGGATGGGAATGGCATCACGTGGAGCTTCCCCGGCGCGGTGTTGCCACCGGCCCCAATCCATCGAGATAACCGGTATCGAAACCCTTGGCGTAAACCGGAAACTCGGTTGGCCGGTCACGGAAGCTCTTGACCATCTGGCCCAGTCCCCGGATGCCGCGCTCGCGCGAGCGGCGCACCTGTTCCATGTCGATCTCGATGGGAATGATCTGCTCGGTGGCATCGGCTTGATGCAGCTTGCGGCCTGCCGGATCGAACACACAGGACTGGCCGTTGCCGCCCGCCCCCAGGCCGTTCACGTCAAACACATAGCATTGCATCATGGCGCTGGTGGCATGGGCCACCGCGATATCGATGTCGCGGTCGATGGTATGGGTCATCACCGGGTGCAGGATCACCTCGGCCCCCATGGCGGTGATCTGCCGCGACGTCTCGGGGAACCAGATGTCATAACAATTAAGCAGGCCGAAGCGGCCAACGCCCTCGATATCCCACACGAAAAACTCATTGCCCGGCTGCACCCCTTGCTCCAGCGGGGTGAACGGGAACATTTTGCGGTAGCGCCCGATCACCTCGCCATCCGGATTGATGATCGAGGTGGTGTTATAGATGCCGCCCTCCCGGCGTTCATACATCGAGCCGTTGATCAGCCAGATCTTGTGATGCCGCGCCATCACCTGGAATTCTTCTTCCGTGGCCCCCGGCAGCGGTTGGGCATGCTGCAGCATCGGGCCATGGACAGCGAGTTCGGAGAACATCACCATCTGCACCCACGGGTACAAATGCATGGTGAGATCAACCCGGTGGCGCATGGCCTCGGTATTCGAGCCGTGGCCCAGATGCATCTGGATGCCGGCAATTGCAAATGGCGTCATGATGACCTTTCTTTACTCTGGGGCATTATTTCTGCCGCAGATTCTGGCAAGATTACCATATTGCACCGCAACAAAGCAAATCGGCCCGATCTATATGCCCTCATCCTGAGGTGCGAGCCCTTGCGAGCCTCGAAGGATCACCACCGGTTCCGGCCAAGAACCCTTCGAGGCCCGGCTGCGCCGCGCTCCTCAGGGTGAGGCTTTGTGGCTACAGATCCTGCACATCGACCACGCCGGAGATCGCCTTGATGGCGCCCTTGATCTGCGGCGTCACCGTGAATTTGTTGCCGAGTGCGAGTTCAACCTCCCGGCCCTTGTCCATCAGAAACACCAGCCGCACCGGCGAGCGGCCGCCGTTGACCAGGCGTTGGGCGATTGAATCCAGCGGTTTTGCATCGCGCACGAAGATAGTGAGGCCGGTGATCATGGCGGCGGCGGCCTTGTCGAGCACTTCAACGCCTTGCAGCCGCAGCTTTACGTCCTCGCCCTCGACGTCAGCTTCGATCCGGGCGATCACCGCCTTGCCGGGTTCGAGGAGATCGCGGTACTGGGCCAGTGTATCCGAAAAGCAGATCGCCTCGAACTGCCCCGAAGGATCGGAAAAACCGATGAAGGCAAACCTGTTGCCGGATTTGGAGCGCCGCTCCTGCTTGTGCATGACCGTGCCCGCGAGCTTGGCCGCCGTTGCCCCCTTGGTCAGCGCCTTCTCGTGGAACGACGCCCAGGTTTCGACGCCAAGCTTGGCCAGCGGCTTCACGTAGTCATCGAGCGGATGGCCCGAGAGATAAAACCCAACCGCCTCGAATTCCTCGGCAAGCTTCTCCATCGCCAACCAGGCATCGCGGCGCGGCAGCACCAACTCGTCGCTGCTGCCGGTGATCGATCCGAACAGATCATTCTGGCCCGCCGCCGCTTCCGAGCTCGTCCGATTGGCCAGCGATAGAATGGACTCGACCCCATCCAGCACCTGCGCCCGATTTGGATTGAGACAATCGAAGGCACCAGCCTTGGCCAGGCTCTCCAGCGCCCGTTTGTTGATGCTGCGCGGATCAACGCGCCGCGCGAAACTGCCGAGCGAGGTGAACGCCCCGCCCTCCTCGCGCGCCGCCACCAGCTGCTGCATGGCGCCGGCTCCCACATTCTTGAGCGCAGCCAGCGCATAAACCACGGCGCCATCCTTCACCGCGAAATCGACATTGCTGGCGTTGATCGACGGCGGCACGATCTTGACGCCAATGCGCTGGGCTTCCTGCTTGAACATCATCAGCTTGTCGGTGTTGCCCATGTCGAGCGACATCGAGGCCGCCAGGAATTCGACCGGATGATTGGCTTTCATGTAAGCCGTCTGGTAGGCGATCACACCGTAGGCGGCGGAATGCGATTTATTGAAACCGTAGCCCGCGAACTTTGCCACCAGTTCAAAAATGAAATCGGCGCGAGTGGGCTCGATGCCCTTGTCGACCGCACCCTTGACGAAGCGCTCTTTTTGCGCATCCATTTCGGATTTGATCTTCTTGCCCATGGCGCGGCGCAGGAGATCGGCTTCACCCAGCGAGTAACCCGACAGTACCTGGGCGATCTGCATCACCTGCTCCTGGTAGACCATGATGCCGTAGGTCTCTTTCAGGATGGGCTCAAGCAGGGGGTGCAGATAATCTGGCCTTTCATCACCTTTCTTGCAGGCGATGAAGCGCGGAATATTGTCCATCGGGCCGGGGCGGTAGAGCGCGTTGATGGCGATGATGTCTTCAACCCGGTCCGCATGCATCTTGCGCAGCACATCGCGCATGCCGGAACTTTCCAGCTGGAACACCCCCACCGTGTCGCCGCGCCCCAGCATGTCGTAAGTTTTCTTGTCGTCGTAGGGAATGTGGTCGATATCGAATTGAGGCTCGCGCAGACGGATCAGCTTCTGCGCCTTGTCGATCACGGTAAGGGTCTTGAGGCCGAGGAAGTCGAATTTGACGAGGCCCGCCTTCTCCACGTATTTCATGTTGAATTGCGTGGCCGGAATGGCCGAGCGCGGATCGCGGTACAGCGGCACCAGTTCTTCAAGCGGCCGGTCACCAATGACGATGCCGGCCGCATGGGTCGAGGCATTGCGGTTAAGGCCTTCGAGTTTCAGGGCGATCTCGAACAGCGTCTTGACTACCGGATCGCGATTGCGCTCTTCCTGCAGGCGCGGCTCCTGCTCGATTGCCTGCGACAGCGTGACCGGGTTCGCCGGATTCATCGGGATCAGTTTGGACAGCCGGTCGACCTGGCCATAAGGCATCTGCAATACCCGGCCCACGTCACGCGTCACCATGCGCGCCTGTAGTTTGCCGAATGTAATGATCTGCGCCACCCGGTCAGCCCCGTGGCGTTGCTGCACATAGGAGATCACCTCGTCGCGGCGCTCCTGGCAGAAATCAATATCGAAGTCCGGCATCGATACGCGTTCGGGATTGAGGAAGCGCTCGAACAGCAGGTTGAAACGAAATGGATCAAGGTCGGTGATGGTGAGCGCATAAGCCACCATCGAGCCTGCACCAGAGCCGCGCCCTGGCCCCACCGGAATACCCTTCGACTTGGCGAACTTGATGAAGTCCGACACGATCAGGAAGTACCCGGGGAACTTCATGTTGACGATGACGTTCAGCTCGAATTCGAGGCGCTTCCAATAATCCTCAGACGCGCGGCCCTCGGAAAGCCCGCGTGTGGCCAGCCGCATGGCCAGGCCCTCATGGGCCTCGCGGCGCAATTCCACGCCTTCATCGCCAGCGGCAAAACGCGGGAGAATGGGATCGCGCGAACGCACCCAGAAAGCGCAGCGGCGGGCGATCTCGACGGTGTTGTCAATGGCCTCCGGGATATCGGCAAACAGTGCCGCCATAGCGGCTTGCGGTTTAAAATAATGTTCAGGCGTCAGCCGCCGGCGATCCTCGGTGGCGATCACCTCGCCCTCGGCGATGCAAATTAGCGCATCATGGGCGGCAAAATCCTCAGGCTTGGGGAAGTAGGCTTCGTTGGTGGCAACCAGCGGCACGTCCAGTTCGTAGGCAAGTTCCACCAACAACGGTTCCGCCGTCCGCTCGGCCACGGTGCCATGGCGCTGCAGTTCGATGTAAAGCCGGTCGCCAAAAATGCCCAGCAAGGTTTCCACATGGCCGCGAGCCAGGCTTATCTGCCCCTGCACCAGCGCCTCATTGACCGGCCCCGCCGGTCCGCCGGTGAGGCAGATCAAGCCATCCTGATGGGCTTCGAGAAGCGCCAGCGGCACATGCGGCTCGGCGGTATCTTCGCTATCGAGATAGGCCCGGCTCGAAAGCTTCATCAGGTTCTGGTAGCCTGCGGCATTCTTGGCGAACAGGGCCAATGATGGCAGCTGGCGCAATCCTTGGGGTGGGCGCAGCACAACATCGGCAGCCGCAGCCGCCAGATCGACTTTCAGCGTGCAGCCAATGATTGGCTGAATGCCCTTCTCGCTAAGTGCCTCGGAAAATTCCAGCGCGCCAAACAGGTTGCCGGTGTCGGTGTTTGCCACCGCCGGCATTTTCGCATCTTTGGCGAGCTCCGCCATCTGCTTGATCGGCAGCGCCCCTTCCGACAGTGAATAGGCCGAATGGGTGCGCAGGTGAATGAATGTCACGCCATGACTGGTTGAAGATTCCCCCATGGCCCCAGTGTAGCGGTCCTGCGCCTTTCTTGCAGCCTATTCAACCGCCTCATGCACAGGCAAATGCAAGGCCCCCTCATAGGCCGAGAGGAACATCGCGAGATTGTCCGAGAGATGCTCGGTCAGGTAGCCACCTTCCTGCACAATCACCGTGGGCAGCGACAGCGCAGCGATCGCAACGGCGATGCGGGCAAAGCCGGCCTGGGTCACGGTTCCGCCCTTCACGGGGTCAGCCTCATGGGCATCAAGCCCCAGGGCAATCACCAGAACACCCGGTTCAAAGGCCTGAATTTGTTTCAGAGCTTCTTCAAGAGCCTCCAGCCAGGTATCGTCTCCACTGCCAACGGGAACCGGCAGATTGAGGTTGAAACCTTTGCCCTCAAATTCGCCCAGTTCGCCGGCAGCTCCCCAGTAGAACGGATAGTAGCCGGCGGGATCGGCATGGATTGAAACCGTGAGCACGTCGGGCCTGCGGTAAAAAATGCCCTGAGTGCCATTGCCGTGATGAACATCGATATCAAGAATGGCGACCCGCTCATGGGTCTGACGCAGATATTGCGCTGCGAGTGCTGAGTTGTTCAGATAGCAGAAACCGGAGGCGCGATTGCCATAGGCATGGTGTCCAGGGGGCCGGCACAAGGCGTAAGCCACTGCCTCGCCCTTGAGCACGAGATCAGCCGCCGTCACCGCCGTCATCGCCGAGGCTTGCACCGATTTCCATGTTTGCGCGGTAATCGGGCAAGAGAAATCCATCATGAAACGTCCGGCTTGAGCCATGATGTTTTCGTTGCGAATGAGCGCGGGGTAGGTGGGCCGCAGACTTGGCATGATTTCAGGGCCCGCCCCTTCAATTTGGCGCCACTTGTCGAAGGCGCCCACCAGAAAATCCAGATAACCCTTGATATGGATACCGCGAAAGATGGTTTCGTCGAAGCGGCGGGCAGCACAGATGTTGGTGCCTGCCTCGCGGGCACCTTCCAACAGGGCGCGCGCGCGTTCGGGCGAGTCCGGATAACTGACGATGTTGCCCTTGCTCAGGAAGCGGGTTGGTGCATGGCCAAGCTGTAGCGCTGAAAATACTGTCTTCATTATTCTATCCCCCGAATATCCTGCCCTGCTCCAGCCGGGCCGTGCGACTCATGCCGGCCGCAAGTTCATGATTGTGGGTGGCGACCAGCGCGCCAAGACCTTCCTCGTGGATCAACCGCAATAATTCCTCGTGCACCAGCGCTGCCGTCGCCGGATCGAGATTGCCGGTGGGTTCGTCAGCGATCAACAGAAGCGGCCGGTTGGCGATGGCGCGGGCAATCGCCACGCGCTGTTGTTCACCACCCGAAAGTTCGGCCGGGCGGTGTCTGACCCTCGGGCCGAGTCCAAGCCGCTCCAGCAGATCCGTGGCGCGGGACTTGGCTGCCGCTCGGGATTCACCGGCAATCAACTGCGGCATCATCACATTTTCCAACGCCGAAAATTCCGGCAGCAGGTGATGAAACTGATAGACGAAACCAATGCCAATGCGGCGAATGCGGGTGCGCGCACTATCGTCAAGGGCCGTGCAATTCTGGCCGGCGATGAACACCTCGCCCGCCGTTGGCGTTTCGAGCAGCCCGGCGATATGCAACAGCGACGACTTGCCCGATCCCGAAGGTCCGACGAGTGCTACAATTTCACCGGCGTATACTTCCAGGTCGAGATCATGAAAAATGTCGAGGCGTCCCTTGCCCTCGCTATAAGTGCGCGCCACACCCTTCAACGCCAGAGCCGGTTGGCGGTCCATCACTCATACCTCAGGGCTTCAACGGGATCGAGCCGGGCCGCCCGCCATGAAGGATAGAGTGTCGCCACGAACGACAAGGTGAGCGACATGATGACGATCCAGAAAGTCTGCTGGAGATCCATTTTGGCCGGCAATTGCGCGAGGTAATAGAGTTCGGCATTAAACGGATCAACACCTGAGAGCCGTTGAATGAACTGGCGAATACCCTCGACATTGAGACATATCAGCAGCCCCGCGATGAACCCGGCAAAGGTTCCGGTAACGCCGATGGCGGCACCGGTCAGAAAGAACACTCGCTGAATTGCACCGCGCGTCGCCCCCATGGTACGCAGGATGGCGATATCGCGGCTCTTGTCCTTGACCAGCATGATCAGGCCGGAGACAATGTTCAGCGCCGCCACCAGGATGATCATCGTCAATACAAGAAACATCACATTGCGCTCGACCGCCAGGGCATTGAAGAACGTCGTATTGCGCTCCTTCCAGCTTTGCATCTGCAATTCAGGGCTGGCCGCTTCCTGAATGGCGGGCAGCAGGGCCTCAACGCCATCAGGGTCATCCACCATGAGTTCCAGCATGGTCACCCCGGTGCCGGTGCTAAAAAAATCCTGCGCCTCGGCGAGTGGCATATAGATGACACCTGCATCATAGTCCGACATCCCAACCTTAAAGATCGCCACCACCGGATAGTCGCGGATCAGCGGTGTGTTGCCGACAACGGTATCGGGCCCGTTAGGCGAGATGACGGTGATCGAGCTGCCAAGCCCCAACCGGTGCTGCCAGGCCATGCGTTCACCAACGGCAACGCCACCCGATTTCTCAAATCCCGCAAATGCCGGCGTCTCATCGGGTGTGCCCGGAACCTTGATCGCGGTGCGCAACTCGTCGTTCTTCAGGATGGTCAGTTTGGCGATGTCGGCATCCGAAATACCGCGTACCAGAACACCCGTGCTGCTGCGCTGGGATGAGGCAAGCGCCTGGCCTTCGACCAGGGCAATGACACGGGTGACACCGGCAATTTTTTCGAGCCTGAGTTGCACGTCCCTGAAATTCTCGATGGGCGATACATCTTGCTTATAGATGTTCATATGACCATTGAAGCCGAGGATCTTGTCAAGCAATTCGGCGCGGAAACCATTGAGCACCGCCATGACGACGATCAGCGTGGCCACACCGAGCAGAATGCCAAGAAAAGAGAACAGTGAAATGACCGAGATGAATCCTTCCCTACGCCTGGCCCTCAGATAGCGCGCCGCCAGCATCCACTCGAACGCGGTAAACGGTTCGGTATCGGGAAGTGCTCTCTCCATCAGGTTTGAAAGTGCCCAATGATCTCATCAAGCGCCACGTTTTCGCGCACGCCCGTCTTGCGGTTCTTCACTTCCGCGATGCCATCCTTCAGGCCGCGTGGGCCGATGATCACCTGCCAGGGCAGGCCGATCAAGTCCATCACCGCGAATTTGGCGCCGGGGGTTCCGCCACGGTCATCATAAAGTACCTCCACCCCCTTGACCTCCAGTGCCTTGTAGATGCTGTTGCAGGCCGCATCGGTATCGCCATCGCCCGCTTTCAAATTGATCAGCCCCACCTTGAAAGGCGCCACCGGCTCCGGCCAGATGATGCCCGCATCATCGTGCGAGGCTTCGATGATTGCGCCCACGAGGCGCGACACCCCGATGCCGTAGGAACCTGATTGAACCGCGACCTTCTTGCCGTCGGGGCCCTGCACTTCGCAGCCCAACGGCTCCGAATATTTGGTGCCGAAGAAAAAGATATGACCAACCTCAATGCCGCGCCCGGCAACCCGGCGCAATTCAGGTACGCGCTCTTCGAACTCCTTCTGGTCATGTTTTTCCTCGGTTGCCGCATAAGCACTCGTAAAGCGGTTCACGTACACAGCAACTTGCTCGACATCGTCGTAATCGATGTCCTGCAAATTCATGTTGAGAAAATCGCTGTCGAAATACACAGCGCTCTCGCCGGTCTCGGCAAGGATGAGGAATTCGTGGGAGTCCTTGCCGCCGATGGGACCCGTGTCAGCCCGCATCGGCACCGCCTTCAATCCCAGGCGCGCGAAGGTTCTCAGATAACTCACGAACATCTTGTTGTAGGAATGTTGCCCCGCCTCGCGGGTGAGATCAAAGGAGTATGCATCCTTCATCAGGAACTCGCGGCCACGCATGACCCCAAAGCGCGGACGCACTTCGTCGCGGAATTTCCACTGGATGTGATAGAGATTGCGCGGCAGGTCCTTGTAACTCTGCGCTCCCTGGCGAAAAATATCGGTGATCATTTCCTCGTTGGTGGGACCGAACAACATATCGCGATCATGGCGGTCCTTGATGCGCAACATTTCCTTGCCGTAATCTTCGTAACGGCCGGATTTGCGCCATAGGTCGGCAGGCTGGATTGTCGGCATGAGAACTTCGATGGCGCCCGCCCGGTCCTGTTCCTCGCGGACGATTTGTTCGATCTTCCTGAGCACACGAAATCCCATGGGAAGCCACGAATAGCTGCCCGCCGCCTCTTGACGTATCATGCCGGACCGTAACATCAGTTTATGGGAAACGATTTCCGCTTCCTTTGGGTCATCGCGTAGAATCGGCATGAAATATTGAGAAAGTCGCATGGGAATCCTTGGTATTTCGAGTTTGCGCCCTTTTAAGGGAAAGCACCGGGAACACAAGATCGGGGGCCAGTTGCATTGTGTTTGGATTGTGTCATTTTTCACGTGACAAGCATGGCAGATATGCTAGCCTTGCAAACAATGAGAACAAGACCATGGTCTCGCACCAGTAGTGGACCCAGGTCTGGGGAGGAGTTTCCGGGCGCGCGCGAACGTAGCTGCCATGGCAGTTCCGCAAGGGACTGACAAAAAGGGAAACACGGTCGACAACGAGAAGAGCAAGGCGGAAGCCTTGCTCTTTTTGTTTCAGCTGCCGGCTGACGAAGGAATTGCGCTGATGAACGGAATGTCGTCGAAGTTGATCCAGCCGTAGCTAACCGTGCCATAGACGATGACAAACACCGCCGCCGCCAGGATGGTTGTGACTAAGACCTTGCGCCACAACATTGGATTGACTGGCGCGCCCGCATCGTGGCCCTCGCCCACGCTCATGCCGCTCTCATGGGAATTGCGCACGCCCCACGGCAGGACAATGAACAGGCACAGCCACCAGATGATGAAATAGACCGCGATGGCACTGGTTGTACTCATGCCTGCTCAAGCTCCACCAGGGTGCCGCAGAAATCCTTAGGGTGAAGAAACAACACGGGCTTTCCGTGCGCCCCGATTTTCGGCGAGCCATCACCCAGCACGCGCGCGCCCCCCGCAACCAGCGTATCACGCGCCGCATAAATGTCGGCCACCTCGTAGCAAATGTGATGAATGCCGCCGGACGGATTATTCTCGATGAACTTGGCGATCGGAGAAGCCTGGCCCAAGGGTTCAAGCAGTTCAATCTTGGTGTTGGGAAGTTCGACGAAGGCCACGGTAACGCCATGGCCGGGCTCTGCCTGTGGCGCCGAAACGGTGGCCCCCAGCAGGCTGCGATAGACCGCCAGGCCCTTGGCTATGTCCGGCACGGCAATGGCCACGTGATTTAGTCTTCCGAGCATCGCGAGTTCTCCTGTTGCTGGCCTTCTAGGACGCTCTGCTCACAACCTCAATGCGGCCTTTCGGCGAGGCTGCGGATCACCCTTTCGCGTTGTTCGGGGGCGGTGAGCCCACGCGGTTCGAAGATATGCCGTGCCAGAAAAAAACCAGTCAGGCGGAAACCATCGAGAATATCGGAGTGGGTCGCCGATTCACCTGATCGCAGGAATGGCGGCAGCGCCAGCAGCAGGTCGCGGTAGGGCGCGCCTGCCGCCGCACTCACCGCCCGCCCGGTTTTTGGCGAAACGAAAACGAGATTTTCCGTGGCCCCGGTCGCAGCACACTTCGAAAGATCGAGACCAAAACCTAGTTCATCCAGCAGCCCCATTTCCCAGCGCACCAGCAGGGCCGGCCAAATCTCATCATGGTCGATGGCTTCGAGAATGATTTTGAACCCGTCATAGATGCGCCGGTGCGGTTCGCGTTCGGGCAGAATCTGGGCGAGCCCCGCCAGCGTCGAAAGTCCCGCCAGCCGGAATGGTTCCTCCATGATGGCACCGGCCCTGAGCGACAGCGCTTCGAGACTGAAATTGCCGAGATGCTCCTCAAGCCTGGCCCGCCAGGTGATCTGCACCTGATTGCCCGGCTGCAGTACCGGCCGTTGAACCCGCGAACGCCCGCCGCGCACCAGCCCCAGACAGCGGCCATGTTCAGCACTGAGCACTTCGGCGATGGCGCTGGTTTCACCATGGCGGCGCACCGAAAGTATTACCGCTTCATCGCGCCATTCCATGACCTCAGCCCCGGACGTCCAGCCCCATCATACGCAGGCGCTCGGGGTCTTCCGCCCAATTCTCGCGCACCTTCACAAAGATAAACAAATGCACACGGCGCTCAAAATATTTTTCCATATCCTCGCGCGCCTGTTGCCCAAGGATTTTCACCGTCTGGCCGCCCTTGCCGAGAACGATGGCCTTCTGGCTGTCGCGTTCCACATAGATGACCTGATCGATTTTCACCGAACCGTCCTTGCGCTCCTCCCAGCTTTCGGTCTCGACTGTCGAGGCGTAGGGCAATTCGTCATGGAGCCGGTTGTAAAGTTTTTCGCGGGTGATCTCCGAGGCCATGAAGCGCAGCTGCACGTCGGCCACCTGATCCTCGGGATAGAGGTAATGCCCGGCCGGCATTTTCGCGGCCAGATATTTCTTGAGGTCTTCAGTGCCCGAGCCCTTCAGTGCGCTCACCATGAAGGTCGCTTTGAACGGAAACGCGGCGTTGAAGGCGGCGGAAATTTCCAGCAGGTTCTCGCGCTTGACAAGATCGATCTTGTTGATCGCCAGCACAGCCTCGGCGTTGGCTGCTTTCAGGCCATCAATGATGCGTTTGACATCGCCGGTAATGCCGGTGCGGCCATCGACCAGCACGACGACGGCATCGGCCTCGCCGGCCCCTCCCCAGGCACTTTCAACCATCGCCTTGTCGAGCTTTCGTTTGGGCGTGAAGATGCCCGGCGTATCAACCAGCACGATCTGCGAGCGGCCCTCCATCACGATGGCCCGCAGCCGCGCCCTGGTCGTTTGCACCTTATGGCTGACGATAGCCACCTTGGCGCCGGTCAGCTGATTGACCAGCGTGGATTTGCCCGCATTTGGCGCCCCGATGATGGCGCAGAAGCCAGCGCGGGTGGGCTCGCCGGATGGTGTGGAATTCATGTTCTGATCTTTTCCTGGCTGAGCAGTGCCGCAGCAGCGTTCTGTTCAGCGATACGCTTGTTCTTGCCCGTGCCTTGTGCCGGGCCGTGGCCTTCAATTTCTACTTTTACCGCAAAAACCGGCGCATGTTCGGGACCTTCGCGGCTGACCACACTGTAGGCCGGGATCGGCAGGGCGCGCGCCAGTGCCCATTCCTGCAGAAAGGTCTTGGCATCCTTCTTGATTGTCGAGGCGGCAGTGAGATACGGTTGCCAATTGCGCAGGATGAATTGGCGTGCCGCTTCCAGCCCGCCGTCGAGATAAATGCCGGCAATCAGCGCCTCGACCACATCACCCAGCACGGTTGCATTGAGATTCAATCCCTTGATGCGTTCGCTCTCCCCGGTCACGATAAATTCCTCAAGTGCCAGTGCCCGGCCGGCATCGGCGCAGGTTTCACCACGAACCAGCTGACTGTGGCGCGCCGACATGTGCCCCTCGCGCTGGCCGGGGTGCGAACGAAACAGTTCCTCCGCGATGACCAATCCAAGCACCCGGTCGCCGAGGAATTCCAGCCGCTCGTAGTCATCGGCTTTCCGCTTAGTGCTCGAGTGCGTCAACGCATGGCGCAGCAGGGCCTTGTCTTCAAAACGATAGCCAATCCTCGCGGCAATCTGTTCATACCGTGTTGCGGTGAAACGGATCACCGCCGGATCAAATCAGGTTGAAGAAGCGGTTCCAGCGGATGTCGAAGGGCCACTGCCAGACTTTCCAGAGCGTGGCGTCTGGGGAAATCGAGAAGAAAATGATATCCGCCCGCCCAACGTAGTTTTCAATCGGCACATAACCCACTTCGTTCAGATACCGCGAATCCTGCGAATTGTCGCGATTGTCGCCCATCATGAAATAATGGCCGTCCGGAACCACATATTCGTCAGTGTTGTCGGCCGATCCATGGGGCTCGGTATCCAGCACGTGGTACTGAATGCCGTTAGGAAGCGTCTCGATATATTGGGGAACTGGCTGTCCACCGCCCTCGCCCGTCTGATCGACAAAATCCTTAATCCGCTCTTTCTTCACCGCCTCGCCATTGATGTGAAGAATTCCGTCCATCATTTGAATACGGTCGCCCGGAAGCCCGATAACCCGCTTGATATAATCGATGTCTGTGTTGGTAGGCAGTTTGAACACCGCCACATCGCCGCGCTTGGGCGTATCGGCAAGCACCGCGCGGCCTGGAAAATCGATCGGGCAACATTCAATCTTGTGCCCGAATCCACCCAGCGAGAAGTTGAAGGAGTATTTCCCATAACCGTATGAAAGTTTTGAAACGAACAGATAATCACCAACCTTCAACGTCGGATACATCGATGCGGACGGAATGTTGAATGGCTGGTACAGGAAGCTGCGAACGAAGAATGCGATCAGCAAGGCCTGAATGATGACCTTGACTGTTTCCCACAGACCATCTTCCGATTTGCGCCGCGTATCCTGGGCTGCCGCCATTATATGGTCTTTCTTTTGCATCCCGGCCCAAGCACCAAGCTCGCCTTGCATCCACCAAATCGCCGTATAGACCTTGCCTTTCTGCGTTGCAACGCAACGGCTTTCAAGCTTTGTGACTGTTGCAGCGATAACACAGTTGGTTCAGCCCGCCAGCACGGCTTCGATCATCACAATCGCCTGGGCATAGGGAAAATCGTCAGTGATCGTCAAATGGATGCGGGCGACGTGGCCAGGGGGCGTGATCCGTGCCAGTTGCTCGGCGGCCCCGCCGTTCAACACCATGGTAGGCCGCCCCGAGGGCTCGTTGACTACCCCCATATCCTTCCAGAACACGCCACGCCGGAACCCGGTGCCAAGAGCCTTGGAGCATGCTTCCTTGGCGGCGAATCGTTTGGCATAGGAGGCCGCGCGCTGGGCGCGCCGGTCAGACTTACGGGTTTCGATCTCGGTGAAGATGCGCATGATGAAGCGGTCGCCATAGGTTTCAAGCGTCTTTTCGATGCGCCGGATGTCGATCATATCATTGCCGAGGCCGATGATCATTTGTGCCCCCGGCTGCCTGGTTTGATGGCGGGCATCGCCGCCAGTTCAGGCGGCAGCGCATCGCTCGAATAAGACGGAATATCAAGGCGCGCCAGCGCTGTCAGCGGCACCCCCAGATCAGCCCTGCCGCCGGAACGGTCGATAAGGCAGGCGGCCGCCACGGTGATACCGCCCTCGCCGGCGATGCCAGCAATGCATTCACGCGAAGACAATCCGGTGGTCACGATATCCTCGACCATCAGCACGCGTGCACCCTTGTCGACGGTAAAACCGCGCCGCAGCGCCAACGTGCCTTCCACGCGCTCGAAAAAGATCGACGGCACACCCAACTGCCGCGCCATCTCATAGCCGACGATAACGCCGCCCATGGCTGGAGATGCCACGAGATCGATAGGTCCCTTGATCAATTCGCGAACCAGCTCCGCCAGCGCCGCACAGATGCGCCCGGCCCGCTTGGGGTCCATCAATACTCTCGCGCACTGCAGATAACGGTTCGAATGAAGGCCCGACGAGAGAATGAAATGACCTTCCAGCAGCGCACCCGCCGCGCGGAATTCGCCAAGAACCTGTTGGTGTGTCAGCATGCCCTACCCCGTTGCCCGCGAAACCGCGCTGACCGAACTCCTGGTGCGCAATCCTGTCATGATTTCGTTGAGGTGTCTAAGATCGTGAACCTCAACCGTAATATCGAGATCGAAAAAGTCGCGGGCTCCCTCGCGCGCCGCCATCCGCAGCGCATCGATATTTCCGCCAAGCTCGCCGATCACCTGGGCGACTTGGGCGAGCGAGCCCACTTCGTTGAGAATGGTGACCACGATGCGGGCGGGAAACCTCTGATCAGCCGCTGAAGTATCCCACGCCAGATCGACCCAGCGCTCGGGCTGGCTGTCAAACTGTTCCAGCGCCTTGGCGAAGATCGGATAAATGGTAATGCCTTCGCCCGGAATGATGATGCCGACAATGCGCTCGCCCGGCACCGCACCAGTCATCGGAAAAATTTTCAATGCGGTGTTGCGATTGACACCGCGCACCGGGATTGAAAGTTCCTCGCCGCCTTCGACCTTGCGCGCCGCGAGCTTGCGCCGCGATTCGCGCAACAGCGTTCCGTCAACGCTGAGACCCATGGCGCGCAGTATGTCGAGGCCTGCAACTTCGCCCCGCCCCACTGCCGCCAGACAGTCATCAAGCTCCTTGTGGCCAAGCCGTGGAATGGCGGCGGCAACTTCCTTGTCAACAAATTTGCGGTCGTGCTTGGCCAGCAGCTTCTCGACAATTTCACGGCCCAGCCCGGCAAATTGCTTGCGCACCGCAACCCTGGTCGCCCGCCGGATGGCAGCGCGCGCCTTGCCGGTAACAGCCAACCCCTCCCATGCAGCCGGCGGCACCTGGGCTTCCGATCTGATGATCTCCACTTCGTCGCCGTTTTCGAGTTCAGTCACCAACGGTGCATGGCGGCCGTTGACCTTGCAGCCCACGCAACTGTCGCCAACCGAGGTATGCACCGCATAGGCAAAATCGATGGCCGTAGCCCCTTTGGGCAGTGCGATGAGCTGTCCTTTGGGCGTGAAACAGAACACCTGATCGTGGAACAGTTCGAGCTTGGTGTGTTCGAGGAATTCCTTCGGGCTCTCGCCTTCCTGCAACATCTCGACCAGATGGCGCAGCCAGCGATAGGCATTCGATTCAGCCGCCGGGGCACGAAAGCCATCGAGCGCCTCCTTGGCATCGGGCGCGTCTTTATAGAGGGCATGTGCCGCTACACCGCGCTCGGCGATTTCGTGCATCAGCCTGGTGCGGATCTGCATTTCGACCCGCATGTGATGGGGGCCGATGACGGTTGTATGCAGCGAACGGTAATCATTCTGCTTGGGCGTTGAGATATAGTCCTTGAAGCGGCCCGGAACAGCACGCCAGGTGCGGTGCACGATGCCCAGTGCCCGGTAACTTTCGTCCACCGTGCCGACGATTACCCTGAAGCCAAATATGTCGGAGAGCTGGCCCAGCGACAGAAATTTGCGCTCCATCTTGCGCCAGATCGAAAAGGGGCGTTTTTCGCGGCCATAAACTTCAGCGGCGATGCCGTTCTCGGCCAGCTTGGCGACCAGCGCCTTCTCGATTTCAAGCAGCACATCGCCGCTTTCGGCATGAAGCTTCTCCAGCCGCGCGGCGATGATCTTGCCGGCTTCCGGATTGAGCACCTTGAAGGCAATGTCCTCAAGTTCGTCGCGCACCGTCTGCATGCCCATGCGGCCAGCGAGTGGCGCATAGATTTCCATGGTTTCCTGGGCGATGCGCACTCGCTTTTCCGGCTTCACATATTGCAGCGTTCGCATGTTGTGCAGCCGGTCGGCGAGCTTGACCAGCAGCACGCGAACATCCTTGGCAATGGCGAGCAACAGCTTGCGCAGGTTCTCGGCCTGGGTCGCCTCCTTGGTGACCAGGTCGAGCTTGGCGATCTTGGTGAGGCCGTCCACCAGGGCGGCGATTTCCACACCGAACTTCTCCACAATCTCCTGGTGCGTTACCGTGGTATCCTCGACCGTGTCGTGCAGGAGTGCCGCGGCGATCGTGGCATCGTCGAGTTTCATTTCGGTGAGAATGGCGGCGACTTCGAGGGGGTGATTGAAATAGGCTTCGCCCGAGGCCCGTTTCTGGTTGCCATGCGCCTTCATGGCATAGACATAGGCACGGTTGAGGAGGTCCTCATCCGCATCGGGGTCATATTTCATGACCCGCTCAACCAGTTCATACTGCCGCATCATATCAGCATATACGATAAAAAAAGCCGGACGCGAGAGGTCCGGCTCGAAAATCGTCAAATGGCAAGAACTCAGTAGCCGTTGCGCTGGCTGCCGGGGCTTTCGGCCGGCGGCATGCCTTCGAGGCCACGCAGCAGTTCCTCTTCGGTCATTTGCTCGAAATCGGTCTGCTCGCCGCCTTCCTTGGCATTCCCGCCCACCGTCATCGAGTCACTGGACTGGGTAAGAAGCGGCATTTCGCTGGGCTCGGGCTCGTCCACCTCCACATGCTTCTGCATGGCGTGGATATATTCCTCGCGCAGATCCTCGGTGTCGATGGTTTCGTCGGCGATTTCGCGGAGCGCCACGACAGGGTTCTTGTCATTGTCGCGGTCCAATGTGATCGGCGCCCCCTGCGCCACCATGCGGGCACGGTGGGCCGAGAGAAGAACCAGCTCAAAGCGGTTCGGTACTTTGTCGATGCAATCTTCAACCGTGACGCGCGCCATTATGCTCGTCTACTCCTTGCATGAGTTAATCCTGAAACGCCGCCTTCTAGGCCGGTTCGCCCGGAAACGCAAGTCTTTCGGCGGATGGCGGAAGCAAGCCCGGAATTTCCGCTTTAGGGCATCAACAGACTGTTGGATCAGCCAGACGGCCGGTTTTGACTGATTGGAAGCGGCCTCAGCCGCCGGTTTGGGGATCGTTGCTGTTCAGGCTGCAGATGCGGATCAGCCAATCTCCACCGGCCTGATGCTCAAGGATGTTGAGTGATGTGCCATCTCTTGTGACTTGGCCTGTGAAAACGCTCCGAACAATGCCCCCACCGCAAAGTCTTCTAACTTACTGCGTTCATTGAATAATCGATGATTTCAAAAGGGTTGCGTTTCGAGCGAAAGCTGACCTCGCCTGGAAAGTAGATATATGAACAAAATCAAATACTTATGGTATTTTCGGTTGGGGGTCATGGTTGTAAGCAATTTCACACTCACCCACGGAAAATTCTACGGAATAGGATTTTGTTGCCCCAAATGTTGCCCCGACACTAAGATGTTCGAAAACTCATGATAGAAATTTCGCTTAACTCTTTGATTTCCTTGGTGGGCGCAGTAGGACTCGAACCTACGACCCGCTGATTAATTTTCTGCTGCTCACCCACCTTTGCTACGGCCCCACCCCCTTGTGGTGTTTGGGCCCGGATGGGGCCAACGGCGGGGTCTATACGTGGCCCGCCGTTGCTTGTCTATATTCTTTTGAGCGCCCGGTTGACGCCCGAAAGTACGGCCTTCAGCGAGGCCAC
>JANLWG010000040.1:0-17581 GCA_031364405.1 Hyphomicrobiales bacterium
CGGCCCTATGCATTGACCGTTTCGGCCCATGAACGTGATCCGATGGTTTTGATGAGCGATGGGCGGGCGGCGAGTTTTTGCCAGAACCAGCTCGCCAATCGCGTCTACGAAAACTACGACGCCATCGTCGAGGCCTGCTGCGATGCCTGGCAAAAACTCGCCGCCCGCCCATCGCTCATCAAAACCATCGGATCACGTTCATGTGCCGAAACGGTCAATGCATAGGGCCGTTGGTATTACACGAAATGGGTGCTTGATTGCTCTGCGGCGAAATACGATGGCTGGCCGGCCGTTGAAGCCTTTGGCCGTGCCATGCCAGCGGTTGCCGCGGCAACACCGGTGTGGCGGGACTTTTTCCCGTCGCGGGAAAGTGTTTATCTTGGCGGCATCAAGCAAATAAAACAGGGCTGGGCCAAGGCCCGGTGAATGCGGATCAATCGGTGTGGAAGACGTTCTCCATCGCCGCCCACCATTCGCCGGGTTTACGCGTGTCGAAGGGCCGTTGCATGGGGTCGGTGATGTCCCACCATTCCTGCATGCGGGGGGCTCTTCTTATCTTTTCCATGTCGGCGGCGAAATCCGTGCCGCGATATTCCCAGTAGGCGAAGAGGAAATTTTCGGGTTCCTTGAGGAAGATCGTGTAGTTGTGAATATTGGACCTGGCGATGGCTTCAAGAATTTCCGGCCAGACTTGCGCGTGAATGCGTTTATATTCCGGAATGACCGAGGCCTCGAGGCGGATCACCAGACCCATGCGTTCCATCGCTTTCACTCCTTAGTAAGTTGCCCGTCCGCCTGATATATCGAAAACAGCTCCGGTCGAGAACGAACACTCGTCACTGGCCAGCCAGCAGACCAGACTGGCAACTTCTTCGACCGTGCCAAAGCGGGCCTTGGGTATTTTCGACAACATGAAATCAATATGGATCTGCGGCATCTGGTCGAAGATCGGCGTGCGAACGGCGGCCGGCGTCACGGCGTTCACCGTGATACTGGTTTTTGCCAGTTCCTTGGCGAGCGATTTTGTCATGCCGATGACCGCGGCCTTCGAAGCTGAATAGGCGGAAGCGTTGGGATTGCCTTCCTTGCCGGCGATCGAAGCGATGTTGACGATACGCCCGTAATCCTGCGCCATCATGTGGGGGACCACGGCACGGCTGGTGAAGAAAGTGCCGTTCACATTGATGGCCATGACCTTGATCCAGCCATCGATGGGGAATTCCGCCAGCGGCACGGTTGGACCAGTGATGCCGGCGCTGTTCACCAGAATGTCGATGCCGCCGATCTCCGCTATCGTCCGCTGCACGGCGCGCTCGACCGATGGGTAATCGGAGATATCGGTCTCAATGCCGCCATTGACATCCCACACAACAACCTTGCCGCCCTCAGCCACAATGCGCTTCACCACGGCTTCACCAATGCCGGATGCGCCACCTGTCACCACCGCACGCCTGCCGGAAAATCTCATGATTTTATCTTCCAGTTCTTCATGGTTTGAAGCGTCGCCTCGAAGGACACGATGCCGGCATCGGAGCCCAACCCGGTCGCCACCAGACCCGCCGCAGCCTGAGCAAACCGCAAAGCTGTCTCGGTGTCCATCTTGTACTTAAGGGCCGCAATGAAACCCGCATCGAAGGCTTCGCCGCAGCCCGTGGTGTCGATGGCTTTAACGTCGTAGGCGGGTGACTTGAGCCTTGTTCCATCCTTGTGGGCATAATAGGCCCGCTGGTTTGTTCAAGCGTATCGAGCATGGCTTTCCAGCCGTGCATGCCGCCCCAGCAGATTTCGCCCTCGGCAGCGAGACGCTCGCCATGATCTTCGGCAACGTCGCAGGCTTCGCGGAAAGTTTGAGCGATGGGCTTGGTGTTGCCAACGGGATCCTTGGCCCAGCCGGCGAGGCCCGCCGCTGAATCGATGCGTATGACGCCCGATGAACGCACCCCCAATTCGCGCAGCCTCTTGCCAATGCGGCAGGCCTTATTCACCATCGTAACAAACTGCTTGCGGTCATCGGCCGAGCCCATGGCCGAACACCGCCACCCACCGGAGGCCACGCCGGCGCCACGCAGGAACCAATGGCCAAACCCCGGCTCGATGCCTTGCCGGCGAGTTCCTTGATCTGATCGTCGGTCGCATCAATCGGCGTGTGAGGGAGCGCGAGGAAAATATCGATGCCGTCAAACTTCACACCATTCATCTCGGCCTTGGCCGTGAGGTCGATCATTGTGTCGAGATCGATGGGCGGTTCTGAATCAGGGCCCTTGCCGACAAGGCCCGGCCACATGGCGTTGTGCAGCTTCGGATAGTGATTGGCCTTTGCCATCATGCCTCCCTGGCAATTGGTATTTTGAGACCATGTTAGACAAATATTGGACTTGCTGTCTACAACTGTTATATTAGTATGTCAGCCATGGGTTTCAATCTTTCCACCGCCAAGCCTGATCGCTCGCGCCCCTTGCGCGACCAGATCTATCCATTGGTGCGGAACCTTATTCTCACAGGGGCAATCCGGCCGGGCGAAGTCATCGACGAGAAGGAAATCGCCGCGCAGCTTGAAGTCTCACGAACGCCGGTGCGTGAAGCGGTGAAGAAGCTGAGCGATGAAAACCTGGTGGAGATCATTGCCCAATCAGCGACGCGGGCGGCCCGCATTGATCGCCGTGAAATCGAAGAGGCCTTCCTCATCCGCCGCGCCCTCGAAACCGAAAGCGCGGCACAGGCGGCGCCGCGCATGACCCCGGCCCACGCCGAAAGGCTTGAAGATATTCTTTTGCTGCACAGCCGGGCATTGGCACGGAATCAATACGTGGAGGCGATCGAGCGCGATGATGATTTCCATCGCAACATCACTGACATCAGCGGCCTGCCCCGCCTGTGGCGGACCATCGAAATTTCCAAAGCACAGATCGACCGCTGCCGCTATCTCATGGTGCCGCGGGCGGGCGAGGCCGATGCCACGCTTGAGCAACACCGCGCCATCATTACTGCGCTCAAAAGCGGTGATGCGGGCAAGGCACGCGATGCCATGCGCGATCATCTTGAGGCCGCCTACCGCAGCACGCTTGCCGTGCTCGACGGGCCGGGGCTGGGATAAGTCTTAACCCGCCAGCCCTTCCAGCAACCGGGCAACGGCAATGGCGCCGGGATCGGGAATGCCGGTGAGATTGGCGGCCGGCACATGGGCTGGTTCGTGACCAGAGCCGCCGCCAGAAATTATGGCGACGCGCGAAGATTTGTGATCGGTGCGGCAGACGACCTTGATGTGGGGATAACCATCAATCCGCGAAACTCCGGGATCGCCTGATGCACGCAACATCCCGTCAATTGCCTCGGTTACCAGACCTTCCTTGGTATTGATGAACTGAGCCATCTGCAACATCCCCCGGTTGACGAGAGATGGAACTTGCCACAAGTCGAATCGCGGCGCGACGGGGTATTGGTATAATCTTCGCGGGGTTAACCAGCCAACAGATTGTGGCGCCCCACGTTCTTCACCGACGTCTCGCCACACAGCGCCATGGTGACATCGAGTTCCTTGGCGATAATCTGCAAGGCGAGCGTGACACCCTCTTCACCCATGGCACCGAGTCCATAGATGAAAGCGCGGCCGATATAGGTGCTCTTGGCACCGTGGCACAGCGCCTTCAGCACATCCTGGCCGGAACGGATGCCGCCATCAAAATGGACTTCAATCTTGTCACCCACTGCATCGACGATCGTCGGCAACATACTGATGGACGATGGGGCACCGTCGAGCTGGCGGCCGCCATGGTTGGAAACGATAATCGCATCGGCCCCAGTTGCAACGGCCTTGCGCGCATCCTCAGGATCGAGAATACCCTTGAGGATCAGCTTGCCGCCCCAGCGCTTCTTGATCCAGGCAATGTCATTCCAGTTCAGGCTTGGGTCGAATTGCTCGTTGGTCCATGCAACGAGCGACGATAGATCGCTCACCCCCTTGGCGTGACCGACGATATTGCCAAAGGTTCGGCGTTTTGTGCCCAACATGCCAAGACACCAGCGCGGCCGCATGGCCATATTAATGAAGTTTCCGAGGGTGATCCTGGGCGGCGCCGATAAGCCGTTGCGCAAATCCTTATGACGCTGGCCGAGAATCTGAAGGTCGAGTGTCAGTACAAGTGCCGAGCAATTCGCGGCCTTGGCGCGGTCGATCAGATTTTCGACAAAGCCGCGATCACGCATGACATAGAGCTGGAACCAGAAGGGTTTGCCCGTCGCTTGCGCCACATCCTCGATGGAGCAGATGCTCGGAGTTGAGAGGGTGAAAGGCACGCCGAATTTGAGCGCCGCCCTGGCCGCGAGGATTTCGCCATCGGCATGTTGCATACCGGGAAGGCCCGTGGGGGCTAGTGCCACTGGCATTGCCACGTTCTGACCGATCATCTCGGTCGCCAGCGATCGATTGGAAATATCCACGGCGACGCGCTGGCGGAACTTGATGTCGCGGAAATCCGCCTCGTTGGCGCGATAGGTGCTCTCGGTATAGGCGCCAGAGTCCGCGTAGTCGTAAAACATCCGCGGCACCCGGCGCTTGGCCAGCGCCTGCAAATCCTTGATCTCGAATATCTTTGCCATCGCCCCGACTTTTCCCGCTGCAATCTCGATCTGTTCTGCCTATAGCCGGAGAAGCGGCAAGCGGCAATGCTGTACAAACTTGTCTTTGCCGGCTGGTACTACCGCGGTTGACCCGGCTCAAACGGCCGGACAAACCCACCGGTGCGTTCAGCCAGATATTGGGCAAAATCGTAGTTGGGCCGTTCGAGGTGACTGAGATGCCCGGGTTTCGCAGCGCCTGCGCAAACGCCCCTGAAAACCCTTTCGGTGCAGCCACGATCCTCGACATTCACTTCGTCGAGCAGGGTTTTCAATTTCTTGAAATTGTCCTGTGCATCAGGCGAATTGACAAACTCCGGCGCCATGCCGCCGCCAAAAGTTATGTGAACCTGGCCCGCGCCATGGGGATGCAATGACAGGTACCAGAAATAACCGGGCGTCAATGTGATGAGCAGGCTTGGATAGATCGCCAGCAGAAACGTAGTGCGGCGCCGGTCGCCCTTCATACGGGTGTTATCGGGGTGAGCCAGGGCGATCTTCAGGGTTTCGTCCTTGAGGATAGTATGAAAGTTGAAAGCAGGCCGTCCCGGCGGGCAGATCATTTCGTCGAGTTTCGACAATCCGCCGATAGTGCCCGCATGGCAGACCGGCAGATGATAACTCTCCATGAAATTTTCAGCGAGGATTTTCCAGTTGGTGTCCCACACATGGGTTTCATGGAATGTCTCAACGTAGTTTTCCATTTCGTAATCGGCGATGAGGCCTTGCACTTCGGCCAACTGGCCGGCGACCAACGGAGCATCGGCATTGAGCGTCACCATGATCCAGCCAAGCCAGTCCTCGCAGCGAATTTGCGGCAGGCGGTAGCAATCCTTGCCGAACCCTTCATTCCTGGTCATCGCGGGTGCACCCCGCAGGGTGCCATCGAGATTGTAAGTCCAGCCATGATAAGGGCAGGCGATCACCCGCCGGTTGCCGGCACCGGTCAGCAGCACCGACATGCGGTGCAGGCAGACGTTGGACATGGCACGGAGCTTGCCACCGCCATCACGCATCACGAATATGGGCTGGCCCGCCAACTCGTAGGTTAAATAGTCGCCCGGCTTCGCCAGGGCGCTGGTGCGGCCCACGCAAACCCATTCGCGCGCAAAAATATCCTTCCGTTCGCGCTCAAGGAACTCCGCACTTTTGTAGACGCTGGGTGGCATGGCCCGGGCGCGTTCAAATGGCTGGCTGACGTTGTCGATCAGTTCAGCAACCGGTTCGACCAGGGTCATGGGCCCACTCCAACAAAACCCGGCGGAATAATCATCCCGCCGGTTTTCTGTTTCATGCTCAGGCCTTGATCGCGCCCGAAGCCTTGGCGGCGTGGGTGGCGATATAGTCCATGAGCGGCGGCGACAGGCAATCATAGGGCTGAAGGCCGATCTTTTTCAACCTGGCCCTGATTGCCGGCATTTGTGCTGGATCGGTCCCGGACTCGATAGCCGATGAAACGAACGCGGCAAATTCCGGCGGCGACCAGCCCTTTTCCTTCGACAGCTCGGTGTGCACGAAATCGAGGCCATACAAGGGGTGTTTGGTGTTTTCGATGCGGCCATACATATGGGTGCCACAGCCCGAACAGGCATAACGCTGGATCGTGGCCTTCGGATCGACGATCTGCAATTTGTGGCCATTGCCGGTGACGCTGAGATTGTCGCGGCCGGTCACTGCGACGACCGAGAAAATGGCGCCCTTGGGTTTCCAGCACTTGCTGCAACCGCAGGCGTGATTGTGGGCCGTCTGCCCCTTGATGGTCACTGTTACCGGATCGCTCGGGCACTTGCAGGTCAGCGTGCCGCCGGCGAAATTTTTCTTGGCGGTTCCCAGCACGCCCTTGTCGATTGAGGGGTGCAAGGCAATCGGCTTGGCTTTCGGTTTAGCTTTAGCCTTAGCTTTAGCTTTTGGTTTTGGTTTTGCGGTCTTCTTGGCTGCCTTCTTTGCTGCTTTCGCCATGGGGACGTCCTCCAGTTGTTGTTATTGTACTCAGTACACAACGACACTTCTGATCGACTTGCCCTGATGCATGAGATCAAAAGCATCGTTGATCTTTTCGAGCGGCAGGATGTGAGTGATCATTGGATCGATCTCGATCTTGCCATTCATATACCAGTCGACGATCTTGGGAACATCGGTGCGGCCGCGAGCACCGCCGAATGCCGTGCCACGCCACGACCGGCCGGTGACCAATTGAAAGGGCCGTGTAGAAATTTCCTGGCCAGCACCGGCCACCCCGATGATGATCGATTGACCCCAACCCTTGTGGCAGGCCTCAAGCGCAACGCGCATCACTTTCACATTGCCAATACACTCGAAGGTATAATCGGCGCCGCCATTGGTGAGATTGACGAGATGGGCGACGAGGTCGCCATCGACCTTTGCCGGGTTGACGAAATGGGTCATGCCAAAGCGCCGCCCCCAAGCCTCGCGCTCGGGGTTGAGGTCAACGCCAACGATCATGCTGGCGCCGGCCAGCCGCAGACCCTGGATCACGTTGAGACCGATACCGCCCAGGCCGAAGACGATGGCGTTGGCGCCCTCCTCGACCTTGGCCGTATTGATCACAGCACCCACCCCGGTGGTAACACCACAGCCAATGTAGCAAATCTTGTCGAAGGGTGCGTCCTCGCGCACTTTGGCGAGAGCGATTTCCGGCAGCACGGTGTAGTTCGAGAAGGTGGAGCAGCCCATATAATGGTGGACCATCTGACCCTTGTAGGAAAACCGCGAGGTGCCGTCGGGCATCAAGCCACGGCCCTGGGTCAGGCGGATTTTCTGGCACAGGTTGGTCTTGGGGTTGAGACAATATTCGCATTCGCGGCATTCGGGCGTGTAGAGCGGAATAACGTGATCGCCCTTCTTGAGCGATTTGACGCCTGGCCCCACATCGACGACGATGCCAGCACCTTCATGGCCCATGATGGCCGGAAACAGGCCCTCGGGATCGGCACCCGAAATGGTGAATTCGTCAGTGTGGCAAATCCCTGTCGCCTTGATCTCGACCAGCACTTCGCCGTCTTTCGGCCCGGCGAGATCAACCTCGACTATCTCAAGCGGTTTTCCCGGGGCAAAGGCTATGGCGGCACGCGATTTCATGGCAACCTCACAAGCACCGAAGATTCTGGTGCTGGCAATGTTTCGCCGAACCATTGCAGATGTTCAAGTGTCAAAACACGACTGCCGACGGTTTTTTTGACGAAAGCGCCGCAACACTGAAAGAAAGCCAGCGCAGCACTGTCTCGACCATGGCCCGGCGATCCCATAGTCTGTTCGGCCAGGCAGCCAATGGAGCCCGCCCATCATGTCAGAAAATTCGAATATCTTCGAAACCTTGGGGGTGCGCACCATCGTCAATGCCAAGGGACCGGCGACCAGGCTTTCGGGTGGCATCATGCGGCCTGAAGTGGCCGGCGCCATGGCCCGGGCCTCGCAACACTGCGTCGACATGGCGGAACTGCAGGCGGCAGCTTCGCGGAACATACGGGGGCGGAAGCTGGCTACGTGGCGTCCGGCGCTTAGGCCTGCCTGCTGCTGGCACCGGCTGCCTGCATGCCCGGGCTTGATCCCGTCCGCATGACCAGGCTTCCAGATACTTGCGGCCTGAAAAACGAAGTGGTGATGGTGAGGAAGGTGATGGTCCGCGCCATGCCCGCTGGCTGGCGGATGCCCTGCTGATGGCCGATGGACTTGCCGTAATTGCGGGATGCTTGGTATCGCTTCACAACGAATCCGATGTCTCTCAGGTGCCGGTGGTTTCTCTCGACCTGTCTGGGGCACCCACACGGCACCGTCCCTTGTTGCGGCACTGGAGAAAGCAACACCATCGATCCATGCCGATCCATTCGCCATGGACCGGAATGTGATTGCGCTTAATCCCATGTGTCTCAAGCCTGGTGATGCGGGGATTGGCGCCGTAAGCATCAAGGCGTTGCTGGGTCAGTCAAGGGATTGTTGAAAATTACAAGCAATGTTCTCCTCCCCCTCGCGCGACAAGGAAGATCGAGTTGTTTGGCTCCTTACCAGGTTACTGCACCGCGCCACGCGCGTCGACTTTGACCGCACCGAGCACTTC
Source organism: Hyphomicrobiales bacterium (assembly GCA_031364405.1). Taxonomy (GTDB): domain Bacteria; phylum Pseudomonadota; class Alphaproteobacteria; order Rhizobiales; family Aestuariivirgaceae; genus Aestuariivirga. Next base: position 8,690 of record JANLWG010000040.1, read on the forward strand.
GGTACCGCGGACGAAGACGACCTTGTCGAAAAGATTGCTCACCGGGCAGACGTGATTGGGGGTGACCCGCACCAGATCGCCGACCCGCGGTTTTTCGGAAACCTGGGATATATCGAGATAGCCATGCTCCTCGTTGACGTCATAGACGCGGGCCAGTCCCAATTCCTGTACGGCACCATAACCTGAAAGTCCCAGCAGATCACTGGTCAGGGCCTTTGAACCCGCATCGATCAGGGCGCGATCCCCGGTCGGACGGCTCACCACGGTGGTCAACACCGTGAGCGCGCAATCACCATAGGCGCAGGTGCCGCGTTCAGCCAGCGACCGGTCGAAATAGATATAGGTTCCTGCCCGGTATTCGGTGATGTGCGACAGGCCCTCATCGCTCCACATATCGCGCGATCCGCCGGTGGTGATGATCTTGGTTGCAAGTCCGGCGCGGATCAGGAGGTCGCGCGCTGTTACAAGAAAAGCATCGGCCTGCTGACGGGTACCCGGTCTCGCATAAGTCATCAACCCGCCGTAGCAGAGGCCCTTGGTCTGGTCGATCAGCCTGGCAAGGGCAGCTGCGGCCTCTGGTGATTGCACACCGTTGCGTTTGGCGCCGGTGTCGCATTCGACCAGAACCTCGATATCGCGTCCGGCACTGCGGCCGGCGTGGCCCAGGCCCTCGACGACTTCGGCGTTATCGGCCACCAGCGAAATATCCGTGCGCCTGGCCAGCGCTGCGAGGCGTTCGAGTTTGTGACGGCCGACAATATTGAAGGTCACCAGCATGTCGCGGATGCCGGCAGCCGCCATCACTTCAGCTTCGCCGAGTTTCTGCACAGTAATGCCTTTGGCACCAAGATCGATCTGGTGTTTTGCCAGCGCCACCAATTTGTGGGTCTTGATATGGGGGCGGTTGGCGAGACCCATGGTGTTGCAGCGTAGCTGCCAACGCCTGAGATTGCGCGCAACAATATCGATGTCGATCACCGGCACCGGTGTCTCGAGGTCTTCGATACGGCCGCCAACATCTTCGAACTGGAAGTGTTTGAGAATATCCATGGGGCCTCACTCTGGTGGATTGAGCCGGAAATCCTTGCCCTCCGGCAGGGTCTGCCCGCCATCGACGATGATCGTCGTGCCGGTGATATAGGAAGCGTCGTCGGAGGCCAGAAACAAAGCGGTGTTGGCGATATCGCGCGGGGTGCCGAGCCGGCCAAGCGGGACGGCTTCCTCCATCGATTTGATAAAGGCGGCGGAGCGGTGCAGTTTTATGCCCTCGGTGAGAATGTTACCGGGCTCGATGCCATTGACGGTGATGCCGTAACTTGAGAATTCAAGGGCTGCCGCCTTGATGAAGCCATTGACGCCGGCCTTGCTGGCGGAATAATGCCCGTGCCCTGGGCTGGTGACGCGCGGACCGGTGATCGAGGAGGTAAATATCATCCGCCCACGGAGTTGTGGTTTCATCACCGCGAGTGCGGCCCGTGCGGCGAGATAAGTGCCTCTGAGGTTTACACCCATCACCCTGTCCCATTCCTCGGGCTCGATATTCTCGATCAGGGTCCAGGGAAAGATTCCGGCATTCTGCACGAGAATATCAAGGCCGCCATGGGCCGATACGGCCTCATTGACGGCGCGCTCGGCATCTTCCTTCCGCGAGATGTCGGCAGGGACGAAACGCCCCCCAAGGCGCTTGGCGGTCTTGCGCCCGGCCTCCACTTCGGTATCGGCAATCACCACCCGCGCGTCCTCTTCGACGAAACGCTGGGCGATGGCCTCGCCGATGCCACGGGCGGCACCAATGACAAGCGCCGTGCGATTATGAAGCCGCCCGGTCACGCGAGTCTCTGCTTGACGGCAAGACCCCGCATCCAGAAGCAAGGAGCCAGTGTCACGATAGCGCCAAAGTTTTTGGTGAAGTTTTCAAGCCTCGGCAGTGGCGCTTGGCTGATCATGGCGTACTCTTAAATACAATATCGGTTCCGGCACCGACACTGACATCAATAATTGTTTAGTTCAAATGGAATTACGAAACCCTGAGGTGAAAAACTCCGGGCGCATCCGGTCGGCATGGCGTCAGCTTCGATTGCTCGTCCCTCACTTGACACGAAGCAGACGAAAATGCCTAGTCATGCTGGAAAAGACTTCCGGTGCCCAACATGTTTGACCTCATCATACGCGGTGCCAATTTGCCGGACGGCCGGGCGCGGCAGGATATCGGTTGCGCTCAAGGCAAAATAAAAGCCATCGTACCGAAACTCGACGCGGCAGCACCCATCGAAATCGACGCGGACAATTGTCTGGTTTCGCCGCCCTTCATCGACGGCCACCTGCATATGGATGCCGCACTCCTGCAGGGGCGCCCCCGCATCAATCAGACGGGTGGACTCTACGAGGGCATTCGCATCTGGGCCGAGGCAAAACAGGCAACAACAATTGAAGATTATAAAGCGCGTGCCCGGCAGATTTGCCACTGGTCAATTGCCCAGGGCACGCTCTACATCCGGTGTCAGACTGACATTTGCGAACCCAATCTGAATGCTGTCAAGGCACTCCTCGAAGTTAAAGAGGAGATGAAACCCTTCATCACCCTGCAGATCGTGGCATTTCCGCAAGATGGTTTCTACCGGTTTGCCGGTGCCACGCGCCTTCTCAGGCAAGCGCTCGAAATGGGCGCGGAAGTCATTGGTGGAATTCCTGACTACGAACTGACCGCCGAAATGGGAAACCAGTCGATCAGAGAGCTGTGCAAAATTGCGCTGGATGGTGACTTTCTGATCGATATGCACATGGATCAAACAACCGACCCGCAATCCAGGCAGATCGAAATGCTGACGGCGGAGACCATCATGCGCGGGCTCGGTTCACGCGTGACGGCGTCTCACTGTCCAACTCTCTCCAGCGTCAACCCCTATTATGCCAGCAAACTTATTGACCAGATCGCGCAATCCCAAATGAGCATCATGGTTCAACCGATGCAAGCGGCAACCTGCTGGGGGATCATGGCGCCAATCGGAAAATTACTCGATGCCGGCGTTAACGTGGCCTTGGGCCAAGACTGTGTCCTTGACCCGTGGTACCCATTTGGGAAGTGTGACATGCTGGATATCGCCCATATGGCGGCCACCTTCGGGCGGGTTATGGATAGCACGGGTAAGCGCCGGCTGTTCGATGCTGTAACAGTGAGTGGCGCACGCGCCCTTGGGCTGTCTGGCTATGGGCTCAAAATCGGCGGTCCAGCCGATTTTGTCGTGCTGGATGCTGCAAATCCGGAAGAAGCCATAAGGCTCAGGCCCTCGCGGCTTGCGGTCATTCGCGGTGGCGCCGTCCTATCGCGCCAACAGCCGCAAGAAGCCCGGCTGACACTTGGAGCCGGCCAGATTTCCGTCAATTTATCTAAACGTAATGCGGGCACTTGAACTGCCTCTGGCGCGGTGCAAAACTTCAGTCTAGCATTCTGCATGGTTCAGCCGATCAGAGCTGGCCGCTATCCAGGGAGACAAAATCATGAAATTGCTCACAACACGCCGCCGCTTCGTGCAAGGGGGCATGGCACTTGGAGTGCTGCCGATGCTGTCGGGCACGGCGCGCGCCGCCGACAAGATCAAGGTTGCCGGAGTTCACGCTTCGCCGGTCGAAAATGCCTGGAACTCGCGCATCCATCTTGCTCTGAATTCCGCCGCCAAGGACGGGCTGATCGACTATGTATTCTCGGAAAGCGTTTCGGCCACCGATTATCCGCGCGCCATGCGCGAATATGCCGACCAGGGGGCACAGCTGATCTGGGGCGAATCCTATGCGGTTGAAACCGAGGCCCGCCAGGTTGCCACGGATTATCCGAAGACGGCATTCCTGATGGGCTCATCGGGCGGACCCCAGGGTGACAATTTTGGCGTGTTCGGCACACGCGTCCACGAGGCCTGCTATCTCGCCGGAATGCTCGGGGCAAAACTTTCGAAGTCGGGGACGTTTGGCTCGGTCGGCGGCTATCCCATTCCGGAAGTCAATCTGGTGATCAATGCATTCCGGGCGGGCGTCAAAGAGTTGCGGCCCGACGCCAAGTTCCTCAACGGCTTCATCGGCACGTGGTTCGATCCCGCCAAGGCCAAGGAAGCAGCTCTCGCCCAGATCGATGCCGGCGCTGATGTTCTTTACGGCGAGCGTATCGGAACCGCCGATGCCTGCAAGGAGCGTGGCGTACTGGCGGTTGGCTCGCTGATTGATTTCACCCCGCAGTATCCCGGCACGGTGTTCGCCAATGCCGTATGGAATTTCCGTCCGACCATTGATGCGATTGTCGCCGATGTCGCGGCCGGCAAGCCGGTTGGCCGCGACTATACCGAATATTCCTTCATGAAATATGGTGGCGCTGAACTGGTCTACACCAAGGATAATATCCCGGCCGATTCGATTGCGGCGATGGAAGCCAAGCAGGCGGCGATCAAGGCCGGGTCTTTCGAAGTGCCGCAGAGTATGGACGAACCAAAATAAGATCCGGCTGTGGATTCGCTCGGTGTGATACGTCGAGGATTCCGCGTGGCAAAGATGGATGTTGCAACTTCTTCCGCCGCTGCCTTCGGTAGCGGCGGGGGCGCCGCATGAGCCCGATGATTGCACTCGAACTCAAAGGCATCACCAAAAGCTTCGGCGCGCTGACGGCGAACGCCGATATTTCCCTGGTGCTTCATGAGGGCGAGGTGCTCGCCCTGCTCGGTGAAAACGGTGCGGGCAAGACGACGTTGATGAACATCCTGTTCGGCCACTATATGGCCGATGCAGGTTCAGCATCGGTGTTCGGCAAGGAGTTGCCGCCGGGCAGTCCGCGCGCCGCCATCGCGGCCGGTGTCGGCATGGTGCATCAGCACTTTACCCTCGCCACCAATTTGACAGTTCTCGAAAATATCATGATCGGCACCGAGTCGTTGGCGGCATGGCGCAGTAACCGCGATGCCGCTCGCGCAAAACTGGTATCAATTGCCGAGAAATTCGGTTTGATCGTCGACCCTGGCGCCCGCATCAGCGAACTGTCGATTGGCGAGCGTCAGCGCGTCGAAATTCTCAAAGCGCTGTACCGCAACGCGCGCATTCTCATTCTCGATGAACCAACAGCGGTGCTCACCCAGATCGAAGCGGAGCGCCTATTCTCGATATTGCGCGGCATGGCCAAGGAAGGCTTGTCGCTGGTTTTCATCTCTCACAAGCTGGGCGAAGTGATTCAGGCGGCCGACCGGGTGGTGGTGCTGCGTGGCGGGCGGGTTGTCGCCGAGCGCAAAACGGCACAAACCGATCGTGGCGAGTTGGCCGAACTGATGGTAGGCAGGCGCGTGTCGCGCCCGGTGCGGCAAGCCTCAAAGCCGGGCGCGGTCGTACTGTCAGCCCAAGCCATCGATGTGGCCGAGGACGGCCGCACCAGGCTTGATGGTATTTCTTTCGAAGTCCGTGCCGGTGAAATTCTCGGCATCATCGGCGTCGCTGGAAATGGTCAGGCGGCACTGGGTAATTTATGTGCCGGGCTAACTCGCCCTTTGCGCGGGCACATGAAACTCGACAACAAGCCGCTTGAAAATGCATCGGCGAAAGCTCTGGTAACCGCGGGCGTAGGCCGCATCCCCGAGGACCGCCTGTCCGAAGGTGTTGTCGGTGAAATGAGCGTGTGGGAAAATGCGGTGCTCGAGCGCGTCCGCGAGCCCCGCTATTCGCGTCACGGGCTGGTCGACCGGGGTGCGGCCAGGGCCTACGCCGCGGAATTGATCGAACGTTTCGATATCCGCGGTGCCGCGCCCGAAACCCGCACAAGATTGTTATCCGGCGGCAACATGCAAAAACTTATTCTTGGACGGAACCTCGCCGCGGCGCCCCGCCTGTTGATTGCCAACCAGCCGACACGCGGCCTTGATGAAGGTGCGATCGCCGCCATTCATCAGGAATTGCTGGAAGCGCGCAAGAATGGCGTCGGCATTCTGCTGATCTCTGAAGATCTCGATGAGGTGGTGGCACTCGCCGACCGTGTTCAGGCCATCTACAAGGGCCGGCTATCACCGCCGGTTGCGACCGACGAAATCGATGCCAAGGCTATCGGCTTGATGATGGCCGGTATGTGGGAGGAATAAGTTTTGCGATTTGAACGGCGTACCCATGTTCCGACCTTAGTGCTGATATTGGCACCCATCTGCGCGGTGCTGGCAGCGCTGGCGCTCAGCGGAATCCTCATCGCTTTCGCCGGGGTGAATCCGCTTGAGGCCTACCGGCAGATTGTCGTCTCGGCCTTTGGATCGCGCCTGTCGATCACCGAAACACTGGCGCGCACCACCCCGCTGATCCTCACCGGACTGGCGGCGGCGGTGGCCTTCAGGGTGAGGCTGTGGAACATCGGTGCCGAAGGGCAATTCTACGTGGGCGCATTGGCGGCCGCCGCTCTCGGTCACTCGGCTCTCGCAGGATTGCCCGCTGCGATGGCCATTCCTATACTGATGCTGGCGGGTGCGCTGGCCGGTGCCTTGCTGCTGCTGGGGCCCGTACTTCTGCGCCTCAGATTCGGTGTTGATGAAGTGGTGACAACACTGCTTCTGAATTTCATCGCCATTCTGTTTGTCTCGACGATGATCGAGGGACCGCTCAAGGATCCGCTGGCCTTCGGCTGGCCGCAATCGGTGCCGATTTCTCCCGATGTGGCCTTGCCGAAACTCGTTGCCAAAACGCGCTTGCACATTGGCCTTCTCATTGCGATTGCCACAGCACTTATTGTATGGGCGGTGCAGGCGCGCACGGTGTTCGGATTTGAATCGCGAGCTGCCGGATTGAGTCCGCGCGCCGCCACATTCGCCGGCCTCTCGTTGCCGCGCACTCTGATCGCGATAGCCGGTCTGTCGGGCGCCTTGGCCGGGCTCGCCGGAGTGATCGAGGTGACAGGGCTCAAGGGCTATGTCACCACCGACCTGTCGCCGGGCTATGGTTATTCCGGAATCGTCGTCGCCATGCTGGCAGCTTTGCATCCACTTGGCGTGGTCGCCGCGGCACTATTCGTCGCCATTGTCTTTGTGGGGGCCGATGGCATGAGCCGGGCGTTGGGAGTGCCAAGTTTCATCGCCGACGTGATCGTCGCCATCTCGCTGCTGACCATGCTGATTGCTTTGATGTTCACCAACTACCGGGTGCGCCGTTGAACCAGGCTCTTGATATTTTCTTTACCGCCAGCCTGTGGGCCGCAGTCCTCCGCATTGCGACGCCGCTGATCTTCGGCACCCTGGGGGCGCTGATCTGCGAGCGTTCCGGCGTACTCAACCTCGGTATCGAGGGGATCATGACTCTGGGCGCCTTCGTGGCATGGGTCACTGTCTATCAGGGTGGCGATCTGTGGACGGGGCTGGCGTGTGCGGCAATCGCTGGCGCTGCATTCGGCATTCTCCATGCCCTGCTCACCGTGCCGCTAGGGCTATCGCAACATGTGACCGGGCTGGGCATCACACTTCTTGCCTCGAGTTTTACTTACTATGTGTTCCGCCTGTGGCTGCCGGTATCTTCACTGCCGCCGAAGATCATTCCATTTCAGCCCGCTCATATTCCGGTTCTGTCCGACCTGCCTTTCGTGGGTGAAGTGCTGTTCAACCAGACCATGCCAACTTATCTCGCCGTTCTGCTGGTTATCGTCGTAGCTTATATTCTCGCCCACACGCCGGTGGGACTCGCGGTGCGCATGAGCGGCGAAAATCCCCACGCCGTCGAGGCCCAGGGCCTCAATCCAATCGCCATCAGGATCGCGGCAGTGACCGTCGGCAGCGCCATCATGGCACTGGGCGGGGCTTTTCTCACTACAGCGGCCTTCGACAGCTTCTTTCCCACGATGATTCAGGGGCGCGGCTGGATCTGCATCGCCCTCGTGGTGTTCTCATCCTGGCGTCCCGGCAAGGCACTGCTCGGAGCCCTGCTGTTTGCATTGTTCGACGCCTATCAACTGCGGCTCCAACACGTCGTCGAAGGTGCCGTACCCTACCAGGTATTCCTGATGATGCCCTACATCCTCTCAATCGCCGCGCTGATCCTGATGTCAAGGCGGGCGCTAGTGCCGCAAGCGCTGATGCAACCTTACCGGAAGGGGGAGAGGTGAGAGAGGCCTATGGCATTGCGCTCGACGAAGATTTCCGGCCAGCCTGAGCTTACCATCGCGTGCCTCCGTTACTCTTTGGTAGGCGGCGGCGAATCGCCATCGTTCAGAAAGGTCATTTCCCAGTCACGCCCAGCATGGAAAATGTTATTGACGATCACCTTGTCGCCTCTCACGAAGTAGGCGATCACCGTCTTACGTTCATGGGTGAGAATTCTCAGGCCAGCTTTGATTTCATCACGCGGTGCGCCGCGCTCCGGGAAATCGACAAGGGTGAAACAGGCGATGCGCAATCGTTCTGTGAACTTGAAAGCCACATCAATGCTGCCGCTGGCCAGCGCGATGTATCGATACAGCTCGATAAGTTCGGCCTCCGCCTCAGGCCGAAATACGAGCCGCAGGCTTTTCAAGTGGAAGCTTTCAAATTCCGCTGGTGCATCTCTTTGAGGCGATCAAAAACCTCCTCGGCCGGGACGCTCGGGCGAGGATCGTCGAGAGACTTTTGAATCCGCGCGCGAATGGAAGCCAGGCGCTCCTCGTGCTCGTCTTGCTGTCGCTGCCAAGTCCGAAACGCCTCACGCATCAATTCGCTCGCAGAAGCAAACTGACCGGAAGCAACGCGCTCCTCCAAAACCCGCTTCATCGCGGGGGTCACGGTAATGCTGATCTTTTCGGCGGCTGAGGACATATCACACTCCTTGGTAGGATAGTATACTACTTCAAACTTAATACAATACATACTGCGGCGAATTGGTTTGTCTTGCCGTCTAAGAAATCGGAAACAATTTCAATGAATTTCG
>JANLWG010000043.1:0-21312 GCA_031364405.1 Hyphomicrobiales bacterium
CAAGGAATGTTTCATGGAATCGCCCAGTTGATTTTGAAGGCCTATTGAGGCCGGTTGTGGCGCGAATATGGTTAATGAAGGGTTATTTCGCACTGAATTGCACGGATCGAAAATCAACCCGGATAACTTTTGAAAGTCTAAACATAGATGAGTACCAGGTATTTCCTGCAACCTTAAGTTTCTGGAGGTTTACACACGACTCTCTTATTGATGATCAAAATATTGTGATTTGGTGCGGTTTACTGACCATTGAGTAGCTGACAGTAGTTGTCGGGGTTTTCTCACCTCTCGACGATTGACGTGGACTATTGGGTTGGTTTTTTTTGCATTATCGTTGATGGATTTACTTAATTTCTTGTGATCGCGAGTATCAAATGTAATTTTGCGTGGACCTTTCGGCGCTCTGTTAAGTGCAAAAATTGAAACTGCAGCTTGTGGAGATGGCGAATGAATAGTACGCGTCGTTTACCGAAAGCCGATGCTGGAACTGCTGTATCCCGCAGCAAGGTTCTTGTAATTGAAACCGACGTGCAGCTCGATGTTTTTGCTGACGATTTCAATCAGGAACTCCTTGATAAACTGACTGAATTTGCGCGCCACAAATTACGTCAGCAACCACGGAAATATGACACAATTCAATATGTTCCGCGTAAAAAAAGTGGCGCCCAAGTCTGAAAACCCGATTGCCGCTAAAACCAATACAATCTGCTAGCACGAAATAATTGTTTGCAATGTCACTCCGCCGCTTCTGCTACTTCGGCGGCGAGGAAGCCGCCGGATTGACGTTGCCACAGGCTGGCATAGAGCCCGCCGCTGCGCAGAAGGTTTTGATGGGAGCCTTCTTCAACAATGCGGCCTTTGTCGATGATGACCAGGCGGTCCATGGCGGCAATGGTTGAAAGCCTGTGGGCCACCGCGATCACCGTCTTACCTTCCATCAGTGTGTAAAGATTTTCCTGAATCGCGGCTTCCACTTCTGAATCAAGCGCGCTGGTTGCCTCATCAAGTACGAGAATTGGGGCGTTCTTGAGCAGCACGCGGGCGATGGCAATGCGCTGGCGCTGGCCACCGGATAATTTCACGCCGCGTTCGCCCACATGGGCGTCATAACCCTTGCGGCCTTTGGGATCTATCAGGTTGGCGATGAAATCATCGGCGTGGGCCTTGCGAGCGGCGGCCTCAACATCCGCCATGGCGGCATCGGGCAGGCCGTAGCGGATATTGTCGATGACCGAGCGGTGGAGCAGGGAGGTATCCTGCGTCACCACGCCGATGGCCGCGCGCAGTGAATCCTGCGTCAGTTTCGAAATGTCCTGGCCGTCGATGAGGATGCGGCCGCTTTCAAGATCGTAAAACCGCAGCAGCAGATTGGCCAGTGTCGATTTGCCGGCCCCCGATCGTCCGACGAGACCCACTTTCTCCCCCGATGCAATCGACAGCGTCAGGCCATCGACGACATCATGGGTGCGCCGGCTGGTGACCTTGCCGTAATTGAAGCGCACATTTTCAAAAGCGATGGCGCCGTTGCTTATTTTCAGTGACTTGGCATCAGGCCCGTCCATTATGGCGCGATCGCGGGCGATGGTCTCGATGCCATCATGGACAACGCCGATATCCTCGAACAGCCCCGCCACTTCCCAGATGATCCATTGCGACATAGCCTTGATGCGCAAGGTGAGGCCGATCGAGAAGGCGATAGCGCCGGTGGTAATGGCGCCCGTAGACCACAGCCAGATCGAAATGCCCGACATCATGAAAATCAACAAGCCGCTGAGCAACTGTAGCACCGAAGTCATCAGCGTCGACATGCGCATTGAGGCGTTGATGCTGTCGAGCATCCAGCCCATACCTTCTTTGGCGTATTGATCCTCGCGGTCGGCATGGGCGAAGAGTTTGACTGTCGAGGCATTGGTGTAACTGTCGACGACGCGGCCGGTTACCAGAGAGCGCATGTCGGCTTGGGTGGCCGAGAGTTTGCCAAGACGCGGCACGAAATACCGGCAGGCGGCGGCATAGCCCATAAGCCACACTAGCATGGGCACCATTAGCCAAAGATCGCTGGTTGCCACCAGCACCAGTGCGCCGGCAAAATACACAATTACATAAACAATCACCTCGGTGAACTTCATCACTGAATCGCGCACGCCCAGGGAAGTCTGCATCACCTTGGTGGCGACGCGGCCGGCAAAGTCATTGTGAAAAAAATCTATGCTCTGGCGCAGTACATAGCGGTGGGCCAACCAGCGGATGCGCATGGCGAAATTGCCGCGCAAACCCTGGTGCGAAATCGTCTCGGACACAAAGTTGAGCACCGGCAGGGCAACCAGAACAATCAGTCCCATAATGGCAAGCCAGAGCCCGTTGACTTGCCAGAAATTGACACGCTGCGCCGTGGTCAGCAGGTCGACCAGATTGCCGAGGAAGGAAAAAAGATAAACTTCGATGAAGGCGATCACCGCTGAAAGCACAACGGATGCTGCGAGCAGTCCGATGAAGGGCTTGGTGTAGTGCCAGCCAAAGCGCAACAATCCGGCGGGCGGCCTGTCGGGCTGCTCCGGTGGAAAAGGATCGACGCGGGCCTCAAACCAGCGGAAAAACGCATTAAGCACGATGAAAACTCCACTGGCCGCGCGAACAAAGTGCCCCGGTGCGGCGCCTCAGTCATATAGGCGTGGCGCAGGAAAATTCATAGCCCCGGGCCCAGGCGGCTAATCGTCAAGATCGCGCACCATCAGGGCCCAATTGCCGCTGTGCTCGAGCAGGGGGTGGGGCGCTATGGCTTTCGTCGCGTGGATCTCGAAGCCCTGGTTCCGGTAAAAATTGACCAGCCGCCCATCGGCCTCATAGGTGCTCAGCATCATGCGGCGGAAGCCGTTCAGGCGGGCCAGCCGTTCGGCCTCCGCCATCAAAGCTGCGCCGGCGCCAGCGCGACGTCGCTCAGGAAAAACCGCGATCATGTTGACGTAATAAGTGCCGGTGGCCGCGGCCTCCAATTCGGTAAGCGATGCGACTGTTGCAAACCTGTCCTCGCTCAGCAGGGGATCGGGTGTTGCGGTTACAAAGAGATCGTGCGGAAATGAATTGAGGCCACCCAGAAGGCGATGCCCGGCATCCTCGATCACCCGCCAATTGTTGGCTTCGCAAAAACCGCCCGGCCAAAGAATGCGGCATTCGACAACGATTTCATGGGTGGATTTTCCGGGAATGAGGCCGCCATAGAAGATGTCGAGCAGGCCGTGCCCGGCCAGCACGGCGAGGCGGGCAAGGTCCTCGGCGTCGGCGGGCCGGCCATTCCTGATCACCAAATCCTGATTGTCCCCGCTGGCCGCCATCATCCGTCATTCGCTGTCATGTCAGCCTCAAGTTTATTGCATGAGCCAGATGGTGGCGCCATGCTATTCAGGCTTGCCGATGTCGCCAAATTCCCGCCTTATTCCGCTTATCATTGCCAGCGCGCTGTTCATGGAAAACATGGACTCGACGGTGATCGCCACATCATTGCCGGCTATCGCCGCTGACCTCGGCACTGATCCCATCGTGCTCAAACTCGCCTTCACCACTTATCTGTTGAGCCTCACGGTGTTTATCCCGATCAGCGGCTGGTGCGCCGACCGATTCGGAGCACGCCATGTGTTCCGCGCGGCGATTGTGGTGTTCACTTTAGGTTCGATCGCCTGCGGCATGGCCACGTCACTGGGCGGGTTGGTGGCGGCGCGGGCATTGCAGGGTGTGGGCGGTGCCATGATGGTGCCGGTGGGGCGTATCATTCTATTGCGTTCAATTCCCAAATCGCAGCTTGTCGATGCGCTCGCCTGGCTCACCATTCCAGCACTTCTGGGGCCGCTGATGGGACCGCCCGTAGGCGGCTTCATCACCGATACGTTTAGCTGGCGCTGGATTTTCTGGATGAATGTGCCCTTTGGAATCGCCGCCATCGTCTTCGCCTCGACAACGATGCCGGAGACGGACGTTGATCACGTGCCGCCACTGGATGTCACAGGATTTCTGTTGTCGGGGCTTGGGCTTTCCTCAACGGTGTTCGGACTAACCATCATGGGCCGCGATCTTCTGCCCGGTGCGGCACCTTATGTGCTGGTGCTGTTCGGTGTGGCTATGCTTTCTTTCTACGTTCGCCACGCGGGCATTTCGCCAGCACCCATTCTGGATTTGCGGCTGTTGAAGATCGAGACATTCAGGGCAGGGGTTTTGGGCGGCAGTCTGTTTCGTGTTGGCGTCGGCGCCGTGCCATTCCTATTGCCGCTGCTGTTCCAATTGGGCTTCGGCATGACAGCATTGCAATCGGGGCTGCTATCCTGCGCTGCTGCGGCGGGCGCGATTTCGATGAAGTTTCCTGCGGCCAGCCTTATCCGCCGTTTTGGATTCCGCCGCCTGCTGCTGATCAACGGCGTGCTGGCCAGCCTTTCGATTGCGGCACTTGCCTTGCTGTCGCCGACCACACCCTACGCCATGGTGTTGCCGTTGCTGTTTGCCGGTGGCTTCCTGCGTTCGCTGCAATTCACCGCGATGAATGCCATGTCTTATGCCGATATCGAGAACCGCGCGATGAGTCATGCGACGAGTCTTTACACGGTGATCCAGCATCTCTCGCTGTCAGCCGGAGTCGTCGCCGCCGCCTTCGTGCTTGAAGCCGCACAATTCTGGCGCGGCGAGACCACACTGGTGGTTGCCGATTTCACCGCGGCCTTCGTGATCGTGGCGATATTCGCCTTAAGTTCAGTGCACCAGTTCACCAACCTCGCCATTGATGCAGGTGCCAGTGTCTCGGGCCGCGCATCACGCGCGCTGGATGAATGAGTCGAGCACGCGCTTTTCGCCCGCCTTGTCGAAATCGATGGTGAGTTTGTTGCCGTCGACGCCGCCGATGCGGCCGTAGCCGAATTTTTGGTGGAAGACGCGGTCGCCGCGTTCGAAGCTGGAGTTTTCGGTTTCGCGGGCGGTCATTTCGCCCTCGATAAAGTGGGGTGTCGAACGGGCGGACTCGCCTTTCGACCAGCGCTGCTGGGCCCGTTGCCAGCCGGGCGTGGCATAGGTGTTGGTGAAGGGCTGGTCGTCGAAACGGCTCTTGCCATAACTCCCCAGCCCATATCCGCCATAGTTGTTAGCCATGGCGGCGACTTCCACATGGGCCTCGGGCAGTTCATCGATGAAGCGCGAGGGTAGTGCCGATTGCCACAGATTGTGCACGCGGCGGTTCTGGGCAAATGAAATGTAAGCCCGGTGCTTGGCCCTGGTGATGCCGACATAAGCCAGGCGGCGTTCTTCTTCCAGGCCAGCACGGCCCTTCTCATCGAGCGAGCGTTGGTGCGGAAACAGGCCTTCCTCCCAGCCCGGCAAAAACACCGTGCCAAACTCCAGGCCCTTGGCGGCATGCAGCGTCATGATGTTGACCTTGTCGTCGTCGGAGGTCTGCTGGGTATCCATGACAAGGGCGATGTGTTCGAGAAAGCCCGCCATGTTGTCGAATTCGCCCATCGAGCGCACCAGTTCCTTGAGATTTTCGAGGCGGCCCTGGGCTTCCGGACTCTTGTCGTTCTGCCACATCGCCGTATAACCCGATTCATCGAGAATGATTTCGGCCAACTCGGTGTGCGGAAGGCCCGCCATCGCCTGACGCCAGCGGCCGAAATTGTCGATCAGTTGACGGAGTGCTGTTCTGGTCTTGTTGGGCAACTCGTTGGTCAGCGTCAGAGCCTCGGCGGCGCGGTAGAGCGGGATCCCTTGCGAACGGGCAAAGCCATGCAAGCGCTTCACCGAGCTGTCACCGATGCCGCGCTTGGGCGTATTGATGACGCGCTCGAAGGCCAGGTCATTGTCGGGTGATGCCGTCACTTTGAAATAGGCGAGCGCATCGCGGATTTCGGCGCGTTCATAGAAGCGCTGCGCGCCTACCACCCGGTAGGGCACGCCCAAGGTAATGAAACGATCTTCAAAGGCGCGCATCTGAAATGAAGCGCGCACCAGGATCGCCATGTCGTTGAGCTTTTCGCCCTTTCTTTGCAGGTTCTCGATATCATCGCCGATCACCCGGGCTTCTTCATCGCCGTCCCAATGGGAGCGCACGACAATGGGGTCGCCTGCATCGCGGTCGGTGTGGAGCGTCTTGCCGAGGCGGCCTTCATTCTTGGCGATGAGGCCCGAGGCGGCACCGAGAATTTGCGGGGTGGAGCGATAGTTGCGCTCGAGACGGATGATCCTGGCGCCAGGAAAATCTTTCTCGAAGCGCAGGATGTTATCGACGTCGGCACCGCGCCAGCCATAGATCGACTGGTCATCGTCGCCCACGCAACAGATGTTCTTGTGGCCCTGGGCCAAGAGCCTGAGCCACAGATATTGCACCACGTTGGTATCCTGATACTCGTCAACCAGAATATATTTGAAGCGGCGCTGATAGTCCTTCAGCACATCCGGGTGTTCCTGAAAGATGCGCAGTACTTCGAGCAGGAGATCGCCAAAATCAACGGCATTCACCACTTTCAGGCGCTGCTGGTATTCGGCATAGAGTCTGCCGCCCTTGCCATTGTCGAAGGAATTGGCCTCGCCCGCCGGCAAATTGCCGGGCGTAAGCCCACGATTTTTCCAGCCGTCGATGAGACTTGCCAATTGGCGGGCGGGCCAACGCTTCTCGTCGATGTCATGGGCCGCGAGCAGTTGCTTGATCAGCCTGATTTGGTCGTCGGTATCGAGAATCGAGAAACCGGATTTGAGGCCGGCGAGTTCGGCATGATTGCAAAGAATCTTAACGCCGATGGCATGGAAGGTGCCGAGCCAAGCCATGCCTTCGGCCACACCTCCGATCAGGGAACCGATTCTGTCCTTCATCTCGCGCGCCGCCTTGTTGGTGAAGGTGACGGCGAGAAGTTGGCTAGGCCAGGCCTTGCCGGTGGCCAGGATGTGGGCAAGCCTGGTGGTTAACACCCGGGTCTTGCCAGTGCCTGCACCGGCAAGTACGAGAAGCGGACCCTCGGTGATTTCGACGGCGGCGCGCTGTTCGATATTTAAACCCGCGAGATAAATTGGTTCGTTGCCGGCGGCCAAGGCGCGTGCCGAAAGGCTCCCCGGCTTTATCACCGGGGGTGCCATCTCGTCGTCAAAATCGTTGATATCAATTGGCCTGATCGCCATGGGGCTCCGAATCCTTGAAGCCCCTATATAACAATTGCACGAACAAAAGCGAAACTCAGGCAGCCTGTTTCAAATTAAAGTTCCGCACCGCGTATTGAATTTTGCGCCAGATGCTGGCGGTTTCGGTGTCGCCCGATCTCTCGCAAAGTATCGCGTGCCTGGCGGCTTCCCCTTCGGCGTTATTTCCGTGAACAAAGACAAGCGCTTCGGCGAACTGGTAGTAACCCTGGCTCGACATCCTCGCCTCCTCCGTTATTTTTCAACGCAAGCATAGCAATGAACTAAACCCACAATGCAACACGAAGATGACAATTCTGAGGTCAGCTCTTGCGCGGAGGGCCAATCCGGTGTTCCACCCGAGGCAGACCGGTTAAACTTGCCGCGATCCGGCAACAATCGTCGCCGCGCGAACAACTCGCCCGGAAATGCGTTTTGTTCTATCGGAAAATTCAATCTTGTAGGGTACATGAGGTAAGTTGCGTTCGATAACCTCGCGCACAAACAGTTCGCTTTGAGCCCAACTCTTTGCGCTGGTCCTTAAATATTTGTCGAATATTTCGCACCCCACAATGGCGATGGTTCCCGGATGCATCAATCCGGCAATTGATTTCCAAAATTCATCCAATTCGTCTCTGGGCACATGCTTCATCACAGCAGTCGAGAAGATGAAGTCTGGCTTTGCAGCGCGCGCGAGGGCGAGGGATTCCGCGTTAATGACGTGCAGGCGGGGGTTTTTTTCATCTTGCATGCCGGCAGGGAGGAGAGCGAGGCCATCACTGAAAAAACGGTCTGATATATCCAGGCCCCAGTAGTGCCCGGGATCGAGATGATGGATAAAATGCTGCCCAACCCGCAGGCTGCCGCACCCAAAATCGACCACCGTGTCAGCGGCGCCGACACCGAAAGTTTTGATCTTTTCAAAATGCTTGATGCCTTCACTCGAAAATGTGGTTCGACGATCACCCTTGCTGGCAAGCAGGCTGTCCTTGCCCCACAATTGTTGGCCCAACGTGCGGTGGGGCCTGCCGCTGTCAAGTTTACGACCGATGATGTCGGCGTAATAGGCGGAGAATGGCGCCCCGGGATGCTGAAAACGCCATATTTTCCAAGAGATTCCTTCGACCCAAACAGTAACCAAACGGCCGGGAGACGACCGCATCAAGGTCCACAGCACCGGGGCATTCTCACTCACCGGGACGGCGCGCAGAGACAAGGCAATGGTCAACAGGCCTGCCACATAGGCAGCAAGATAGAGAACCTCAAAACTCTCTCCTGCAGCGGTGGTGGCAAGACTGCTCAGGTCTGGCAGATGAAAGATTGATCCATCGCCAAGGTCGGCGGCGAAGGCGATGCTTTGCAAGACAAATCCAACACCCAGTAGAAGTCGTGACATCGCCGGATACCGCCGGCAATAGAGTACTGGAAGGATCGCGGTGGCGGTGATCGCCCAGGCGAGCAGTGAACCTACGTCGTCCTGAACGATGATTGGGAAAAACGCGCTGTCAGGACCCACCAAATCGGTGGCTACCCATGCCCAACTGGCAATTGTGAGCAAGGCCCAGACGAAGGGCAGCCTACCATTGCGCGGCCAGACGAGGCCTGTGATGGCGGAAACGCAAAGTGCAATCGCGACGCCGAACACGGCATCGGCAATTTCCAACGGGCCGCCTTCAACGATTGGTGAAAGGCTGCGAAACTGGGCAATGATTGCAAGAGCTGCGATGCCGAATAGAAAGCCAGCTATCAGCGATGTGGTCCGGTGCTCGATCAGTGTCAAGTGTGATTCCCCATAGCCAGTGTCAATCATCGCCTGCACTGACAGGAGCTTTACCTCCGAATTTTGTCCATCTGCATTAATTCGTTGTAAGGATGATCACTTGCGCGGAATAGCTATCCGATGGCCCACCTGAGGCGGCACTGGAAGCGTTTGGTGGGCATCGCACATGTTCTTGATTTTACTTAGCATATACGCCGGAAAGGGCGCGGACTTCTTGGCTGCCATGTCGATGTGCATGACAATGTTCTCAGTTACGCAGGCGGGCCAGTCATCCTTGGCATGATACATCTGCTGCACATAGTGAACGCGCTTGGCATCATGGTCGAGGAACTGTGTAGTGATTCGCACGGTGTCGCCCGCATGCAGTTCGCGGAGGTAGGTGACATGGGTTTCAAGCGTAAAGAATGAGCAGTTGGTTGATTTCACATAGCCGGGGCCCAGCCCCACGAGGGCGAAAGCTTCATCACCGGCGCGGTCGAACAACACGTTGTAGTAGGCCATGTTGAAATGGCCATTGTAATCGATCCACTGGTCTTCGACCTTCTGCAACTGACCAATGAATGGGGCGGGGAAATCCATCGCACAATCCTCAATACCTGCTAATCTTCGAGACATGAATACACCTGAAAGAAAGAACAGCACAACGCAAGCGGTAGCCGAAATCCGCGATTTTCTAGGGGACCGGCTGTCGACGGCTCCTGCGGTGCGCGAACACCGTGGCAAAGACCAGACCTGGAACCCCGGTGCATCTCCCGATGCGGTGGCCTTCGTGCGCGAGACGGCTGAAATCCAGAAAATCGTGATGATCTGCGACAAGTACCAAACCCCGGTCATCGCCTATGGTGCCGGCACTTCGCTCGAAGGTCATTTTACCGCGCCCTTTGGCGGCATCTCGGTTGATCTCTCGGCAATGAATGAAATTCTCGCAGTGAATGCCACCGATCTCGATTGCCGGGTGCAGGCAGGGGTTACCCGCAAGATGCTCAATTTGCATTTGCGCGATCAGGGATTGTTCTTTCCGGTTGATCCCGGTGCGGATGCAAGCCTCGGCGGCATGACGGCAACGCGGGCATCGGGCACCAATGCGGTGCGTTACGGTACGATGCGCGAAAATGTACTGAATGTGACGGCGGTGATGGCCAATGGCCAAGTGATCCGCACGGGTTCACGCGCCCGGAAATCATCGGCGGGTTATGATCTCACGCGGCTGTTCGTGGGCTCGGAGGGAACTCTCGGCATCATCACCGAAGTTGCTTTAAAGCTCTATGGCATTCCCGAATCAATTGTTGCGGGCGTGTGCCCGTTTCCCTCGGTCGAGGCCTGCTGCAATGCAACCATCCAAGCAATCCAGCTGGGACTTCCGGTTGCCCGCATCGAATTAGTGGACGGCGAACACGTGAAAGCCTTCAATGCCTATTCGAAGACCGATCTGAAGGTGACGCCGACGCTATTTCTCGAATTCCACGGCACCGAAGCTTCGACGCGTGAACAGGCCGAGACATTCGGAGCTATTGCCGAAGAATTTGGCGGCGGGCCTCTCACCTGGGCATCGAAGGAAGAGGATCGCCAGAAGCTTTGGCAGGCCCGCCACGATGCGTTCTGGGCGACGAAATCGCTGATGCCGGGCAAGGATGCCTTCGCCACCGATGTCTGCGTGCCGATTTCGCGGTTGGCCGAATGCGTGGTGGCAACTCAGGAAGACCTCGCGGCGAATAACCTCTATGGCCCGATTGTCGGCCATGTGGGTGATGGCAATTTCCATGTGGTGCTGTTTTGCGACCGGTCGGATGTCGACGAGGTGAAGCGCGTCAAGCAGGTTTATGACCGGCTGATTGACCGCGCCATTGCCATGGACGGTACATCGACCGGCGAGCACGGTATCGGCGCGGGTAAAGTTGGGTATCTCGAACGCGAGCATGGACCGGCACTGGCCTTCATGCGTGAGATAAAACGGGCTTTCGACCCCAAGAATATCATGAACCCTGGAAAAAACGCCGCCATTTGATTGACGCAATGACCGGGCAATTGACGCTGCCATGAAACTTTGGAAATCACCCGTCCTCTATATCGGCGTGATCCTGCTTGCCGTGGTGATCGGGGCGCTGCTGGCGCCTTTCGTCATCGATTGGAACCCCTACCGCGCCGATCTCGAAGCCTATGGCCGCAAGCTGAGCGGCCGCGAGGTGACCATCGCCGGACCCATTTCGGTCAGGTTTTTCCCGTGGCCGAGCTTGACCGCGCATGACGTTCACCTTGCCAACCCGCCGGGGTTGGATGAGCCGGAATTTGCCAAGGCGGCCCGCATCACCGCGCGCATGCAGCTTGCGGGGCTGTTCAGCGGCACCATTCAGGTTGAGAGCATCGAGATTGATCAGCCGGTCATCGCCTTCGAGCGCACGACGACGGGAGAAGGTAACTGGCTGTTCCACCCGGCCATAGATCTTGACGACAATCGGTTGCTGGGTCATGTCAGGCTCGACCAGATCACGCTGACCGAGGCGGCCGTGCGGTTAATCGACCGGCGCCGTGGAACCGGCGAGATCAGTCTTGCGATTCCAGCCGCAACTCTGGCCTCTCCCGGGATCACCGGGCCGTGGCGCCTGACGGCTGCCAACGTCGAGCATAGCGGGCAGAGGTTTGCGGTGAGCATAAGTACCGCCATCTGGAAAGCCGACGAGCCGTTCCGTTTTTCGGCTCATGTGTCGGGAGCTGATAATTCCGGCCCCACCTACAACTTCGACGGCGCCATTCAGGATGACCGCGTCAGCGGTGATGTGCAGATCGACACCGCCGCGGCCACCGAGGGCAAGGGCGATGCCGAGGGGCAGGTGCGGCCCTTGGTGGTCCGTTCGAAGATGGTCGCCACCTTCGACGCCATAGCTTTCGATGAAATCGAGATTGCCCCGGTTGATCCCACCCAGGGCGGCACTCTGGTCAGCGGCAGTGCCAAGTTGGCATTGGGCAAACAGATTTCAGCGGCGGTCGATCTGTCGGCGCCCACCCTTGATCTGACTGAATGGGTGGGTGCCAACGCTAACCAGCTGTTGCGTGAAGGCGGCAGTCTGGGGCTCGCCGATGGTCTTCTCAAACTGTTGCCCGGCGCTGTCGATCTTTCTGGCGCGCTCAAGGTGACGGCATTGACTGTGGCTGGCGAGACACTGGAAAATACCGTGCTGAGAATGGAAGCAAGCAGCGAGTTCATTCGCGTGCGCGAACTGTCGGCGTCGTTGCCGGGGCATTCGCGGATGCTGTTTGATGGGGTATTCTTTCCGGGCGCAGCGGGCGCCGAGCTGGCGGGCAATTTGGCGCTCGAATCAAACAATCTTCGGCAACTCGCATCGTGGAGTTGGCCGGAAGGCAAGGATCAGATTGCCAAGCTATGGACCGGCAGCCGTGGCCGGTTAAAACTGCAGACCGAAATTAACCTCACGGAAAACCGCTTCCGTTTGACGAAATTGCAATACGAAATCGATGGTGTGCCGGGTGCGGGCGAACTGGCGATCAGCGCAGGTGGCGGTGGCGCGATTGATCTCCGAATCGATGCGGGAAAACTCGATGTAGATAATTTTATTCCCGGTGGCTTGGCAGCCGTGCCCACCGGTGGCAAGACGGGCTTGGCAGGGCTTTTCGGTTTTCTGATGCCACATGAGGCGGCGCGCGATCTCGCTATCAATGTCAAGGCGGGCGAACTGGTGCTCAACGGTGTTACCGCGGCTGACGTGACAATTGATATTGCCTCGGGTGCCAATGGGCTCGATTTACGGATGCTCAAGATCGGCTCGGTTGGTGGGGCACAGCTTATGGCCACCGGTTTGATCCTCGACGCGGGCGGCGGACCCGACGGTTCGATCGGGATTGATGTCACCGCCGAGGATCCGCGCGGCCTGTTGCGCCTGCTGGGCGTTTTACCTGCCGACAGTAACCCCGCATGGACCGAGGCGTTGGGTGTGACTGCACTCAAGGGCGGCATCACGGTGAAGACGCATGACAAGGATGCGGTGTCCGGTTTCGAAGTTGCGGGCCGCAGTGGCGATTATGTTATCAAGGCAGCGGGCCAGGTGATGGCAGAAAATGACCTCAATCACTTGCGGATTGATGGTTCGGCCGATTTGCAGGCTTCATCAAGTGCAAGCATGGCCAGACTTGCGGGTCTCATGGCCGTTGGCACTGACCAATCAACGGCGCGGCTCACTCTCAGGGGATCGGGTTCGCTTGCCGATGGCTTCCGCACCACGCTGCAACTTCAAGCCTATGGCGGACGGCTCGATTTTACCGGGACGCTTGGCGGACCAACCGGTGTTGATGGCAAGCTGAGCTTACGCACCACCGATGCCGGCCCGCTGTTCGCGGCCATGGGTCTGCCGTCGGTCACGCTGCCAACTGGCGTTGTCGTACTCGATACGCGCATCACCTCCGAGGGCGAAAATCTGGTGTTGCCTGATCTTGCCGGCCGTTTTGGAGATGCACCTATCGGCGGCCGCCTCGCCTTGGCGCCCCGCGGACATATCAGCGGCGACCTTGATTTGGGTCCACTCGATCTTGATGCGGTACTCGCCGCTGTGTTCCTCGCATGGAACGGTCTCGCACCTGAACAGGAAGCGCCCTTTGCTGAAAACTTGCCGGGAGGCCTGAGTGGTGAAGTGTGGATCAACGCTTCCAGTCTGAAGATCGTCGATACGTTCACCGCAATGAACGTGCCCATCGGCATCACCGCCTCGCCCGGCGAGATACTTCTGTCGATCCGCGCCAAAGATGCCGCCGGCCGTGACGCCGCCGTCGAAATCGGATCGCGCGGTAACGATGGCAATCGTGCTCTTGCCGGCAGGGTGAAATTACCGCTCGATCTGGCCCGCCAATTATTGTTGGCGGGTGGCGCGCCAGTGGCGGAGGGCACCGGATCCATCGAATTGGGATTCAACAGCCGAGGGCGCAGCCCCGGCGGGGCCTTGGCTGCCCTGCAGGGAAGCGGTTCCTATGATATCAAAGGTCTGCGGCTGCTCAATCTGTCACCCCAGGATTTCAATAAAGTGCTGGCCGAAGTGAGGGACGCTGCTGGGCTCAACGCCGCATTCGAAGCATTGCGCGGCGGCGAAGGTCTTGTTGGCGGTGACATCAGGGGTTCGATCACCATTCTAAATGGTGTTGCGGCTTTTCTGCCTTTCACCATTTCAACGCCTGATGCCGACGCAGTGGTCAGAACGTCCGCCGAACTTGCCAGCGGTTTCATCGACACGGCAGTCTCACTGTCGCTGAAATTCCGCGAGGGCCTTCCCGCCATGGAGGTTTCCTATGTGGGACCGCCCACAGCATTGGCGCGCAACGAAGATAAGGCGGAACTAGTGTCGACGCTTGGTTACGGCATTATGCAGCAGGGGGTGGCTGAACTTGAGCGCCTGCAAAAGGAACAGCAGCGCCTGGCGGTGGAAGAGGAAAAGTTGCGCCTGGCGGATGAAGAAAAGCTGCAGGCCTATTACGCTCAACGCGATGAAGTGCTGTTGCGGCGGCGCGAATTGAAGGTGCACGCCGAGATGCGGGTTCTGGCGGCAGAAAAGCAGCGTCTCGAGATCGAAAGCGAGCGGGCGGCCAATACCGAAATCAATCGCACCGAGTTGAAACAGCGGCAGCGCGAGTTGCGCGTGCACCGGCGTCTGGCACGTCTGGCACAGAAAGACCTCGTTGCTGAACCAGCGCCCACGCCGCGCGTCAAACCGCCAGCCGTCAAACCTGAAAATAAGGCCCCGGCACAAGTGCCAATCCTGCCGCCGTCGCAGCAGTAATACTCAAGCATTCGCCCGCTGCAACAGCCACACGCGGATGGCGCTTGAAAGGTTGCGGCCGCCTCTTGTTTTATCGATTTCGGCGACGAGGGTTGCGAGTGACATGCCACGTTGGGCGGCAGCCTGGTTCAGGGCCTCCCAGAATTCCGGTTCAAGCGATAGCGACGTGCGGTGGCCGGCAATGGTGAGCGAGCGTTTGAAATCCTTCGCCATCAGTCTTCGATCTTGTGATCGTCCAGGTGTTTGTCATCACGGACGCGCTTTGATTCGGTAAGTTGGCGCTCATCCCTGGCCCGTCCGAACTTGGCACGGTTGTTCGCCGCTTCGGCTTCCTCCTGAGTATGCTGCTTGCGCTTGCGATGCAGTTTGAGGTTGACAATGTCGCCCATCAGTTGGGTCCGATCATATCCTCTGGCCTGACGATGCGGTCGAAATCCTCAGGCTCGATACCGTCCTTGATGGCTTCCTCGCGCAATGTCGTGCCATGCTTGTGGGCGGACTTGGCGATTTTGGCGGTGCGGTCATAACCATATTTAGGCGTCAGTGCGGTCACCAGCATCAGCGAGCGGGCAAGGGCTGCTGAGATATTATCCTCGCGGGGCACGATCCCCACCACGCACTTATCGGTGAAACTGACTGCCGCATCGGCCATCAGGCGCACTGACTGCAGGAAGTTGTAAGCCATCACCGGGTTGAACACGTTCAATTCGAAATGACCCTGGCTGCCGGCGAAAGTCAAAGCCGAGTGATTGCCGAAAATCTGTACACAGACCATCGTCAGGGCTTCACACTGGGTGGGGTTGACCTTGCCCGGCATGATCGAGGAACCGGGCTCGTTCTCCGGCAATGACAATTCGCCAAGCCCCGAACGCGGGCCCGAGCCCAGGAAGCGGATGTCATTGGCAATCTTGAACAGGGCCGCCGCCATGGTGTTGATGGCGCCATGGCTCATCACCATGGCATCATGGGCGGCAAGCGCCTCGAACTTGTTGGGAGCGCTGGTGAAGTCCATGCCGGTAATGGCGGCGATGCATACGGCCACTTTTTCGGCGAACCCTACTGGCGCGTTGAGGCCGGTGCCAACGGCGGTGCCGCCCTGGGCCAGTTCCATCAGCATCGGCATGGTCTGCTCGATGCGGGCGATGCCGTTCTCAACCTGCTTGGCATAGCCGGAAAATTCCTGGCCGAGTGTCAGGGGCGTTGCATCCTGGGTATGGGTGCGGCCGATCTTGATGATGTTGGCCCAGAGCCTGGCTTTGCCGTCGAGCGCTGCATGCAGATGTTTCAGGGCGGGGATCAGGCGGTGGTGGATTTCCTCGGCGCAGGCAATATGCATGGCGGTCGGATAGGTGTCATTCGACGACTGGCTCATATTGACGTGATCATTGGGATGCACGGGTTGCTTCGAACCCATGACACCGCCGAGCATCTCGATGGCGCGGTTGGAGATCACCTCATTGGCATTCATGTTGGATTGCGTGCCCGATCCCGTCTGCCAGACAGCGAGTGGAAAATGCTCATCGAGCTTGCCGTCGATCACTTCCTGGGCGGCCTTCACCACGGTCTCGCCGATCTTCACATCAAGGCGGCCCAACGCCATGTTGGCTTCGGCGGCGGCGCGCTTCACAATGCCCAGCGCCCGCACCACGGGGAGCGGCTGCTTTTCCCAGCCGATCTTGAAATTACCGAGACTGCGCTGGGCCTGGGCACCCCAATAACGGCTGGCATCGACTTCGATGGGGCCGAAACTGTCGGTCTCGGTGCGGGTCTTGGTCATGGTGTTCACTTCTGGTGAATTGCTGTCGCGGGTGATTATCACGATGCCGGCACAGCCGCCAGTCTGGCGGAATTAGATATTCTCAGCGCGTCAATCCCACGAACGCTGGCTGGCCAATGGCGACATTCTTCCCCGCCCTGGTGACGAACATCCGCCATGGTGAAAATGGTTTGACGCGGTAGTTCAGGACTTGGGGGACAGAGGCGATCGCTTGATCGTCGAGGCCACGGATGAGGCCACGGATGATGTCGCCGGCGCGAAGGCCAAGTCTCGCCGCCGCCGAGCTTTGGCCTACATCAAGCACAACGACGCCGGTGATGCCACTGTCGGCGCCGATCTCCTCGGCCAAGGCGGGCGATAGGCTGGCAATTCTGGCCCCGCGAAACGGGCTGAGGCCGGTGAGTTTGGTTTCGTCAGGGGGCGGTACGGCAGGTGGCGCCACCACGGTGACCGGAATTTCATATTGTCGGCCGCTTCGAATGGCGGTCAGGTTTATGGTGGTGTCCGGCTCTCGCATGGCGACACGGTAACGCAGTGCTTCCGGATCGTTAACGGCAATGCCATCAAGGGCCAGGATGACGTCGCCGGGAACAAATCCTGCTCTGGCGGCGGGCCCTGCGGCATGAACTTCGACCACCAGCACGCCGTGACTGTTGGACAGCCCCAGTTGCCCTACGGCTTGCGGCGGGATCCGGCGGCCGGAAATTCCAATCCACGGATGAACCAGCGGTTGACCCTTGACGGCACTCGCAATGATCGGCAGGATCATGTTGCTGGGAATGGCGAACCCCAACCCTTGCGAGCCGCCCGAGGTCGAATAAATCGCCGTATTGATGCCGACCAGATTGCCGTCGAGATCGATCTGGGCGCCGCCCGAATTGCCGGGGTTGATGGCGGCATCGGTCTGGATAAAGAAACGAAAGTCGCCGATGCCGAAACTGGTGCGCGCCAGTGCCGAGACGATGCCGCTGGTGACTGTCTGACCGAGGCCGAAGGGATTGCCGATGGCAATCACCTGATCGCCGACCCGGAGGCTGTCGGAATCGCCCAGGGAGATGAAGGGCAGGGGGGTGCCTGCCTTGATGCGGAGAACCGCGATATCGGTGCGTTTGTCGGAGACCAGAATCTCCGCGTCGTAAACACTGCCATCGCTGAGCGCTACCGAAACCCCATCGGCATCGGCCACCACATGATGATTGGTGACAATGATACCATCAGCGGTGACAATGACGCCGGAGCCCAGCGCATTGGCAATGCGGTCCTGGCCGTAGCCGAACAGCAGGGTATCGCGGAACAAGCGCCAGAACGCCGAGCCGTCAAGCTGGCGGGTGGCCGAGCCCGATTTGACGATGCTGCGGGTATAGATATTGACCACCGCCGGAGCCGTCTTTTCAATCAGTGGTGCAAACGACTGGACAATGCTTTGGCGCGGTGACGGCAAGTACAGATTATCCTCGGCAGCACCCGGTATGGCCAACACCAGTGCCAATGCCAATGCCAATGCCATGGCTGAGGCGAAGTGGCGAAAGCAGGTGAACATCGGGTGCTCCTTGTCCGCTTTGC
Organism: Hyphomicrobiales bacterium; assembly: GCA_031364405.1. Lineage (GTDB taxonomy): Bacteria > Pseudomonadota > Alphaproteobacteria > Rhizobiales > Aestuariivirgaceae > Aestuariivirga. The sequence continues at coordinate 18,038 of JANLWG010000043.1, forward strand.
CGTCAGCCTGCCCACGGGAAGTAGAGCGGCAACAGGATCATGCCGGTGACAATCCAGAACAAGGCGATTGATAGATAGGCGGCGCGATTGAAATGCCCGGTGATGCGGCGGTCGGCGGGGAAATCCTGTTGCTTGAACTGGCTGTAGACCTGCTCCCACAGGTCGGCCGCCGATGCTGTTTCAATCTGCTCGCATTTCTCGATGAACGAGCGTTCGGTATCGCCGCGTGGCCTGCTGCGCAGATAATCGCGGTAGTAGTCATAATCCATGAGCAGTTCGAGAAACACGATGCGCGGATAAAGCCTGACCACGTCGCGGTCGATGATCAGGATCACCCGGTAAGCGAACCATACGATGATCGAGGAAGCCGCGGCGGCGGCAAACAGCATAGGCTTGCTGGAGAGATCGAGGCTCAAGAACAGCATCAACCAGAAATAGGCATGGGCCACCACATGACCGAAGGCATACCAAAGATTGTAGGAGCGGATTACCGTCAGGCGCTGGTCGTGCAAGATTTTGTATTCGGTCTCGTGAACGGGGGTTGCAACAGGCGTTCGCCGTTTAGTGAATTCAGTTTTTGCATTGGCCATGTTCAACGCCGTTTGCTGTTTCGATTGTGGATGGATTTCAGGTTGATCCTTTTTGCGCCTGCTGGCAAGCTTCGGGCTTGGCAGAGAGAGGTGATGCAATGCAGGTGGCGCAGTGAGGGGAATACCGCGCGGCGTCTGGGTATTGGGTCTCGTCAGCCTGTTCATGGATGTCTCCTCCGAGATGATTCATGCGGTGTTGCCCTTGTTCGTTGTCGGCACGCTGGGAGCCAGTGCTGCGATGCTCGGCCTGATCGAAGGCGTCGCGGAGGCGACGGCGCAGATTTCGAAACTGTTTTCTGGCGTGCTGAGCGACCGCTGGCGCAACCGCAAGGGCATAGCCCTTTTGGGCTACGGCCTTGCCGCTGTGGTAAAGCCATTGTTTCCACTGGCGGAGAGTGTGACCGCAGTGTTTGTCGCGCGCTTTGCCGACCGCATCGGCAAGGGCATTAGGGGGGCACCGCGCGATGCCATGGTGGCCGACATGACACCATCGGCGTTGCGCGGTGCAGCCTTCGGCCTGCGTCAATCGCTCGACACGGTCGGGGCTTTCCTCGGGCCGCTGGTGGCCATTGTCCTGATGGGGCTATTTGTGGCTGACCTGCGTACCGTCCTGTGGGTGGCCTGCGTCCCGGCGTTGCTGGCGGTCGCATTGCTGGGTTTCGGCATCAAGGAGCCCAAGCACGAAGGTAATGACAACAACCGGCCTGGGTTCAACCCAGCGACGATGCGGAGTCTGGGATCACCGTTCTGGATCGTCGCGGAGCTTGGCGCTGCGGTGATGCTGGCGCGCTTTTCGGAAGCTTTTCTGGTGCTCAGGGCGTCGGGGGCAGGACTTTCAATCGCCTATGTGCCACTGGTCCTGGTGGTGATGAGTGCGGTCTATTCGCTGTCGTCCTATCCGGCTGGCGTGTTGTCCGACCGCATTGGCCGGCGTGGGCTGTTGGCGGCGGGCCTCGGCGTTCTGGTTGTCGCCGATGTGGTTCTGGCCTGGGCGCCGTCAATTAGCATGGTGATGGTGGGCGTTGCATTGTGGGGGCTGCACATGGGGCTAACCCAGGGCATCCTGTCGAGCCTTGTTGCCGATGCAGCACCAGTTGAACTGCGCGGCACGGGTTTTGGTACCTTTAGCCTGGTGAGCGGAATTGCAACGCTGGCCGCCAGCCTGATCGCCGGGGTGTTATGGGATGCGGGAGGCGAGGTTCCAGTGTTTCTCGCCGGTGCGGGATTTGCCGGCGTCGCCATGGCTGGTACAGCGTGGATGAAACCGCGCCGGAACAATCATTCCGCAGGCTGACGATAATGCTTGCTTAGCCGATCTCGTCCCACCAGACGGGATTGCTCCAGGCGCGTTTGCCGGCGTGGTCGATGGCGACGACACGGAACCATGGGCTGTGTCTCTTGAGCAGCCAGCCCTTCTCTAGAGTTTTCAAATCGAACTCGGCATCGGTGATCGCCTTGCCTGTTCTCACACAAGTTCGGGAATGACCGCAGACTACGGTGATGGTATCGACTGGCGAACAGGTAATCGAGAGTTCCTTACCGCTCAGCGACACATCATGAAGCTGCGGGCCCTGGCTTGAATAGTAATGGCCCTGCTTCAGAGCTTCGAGCAGTACATCGGGGTCGAGGCTTTCGGCTCTCACCTGCACCCAGCCGCCGAAATAATCGGGTGACTTAAAGTGCGCGTCGTCGGTGGCGAAAGCGGTGAGCCGTTTGCCTTCATTCAAAAGCTGGTCGAGCAGGTAAAGGCCTTCGCCGCGATCGTTCTCGATGGCACAGCCGTGATTGTAGATTTCCACCGCATGAGCGCAGTCGATGGCGCGGCCGTCCTCGATGGTCAGTTGTGACCAAGCGGGATGGGCGATGCCGATGAAGGCGCCAGCGGCATGGGCGCGGCGGGCAATTTCTTCGCCAGTCTCGGCTGGTGCGGCCTTGGGAAAATCCAATGGCAAGCCAGCCGCCACGATGTGCCAGAGCTCGCCCGCACTGGTTTCGGGCGCATGCAACTCAGAGCCGATGATCGTGGTGAAATTGTTGGAACGAAAGCCCCTCGTGTCGGCGATCGGCCAATTGAATTTTCCGATGAAATGATCGGACAGCATCATGAAGTCATAGCCGGCATTCTTGTAGGCCTCGACCACCGCGTTGGGCTCCAGGGCGCCATCCGACAGGGTGGAGTGCGTATGCAGGTTGCCGCGCCAGAAACGGCCGGGCCGCGAGAAGGGCGATAGTTGCATGGGCTAAATCCTAGACGCTCATTTGCATGCCGAGTTCGACGACACGGTCGGGGGGAATGCGGAAAAACTCGATAGCTCTGGCCGACTGATTTGTCAGCATGATGAAGATGCGTTGCTGCCAGAACGGCAGGGCGGAACGCTCGGAGATACGGATCACCCGGCGGCCAAGGAAATAGGAAGCCTGGCGCGGGTCGATGGCGAGGCCGTGGGCTTCGCAGGCGCGCAGTGCCGCTGGCACGTCTGGCTGTTCCATGTAACCGAAGCGGGCTTCCACCAGCCAGGCGCCCAATGGCAGATGCTTGACGATTACGCGCTCATCCTCGCGCTCAAGGCGCGGCTCGTCGGTGGTCTCCACGGTGATGAAGACCAGAATATCGTGCAGCACGCGGTTGTGCTTGAGATTGTGCATGAGGGCGCTGGGCGCATAGACGGGATCGGTCTGCATGAA
>JANLWG010000339.1:0-4032 GCA_031364405.1 Hyphomicrobiales bacterium
GATTTCGTGCCCGCGCCCGAGCGCATCGCCACGTTCGACAATGACGGCACCCTGTGGGCCGAGCAGCCCATGTATTTCCAGCTCATCTTCGCGCTCGACCGTGTCAAGACTCTTGCCCCGCAGCATCCCGAGTGGCAGACCCAGGAGCCCTTCGCTTCGCTGCTCAAGGGCGACGTGAAGGCGGCGCTCGCCGGTGGTGAACCGGCCATCATGCAGATCGTCATGGCCACCCATGCCGGCATGACCACCGAGGAGTTCGACAAGATCGTCAACGGCTGGATTGCAACCGCCAGACACCCGGTAACCAAACGCCTCTACACCGAGATGGTCTATCAGCCGATGCTTGAGCTGTTGGCCTATCTGCGCGCCAACGAGTTCAAGACCTTCATCGTCTCCGGCGGCGGTATCGACTTCATGCGCCCGTGGGTGGAGAAGGTCTACGGCATCCCGCCCGAACAGGTCATCGGCAGCAGCGGCAAGACTGAATTCCAGATGCGGGAGGGAACGCCAGTTCTCATGCGGTTGCCGGAGATCAATTTCATTGATGACAAGGCCGGCAAGCCGGTTGGCATCCACAACCACATCGGCCGCCGTCCCATCGCGGCGTTTGGCAATTCGGATGGTGATCTCCAGATGCTGCAATGGATCATGGCCGGAAAGGGCATCCGCTTTGCCCTCATCGTGCACCACACCGATGCCGAACGGGAATGGGCCTACGACCGCAAGTCTTCCATTGGCCATCTCGACAAGGCGCTCGACGAAGCGCAGGCCAAAGGCTGGACGGTCGTCGACATGAAGGCCGACTGGAATCGCGTCTTCAAGGAATAGGAGTCCGGGCCGCCGGTCAATTCTGTGCGGCTGCGGCGAGATCGCCCTTCGGGGTGTAGCACTTGATTTGCCGGAATGACATGCAGGCGGCACCCTCGCAGCGCTCGGCGGAATTAAGCCGGCGGGTGAGAATTCCCGGTTCGCGCTGGAACAGAATTGCATTCTCGTAGCCCTGGGCTTGGCAAAATGCGTCCGCCGCAGGTTTTCCGCAATCGCGCTCGCCGGTGAGGCAGCTGTCGAGCCGCTGGCCATCAACCTCGGGTGCGAAATAATTGCGTACCGTTGCGTGGGCCAGGCTGCTGGTGAGCAGGAGCAGGGCTAAGGCGGTGGGGATGGTCTTGGTCATCGCTCAGCTTTTGACCGAGGCTGTCTCCAGCATCGACCAATCCTGATTCTTCTCAATTACCGTCACATTGGTGTTGATCAGGTTTGCCGCCGATTGCGCCACCCGGTGGTTGTTTCCGGCAAAAGCACCAGCCGACAGGAATATGATGGTCAGGGTGGCGGTGGCGATAAAGGTTTTCATTTTAGTGTTCCTCAGCGAGCAATCTCAGCGTTGGGAAGAACTTAGACTCTGGTGGCGGAACTGTTCGTGAATGCTGCGTTCATCTGCGGTTTAGAATTGGGCTTCTGTAAAAAGGAAAGGCCCCAAGGGGGGCCTTTGAGTTCGGCGGTTATTTGCAGGGGGATGGGGGGAACCGCCGTTTGGGAAAATGAAGTGCTAATCAGGCCTCGGAACAATCCTCGGTTAGACAGGTCTCGACAACCAGCGGCCCCACAACCGGATACGCCAGGTTCTTTTCGATAACCGTCACGTTGTGGGCGGGAACCAGGTCAAAAGGGGCCGGAGACGTGACGGCGGCAAAGGCGGTCGCGGCAATCGCCGCAGCCGAACCTAGAACCATCATCATGTAGATCGTGTAGCGGGTCATTGGGCGTCTCCGGGTAAATCCGCGTTTGCGGTGGTGTTGATGCTCTTCTAGACCCCCGGTTGGACGATTACTGTAATATCCGTCACAGAACGGACCTTGAATGTAAAGATTTTTACAGCGGACAGCGAAGCTGACATAATCTGAAAAAAAGACCCCGGAACATGCCGGGGTCTTCCAGTTGCAGGCAGCTTTGCAGGGGATGGGGGGGAAGTACTGCCTGGGGAACCTTAAATATCGGAACGGGAGCGCGGGATTTCAAGCTTCGCGAGAGGGGGCTTTGAGAAACCCGGCGTCCCGCGCTCCGGATTGTCTGGCGTCGCCGCCTGACAATTTTCTAAGACTGGACGTCGGAGCAATCCTCCTTGGCGCACTGTTCAACGATGATTGGCCCTAAAACCGGGAAAGCGTCATTCTTGTCGATCACCGTGACATTCCTGGAAATTTCGGCCGGGAGTTCGGCGGCGGGATGGGCGGTGGCAATGGCGGTGGCGGCGGTGCCGAGGACGGCAAAGATAAAGAGCGTGTGGCGGATCATCGGGTTTCCCTCTCGGCTGGTATCTTGATGGTGGGAGGACCTTAACCCCGTGAGACGGAACTCAACGTGAATGCATCGTTCATCTGGCGTTTATCTAAGGCGCGATTGCTACAGACGTTTGTCGCAGTTGTTGCGTAATTGTGGCAGAACCAAATATTTCGGTGCCTTGGCGTGCTGCAAACCCGGCGCAGGCCTGTTGAGTAGCCGTCCCAAGGTTGGCAAAGCGGTTCATGCCACATGCGACTGAGGGCCACCGGACATACAAAAAGACCGCTCTCCTTGCGGAGGCGGCCTTTAAATAACCGACTCTGTAACTGGCTTATTGGGGTCCGCGTGGACCCCGGCCGGGGAACTCGACTTTCTTTGGCATCGGCAGCAGGCCTTCGCGCTGCAGCTTCTTGCGCTGCAGTTTGCGGGCACGGCGCACCGCTTCGGCCTTTTCGCGGACACGCTTTTCAGAGGGTTTTTCGTAGGCTCCGCGCAGTTTCATCTCGCGGAAAATCCCCTCGCGCTGCATCTTCTTCTTGAGCACCTTGAGGGCCTGATCGACATTGTTGTCACGGACTACGACTTGCAAGCGATACCTCTGATTTGGTCACACATGGTTGAACTGGCTGAAAACACCCGGCTTGGGGGTTCCCGAAAGTGGCGGCGGAATATCACACCCGCTCAAGCCTGTCGAGGGGTCAAGCGGTTTACATGGCCCATTTTTCGGCCTGGCCGGATTTCAGCCTTGCCATAAAGGTGAATGGCGGTGCCGGGCTGTGCCGCGAGACTTGTCCAATCACTGGCGTCATCGCCCAGAAGATTGGTCATCACCACGTTGGAATGGCGTTGTGGTAGCCCAAGCGGCCAGCCGCAAATGGCGCGGATGTGTTGTTCGAACTGCGAGACGATGCAGGCATCCATGGTCCAGTGGCCGGAATTATGGACACGGGGCGCGATCTCGTTCACCACCAGTTGGTCCGTGCCCACAAACATTTCGATGCCGATGACGCCCACGTAGTCAAGGGCCGCAATGATCTGGCCGCCGATGGCGCGGGCCCTCTCGGCGGTTTTAGCTGGTATGGCAGCCGGTACGGTCGAAGTGTGCAGAATGTGGTTGGCGTGATGGTTCTCGGGCACATCGTAGATGGCAATGGAACTGTCCCAGCCGCGTGCCGCAATCACCGAGATTTCCATTTGGAAATTCATCAAGCCTTCGAGAATGGCCGGGGCCTTGCCGATTTCGGCCCAGGCGGCGGCAGCGTTCGTACCGGCTGAAATTCTGGTTTGGCCTTTACCGTCATAGCCAAGACGCCTGGTTTTGAGGATGGCGGGCCGGCCGATCCGGGCAAGCGCTGCCTCCAGGCCAGGTAAATCGTCGACGGCGGCGAAGGGTGCGATAGGAATGCCGAGGCTGGCAATGAAGGTCTTCTCGTCGACCCGGTCCTGTGCGGTGCGCAGGGCGTGGGCGCCGGGCGCCAGGGGAATGCGGGTTTCAAGGAAGGCTGCGGTACCTGCTGGCACATTTTCAAATTCATAGGTCACCACATCGACAGCGCCGGCAAACTTTTCGAGAGCGGTAAAATCGTCATAGGCGGCAATGGTGCGGGTGGACGCCACCTGAAAGGCCGGGCTGCCGGCCTCGGGCGCGTAGATGTGGCACTTGATACCGAGTTGGCCCGCAGCCAGCGCCAGCATGCGACCCAACTGGCCCCCGCCGAGAATGCCGACGGTTGCGCCCGGCGCCAGCGG
>JANLWG010000170.1:0-1563 GCA_031364405.1 Hyphomicrobiales bacterium
AAGGCGGCGGGTGGCGGTGAGGCTGGCGTGGCGCGCATCGGCATCGGCGATAACAAGGGAAAATGCCCCCGATTTGAGCGCCTCCTCCATGGTCCACAGCAGAGCCACCGGCTGCTTCAGGGTGACGGTGACGAAGCGCTGGCGGGCGAGCCCCAGGGTTTCGAGACCGTGGCCATAGAGCCTGCCGTATTCGCGCTCTTCGCGGGCCAGCCTGCACCATAGCAGCGGCCGGGGCTCGGATGGATCGGCCAGGCGGCGAAGCGCCAGGGCCAGGGCAAAGCCCATGGCGGCCGGCATGTCGCCATAGGCTCGGGGGCTCACGTCATGGAGGCCGGTGCGGGCCAGGCCGCCAAGGCCAAGATGCTGGTCGATCACCGGCACGCCGGTGGTCCAGGGGGCTCCGCGCGCGGGCCTTGTCTCGAATTGCGGACTGTTGTGCTCCAGCCGCGCAATATGACGGCGCAGGGCTTCCACGAGGCTCGCGTGCTGATCCTCGATCTTGGCGGCGGAGACGCAAAAGCCCTCCGTCCACTGGCGCGGCGGTTTCATACGCATGACTGAAATATCCAGAATGTTCTAGTTTTGTTCTCTCATATGAGAATACAAGAGTCAAGATGGGAATTTAGTTCTGGGTTGACGCTCTACATCATCGTGTGGGATGTGCCGAGGGAGCCGAGGAACAGGATGGTGCCGAGGCCGGCGATTACCGCACCTCCGCCCAGGCGCAGGGCGAAGGCGGCCCAGCCGAGCCAGCGGGCGTCTTTTGCCGCGAGCTTCATTGCCAGCTTCTTGGCATAGACAGCGATCGCTGCGATCGCTGACACGGTGATGAAGGTGCCGACAGCCATGGCGAAGGTCGAGGCGATGCCGGCCCAATAGAGACCGAGCGCATTGGCGAAGACGAGGACGAGGATGGCTCCGGTGCACGGTCTGATGCCGACTGCAAAAGCGAGCGAGAAAGCCTTGGTGAGCGACCAGTCGCCTTTCACCTGGCTGGCTTCGGGTGCATGGGCATGGTTGCAAGACTCGTCGTGATGGTGAACATGATGGTGGTCATGTTTGTGGGCGTGGGGGCGCAACGCCGTCCAGATGAGATAGAGTCCCATTGCTCCGATCAGCCCATAACTTCCGCTTTCGAGAAAGCCCGCGACATTGCGGGCACTGGCTCCCACGCTGGCGACGACGAGCAGCAGGATGCTGACGATAAGGATGGCAGTCAGGGCCTGGATGATGGCGCTCATCAAAGCAATGAGCACGCCGCGGCGCAATTCGTTTTCGGTGGCGAGAAGCCAGGCGGAGATCACCGCCTTGCCGTGGCCGGGACCTGCCGCGTGAAACACGCCATAACCAAAACTCAAAGTCATCAGTGTCAGCGCGGCAGCCAGTGGCGCACCGGTCTTGATCTGGCGCAGCGCGCCCGACATCGAGCCATAGAAACTCTGCTGCTGTTCACGGGCCCACAAAACCGGATCCTCCCAGAACGGCACCATCTTCAAGGTGCCATCGGCGTTGCGCGGCTGCACCAGAAGTTTTTTCTTGTCGATTGATACTTGTGGGGCTGCT
>JANLWG010000187.1:0-2207 GCA_031364405.1 Hyphomicrobiales bacterium
AACTTTCCCCCTCCGCCCTAGACTCAAACCCAACAGGAGGAGCATTCCATGAACCCGAAAGTCATCATCACCTGCGCTGTTACCGGGGCTGGCGATACCGTCGGCAAGCATCCGGCTATTCCAGTCAGCCCCAAGCAGATCGCCGATTCAGCACTGGAGGCGGCCGCCGCCGGCGCCACCATCGTGCATTGCCATGTGCGTGATTCCAAGACCGGCAAGGGGGCGCGCGGCGTCGAGCTTTACCGCGAAGTGATGGAGAGGATCCGCGCCAAGAACCAGGATGTGATCATCAACCTCACCGCCGGCATGGGCGGCGACCTTGAGGTGGGCGCCGGTGAGAACCCGATGAAGTGGGGTTCAGGCACCGATCTCGTCGGCCCGGTCGAGCGCCTGCTCCATGTCAAGGAACTGCGCCCCGAGCTGTGCACCCTCGATTGCGGCTCGCTCAACTTTGGCGACGGCAACGGCATCGTCGTGCAGACTCCCGCCCAGTTGCGCGAACAGGCGAAACTCATCAAGTCATATGGTGTCAAACCCGAGATGGAAATTTTCGATTCAGGGAACTTGTGGTTCGCCAAGCAGCTCTGCGCCGAAGGCCTGATCGACGGCCCGCCGATGTTCCAGCTCTGCCTGGGCATCCCGTGGGGAGCGCCCTATGACAGCGAGACCATGGCCTATCAGAAGGCCCAGCTGCCAGCCGGAGCTGTATGGGCCGCCTTCGGCATTGGCCGCAATGAATTTGCCGCTGTGGCCCAGGCCGTCTTGCTCGGCGGCCACGTCCGCGTTGGCCTTGAGGACAATCTCTGGCTCGAAAAAGGCGTTTATGCTTCCAATGGCAGTCTCGTCGAAAAGGCCGGCAAGATCATCGAACTCCTCGGCACCAAGGTGGCAACGCCCGGCGAGGGCCGCGAAATCCTGAAACTTGCTGCGAGGAAATAAGCGATGACCACCATCAAGACCGTCGGCATCGCCGGCACCGGATTGATCGGTGCGGGCTGGGCCGCTCGCCTGCTCATTCGTGGCTTTAACGTGATCGCCTATGACGTCCACCCCGCCGCCGAAGCCAAATTGCGCGCCGCCGTGAAGGTTGCCTGGCCCTCGATGGAGAAACTTCTGGGCAAGCCCAAGAAAAAGGGAAAACTCACTTTCACCACTGATCTCAATGAGATGGCCTCCAAAGCCGACTTCATTCATGAAGCGGCACCGGAACGCGAAGACCTCAAGATCAAGCTGTTCCGCGACATTGACGCATTGGCAAGGCCGGAGGTTATCATCGCCTCTTCGTCCTCGGGCTTCCTGCCGACAAGGCTGCAATCCCAGTGCAAGCACCCCGAGCGCGTCATCATCGGCCACCCGTTCAATCCGGTCTACCTGTTGCCGCTGGTCGAAACCGTTCCGGGCGCGAAGACTTCAACCGATGTCATGGACCGCGCCGGCCTCTACTTCGAAGCTACCGGCATGCAAGTGCTTCGCCTCAGGAAGGAAATCGAAGGTTATATCTGCGATCGCTTGCAGGAAGCCCTATGGCGCGAGGCCCTCAACATTCTCGACAAGGATGTGGGGACCACCGGCGACATTGATGACTCGATCATCTATTCGGCTGGCCTGCGCTGGGCCTTCATGGGTTCGTTCCTGACCTATCATGTGGCGGGCGGCCCCGGCGGCATGCGCGATTTCATCAAGCAGTTCGATCCCACTCTTGAACTGCCGTGGACCGATTTGAAATTCCCCAAATGGAATGACGCTCTGGAAAAACGCCTGGTCGAAGGCTGCGAAGCCCAGGCCGGGGGCCGCACCGTCGCTGCCATCGAAGCCAAGCGCAACGATATCCTTGTCGACATGATGAAGCTGTTCAAGAAACACAAAATTGGTGCCGGGCTTGTGCTCGAACGCGAGTCACTGGCAAAACAGCAACCCAGGAAAAAATAAGAGGCTTCCATGTCACAACGGGTGATGATCACCGCCGCCGCCGATGGTATTGGGCGCGCCATTGCCAAGGCTTTCGCGGGCGACGGCGCCAAGGTGCATATCTGCGACGTCAACGAAGCCGCACTCGCAAAATTCCGCGAGGACTTTCCGGAGATTGCCGCCACCCATGTGAACGTCCGCAGCGAAGGCGAGATCGACGCATGGTTCGATGATGCGCTCGATGATCTGGGCGGCCTCGATGTGCTGGTCAACAATGCCGGCATCAAGGGTCCGACCGC
>JANLWG010000209.1:0-13459 GCA_031364405.1 Hyphomicrobiales bacterium
GGAAACTCACATCCTTGAGAATCTCCGGACCATGACCATAGCGCAATCCCACACTCTCAAGACGAACCAACCGCTACTCCCTTTCTTTCATGGTGCCATTCAGCATAGTCACCATTAACGCGGCATTAACCCTAAATGCCGTCAACTTGTTGGTCCAGCGCCGGTTTGGCGCCCGTCTCCGAATCGCTCTGCAACCTGGGCAAAACCCATGATAATCTCCTGTCCCTCCTGCGCAACGCGCTATGATATGCCGGCCTCGCATTTCGCGGCGGAAGGCCCTATGATCAGGTGTGCTGCATGTGGCCACGGCTGGCTCGAAGGTCGGGCCATTGAAGTGTCCAACGCTTTACCTCGTCAGCTTCCGGCCGTGATCGACCATGGTTATGAACCTGATTTGGAAATCCGCCGCCTGCTCGAAGCTTCCCGCGAGGCCCAGGATAATTTTGCCAACCGGCGCCGCCAGCGCCGCCACCGTCTGGTGGCCTGGGCGGCCTTCGCGGCTGCCCTATCGATGCCTTTCATAGCCGCCGCCACCTTTCCCGAAATGGTAGTAAATATAGCCCCTGTTACAGCCCGGGCTTACGGCGCCCTGGGCCAGGACATCAATATATATGGCCTCGATCTACGCCACATCGAACTGCAGCACATGATCGTCGATGGCACCCGCGTACTTGCGGTCAAAGGCGAAATTGACAATATCTCGGATGGCGAACGGAAAATCCCCTCGCTCCGTTTTGGCCTGCGCGATGGCTCCAATGGTGAGGTCTACACTTGGATTCTCGATCCGGGCGCCCGTCCACTCAATGCCGGTGAAATCACCAATTTCGTCACACGGGTCGCTTCGCCTCCAGAAGCTGCGAAGAAACTCGAAATTCGCTTTGCCCGTGCCGACGAAATCGGCTCAAATACGATTCATGAGTGAAATCACTATCGACGGGCATCGCATCAGGGTTCTCTTTTCCGAAACGGAAATCGCTGAACGCATCACTGTACTGGCGCGCGAAATTGCCGCTCGCAAGCCCGAACGCCTGTTGGTTGTTCCGGTCCTGAAGGGCAGCTTCATTTTCGCCGCTGACCTCATCCGCGCCATGCATCATGCCGGACTCTCGCCTGAAGTCGATTTCATGATTCTCGCCAGCTACCGGGCAGCCACCACCTCGTCGGGTCAGGTCGAGGTCTTGCGCGATATCGAATCGAACGTGAAGAACCGCGATGTATTGTTAATCGACGATATTCTCGAATCAGGACGCACCCTGGCATTCGCCAAGGATCTGATCGCCGCCCGTGGCGCTACCAGCGTCATGACCGCAGTCTTGCTCAATAAGCCCGGTCATCTCGCGGCAAATCTAAAGGCTGATTTCCAGGGCTTCCTCTGCCCCGACAAGTTCGTGGTGGGTTTCGGCATGGATATGGCGCACCAATTCCGCGAGTTGCCGTTCGTCGGCCATGTGCTGTCTGCCGGGGACTTAAGTTAACGAACCGCCGCGCCCACAAAAAATCCGGCGGTAGCAATGATGCCGCCATGGCGCTACGCGCCGTGAGTTGGTATCCAAGATACCGCCGCGTATCGATGGGATCGTAGCCGACCGCCAGCCCGAGTTTCTTGCGCAATTTACTGATATGACTTTCCACCACGCTTTCTTCGACTGCGTCGTCAAACAGCCCACAGACGGCATTGAATAATTGCGTACGGCTTACCCGGCGCAGACGATTTGCGGTGAGATATTCGAGGATTCCACGCTCACGTCTTGGCAGCATCAGCACTTCGCCGTTTACTTCCGGGTCGCGGCCATCGCCGTGAATCCGTAGACCATCGAGTTCAGTCGAACGCTGAGGAGGAGCCGCGCGGCGCCGTATTGCGCCTATCCTTGCAATGATTTCCCGGGCGTGCACGGGCTTTCGCACGACATCGTCGACACCTGCCGCAAATAACCTGAGACTTCCTTCGAGGCCGACGGTGTCGTTAAGTACGATAGCCGGGATCTCCGTTCGATTCTTGATTGCCCTTGCAAGAATTTCCCGGCGTTCGAAATCGCCCAGGACAATTGCTTCGATGGCCGAGAGGTCGGGACCGCTGGTAGAATGGAACCATTCATCGAAGTCGGCAGGCGTAAAGCCGGCGGTTGAGATGCCTTCGCGGCCAAGGCTCGCGCGATAGGCGTCGGAAACGTCGGGGCGTTCGTCCACGATGATAATCATTCTGGCACTTCCACTTTCAGCGAAAATTGTGAACCCGCGTTAGTAACTGCGGCAGGGACTTCGTTTTGACACAAGTAAAAGTGGGCATTTATGGTTAATATTTAATTAGAAGTGATTAAATGTCATAAATAAATAGACAGTGCGATGATGTGTACTTGGTATATTTATGATTAAATGGGATAGTCATGGAGATTGCGGATAGTTATACTTAAGGAAAAGGGTATTATACACGGTACAGAATTGATTAAGGGGCCACTCCTGAAAATTGAGGTAACGTTTCGAAAGAACAAGATACACGCATAAGTAGAACAAAATATTCCATTGCACTTTTCGAGAGTTTATTTAGATTCGCATAATCAGATTCGCCTTGAATCGAGTGCAGGCGCCGAGGGAGTGACCGAATGGACGTACGAGCAGAAATTGACACCTGTCACGCTACCGGCCGACCAGCAGATGAGTTGGCGCCCGATGACTTTCTCTTCATTGGTGAGCTTGCCAAGAAAACTGGCGCGGACCCCAAGACGATCCGATTTTATGAGCGGGCTGAATTGCTCGCTCCGCCACGTCATGGCCGTTTCCGGACTTATTTGGCTTCTGACGTAAGGCGCCTTAAGAATGTGCTTATGTTGCGAAAAATGGGCGTACCGATTGCGCGGATCAGGGATTTATTCTCGATCGTCGGCGCCGATACGGATATCCTCAGTGATGTGAAGGCTGCTAACCTGCTGCGAACGCATCTCGATAATCTGATGCTGCGGCAAGTTGAGGTCAATGATCAGATTACGCAAACATCGAGAGCGCTTGACAAACTCGTAGCCTGATTACCTGGCATTATCGTTTGATTCTCAAATACACATTGTGGTTTGCTGCCTCAACTTAGCCAGTTTTGGCCGCGAAAAGCCCGCTGATGAATTGGACTTCCCTCATTTGCATCATGGCACTTCTGGTTTGGGAGCCCATTGGCACCGCCGGCGCCCAGACTCTTGACAGCAAGAATTTCAAAATCGAATGGCAGGTTGTCAATCGCTTTCGCATGTTCCGAGATCCTGCGTTCTTCAAGATGCATGAGAATGCCTGGCAGCAATATATCATCCACGTTGATGGCCTGAGGCTTGCCGAAGATGACCGGGATAATTTCATCCAACACTCATCAGTCCTCGGTTCCGAGCATGTGCTCAATGACCGGCGAATCGCCTTCACCAATCTACTGCGAAAGAACTTCGATTGGCGCGGTTGGGCCGCCCGAGGTGACGGTAACCTCTGTTATGATTCAGAGCAGCGAAAACACAACGCTTGTGGCGGCATCGAAGAATATCTCAACCCAAGAAGTCACGAAATCGAACTTTGGCTCACCAATACCAACGGCGAGACATTGCCCTCATTCCTCAAGTGCGAGTGGCGGATTGCAGGCGTGCTGGCCACCACGTCGGAGTGTGGCGAACATGTCGGCGGCCCACGCATTGCATTGCCTTACCCCGGCGGTGCCGAGATTTCCGTGAACGTCGTTGGTGAACAGCCGATCATTGTATCAGCTTCGACAAGAGACGTACTCATTGTCGGAATGGGTGACAGTTTTGCATCAGGTGAAGGCAATCCCAATCTGCCTGTGGAATTTGGCGACACCGCGCGATACCACAATCTATACCCGCTACGCCGGATCAATCATGCGGGTGGATCAGCCACCTGGACGGACCAGCTCTGCCACCGATCGCTCTATAGTCAGCAGCTTCGGGCGGCATTGCAAATCGCTGTGGAGAACCGGCAGCTGGCAGTCACTTATCTCGACTACTCCTGCTCGGGAGCTGGGGTCGATGAAGGGATTCTCGGCCCACAGACTTACGTTGAACGGACGGCTGACGCCCAGGTTTCGTCGGCAACCGCTTCAAGACCGCTTTCTGGTGGAGAGAAGGACTCGCAAATTTATCGCCTTCTCAGGGAAATCTGTGCCGACAAGCCGGAATATGAGCAAGGCTTATGGAGATGCCGGGATAATCATTTCCGCCGGACAATCGATTATGTCTTCCTTTCGATTGGTGGCAACGACATTGGTTTTTCCAACATCGTGGCATGGGCGACATTGCGCAGTGGCGTCTCCTCTTCGGTCGCTGAATTCTTTGGAGCAACGGTTTCTGCCGAGGAGTTCGCAGCTCGCATGCGCGACATTCTCCCTGACGCCTACGCGCGGTTGGCAAAGGCGCTTGAATCAACTCTTCCCGTAAACTCTGCCAACGACGGGATATTCGATCCTTCGCGCATCATCCTGACTGCCTATCCCGACCTGGTTACGGACGAGAACGGTCACCTCTGCGAGGCAGACACTTCAGGTGGCAATGACGAAGACAGGTTTGCAGCAAACCAGTCGCTCGACATGTTCTCATCCTGGCTGGTTGCCAGTGAAGACCGCCTTGGTGCCGTCCGCGGGCAATTTTCTCAACTTTTTCAGCGCATGCGCAGTTTGGCAGAAGATCACGGCTGGACTTTTGCCGGGAATTCATATTCCGACAAGATGTTTGAAGGCCACGGTTTTTGCGCACGCAATCCGAAACTTGCCGGGGATCCCGCCGAAATGCTGATGATCCCGTGTTGGGGCACGGCCGACCGTGACAGCCAGACCTGCCAGACGAGCTGGTCCGGCAAGGCAGGCGAATGGAGGCCATACAACCCTGCCAGCCAGAACTTTCCATATGCCCTGCGGCAGCGTTGGGTCCGCAGTTTCAACGATGCATACATGGTAGTGAATCAAAAAGTCGTGAGCCGATCCGGAAAGATCGACGAAAAGACCTCAGCAAGCGTGTTCTCTGAAACGACTGGCGCCTTGCATCCGACTGCGGAGGGGCACGCTGCTATGGCGGACTCTTTGTTGTTGAGTGCCAGGCCAATGATTGAGGAAATGCTGGAGGAAAAATAGCAACATTGCCAAAGACCGTAGTCGATTCTGTTGTAGATTTAGGCGCAACTCAGAGCATTTTCAGTTCGCTTGAAATTGATCCCGTCTCCATGCTCTTGCAGCCCCGGACAAGCCGCAATCTCTGGGTTAATTTGAAAAGCTTTAGTGATTTTAAAACGAAATCCGTATCTGCCTGCCAGTCATCGGGCACAGCCGTCGAGAGAATCTCGGAATTGTCCGTTAACGCCAATAGTGATTGACCGAGCCGATCGACTCTTTGCATGTCGCGCATTATCGCATCATTCTGGCGGCGCGGATCCGCGACAACGCGATCAGTCATTGTTGCCGCGGCACCAAGTGTTTTTTCCGTAATACGAAGTTCAGCACCGATCTGTTTGAATATGCGAGACAGTGGCCGAAAGTGTGTTGGGAAGCTGTACGGCGGCATATCAACTGGTCTTGCTACTTTCGAAGTCTCTACTAAAATAGTTTCAAATCATCACCTGATGACACCGGCGGCACCGCGAGGGACACGATGGCTGGAAGTACTTGACTTTTTACCATGAGAATTTGCCGGGCACGTCCGGTAGCTGGCCAGTACGGTATCCTGCGGCCGAAAACTCCACCAAGACTGGCACCGATATCCGTCCATCTCGAAGATGGCGATGAAACAACACCACCTTTGCCGCAGGGCTCTTTTCCCAATAGGCCTCGCCCGAACCAGGCGAACGTGCGTTCTACAACCCATCGTCTTGGCAATACCCCAAACCCTTGGGCGTGATCCAAGCACTTGTCGATTTCGACGATCGCTTGCACCAACGTTTTCACCGCGGCGTTGCGATACACCGGGGCCCGATAGCCGACATCGGCCGCGATCTCACGGCTGATCGCTTTGCGACTGATTGAAATTGATATCGATCATGACGTCTGATTTTGAGCTTCCCGCTTTACATTGAGCATCCGGATTTGCATATGAGTTATCATTGAAAAATTCCAGCCGCGTGGTGGTTGGTAGATGAAACAAGCAAGCTGCCTGGCTCGCGGTACTTTTCGGACTATCGTTGCTCTATCATGCCGATTGCCAAGTGCCCTGCCCTGTTTATCATTTTGACTTTGTTATTTGTGGGTTCCGTTTCGAGTCCGGCTGCTGACGGTCAATCCTTCGCGGGCAGCAGCACCTGCGCTGAATGCCATAAGGGGGAAACTCAAGCGTGGTCGCACTCCGATCATGGCTGGGCGCTGCGTGAACCCAGTCCCGAGAATGTCCTCGGTGATTTCAATGGCGCTTCCTATTCCCATAAGGGCATCACATCGCGGATCTTTACCCGGAACGGCGGGTACTTTGTCGAAACTGAAGCAGCCGACGGCGCGCTGCATGAATTCCACGTGCGTTACACTGTGGGGGTCAGGCCACTGCAGCAATATCTGGTCGAGACTGATAAGGGGCGCTTGCAGGTGCTCGACATGGCGTGGGATACCGGTCAACGCAAATGGTTTCATCTGTATCCTGATCAAAATGTTGGGGCCGGAAATGGCATGCATTGGTCCGGTAGTTATAAGAACTGGCAAGCGCGCTGTGCCGAATGTCACCAGACGGGCTTCGAGAAGAACTTCGATGTGAAGCAACAGGCCTACAATAGCCACTGGGCCGAGCTGACCGTATCATGTGAATCCTGCCACGGGCCGGCAGCCGGCCATGTTGCGGCTGCGCGTCAATCCAAGACATCGGCCGCACCCGTCACCATGCCGACGATGATCAAGCTGGGTGCCGGCCAGCAGGCCAACGAACTGGCGGTGTGCGGCCCTTGCCACGCCAGGCGCGAGGCGTTCGCGCAAGACAGCCCGCCCGTTGGTGGGGTTTTCGGCGATCACTACAACCTTGCTTTACTCAATAACGGGCTGTATTTCGCCGACGGACAGCAGAACGACGAAGTCTATATCCTGGGTTCGTTCCTGCAGTCGAAGATGATGGCTAAAGGCGTCACCTGTTCAAACTGCCATGAGCCCCATGGTGGCGGGCTGGTGGCGGAGGGAAATGCGGTTTGCACCCAGTGCCACAACCCGGCGGGCCGCAGCGAATTTCCGTCAGTCAAGCACGCGGCTTACGACACACCGACCCACCATCATCACAAGAGCGGCAGCGTCGCGGCACAATGCGTCAGCTGCCACATGCCGGAACGGGCTTACATGAAGATCGACAAGCGCCGCGATCATTTCTTCAGGAAGCCAGATCCGTTGCAATCGAAAGCCGCTGGTTCACCCGATGTTTGCACGGGCTGTCACCAGGATAAATCCGCCGGCTGGGCGGCCGCGCGGATTACCGGGTGGTTTCCCAATTCGGATCGCTCCTGGCAAGACCGGTCACCATTCATCGCGTTCGAAAAGGGCGATCGATCACCACATATCCTTGAAGCGCTTGCCGGATATGTACGCAATTTGGCAAGGCCCGCGATTGCCCGCGCGACCGCTATTGCGCAACTCCGGGATTCAGCCAGCCCACGGCTCAAGGAAGAACTGCTACCGCTTCTGCAAGACGAAAGCGGACTGGTGCGCGCCGCCGCCGCCGGGCTGACCCGCGAATTGCAACCGCCTGAAAAGTTTTCGGCACTTAAACCTCTTCTGACCGACCCGTTGCGGAGCGTGCGCCAAGCGGCAGCGGTCGAACTTGCCGGCATCGACAGCGCCGGCATAAGTCCTGAGGATTCGGCGGCGTTGGACCAGGCGCTGACCCAATACCGGGAATCGCGCATGGCCAACGCCGATATGCCCGAAAGCCATATGGCCATTGCCGGCCTCGCCTTGAGCATGCGGAACTGGCAGGCCGCCGAGACAGCGTTCAACCAGGCCGCGGCACTTGATCCGCAACTCGATTCGGCCTGGCTCATGCTGGCGCGCCTGCGGGCAGCTCTCGGTGACGAACAGGGAGCCGCAAGCTATCTGAGCAAGGGTCTTGGTCATCAACCGCAAAGCATCGATCTGATGTTCGAGCGGGCGGGCTTCGAGCAGCGCGGCGGCAATCACCAGAAGGCAATCGACTGGTACCGCCGCATCGTCGGGCTCGACGCTGGCCGCTCCGATGCCTGGCTGGCAATGGCATCGGCCGCCCTGCAAATCCGTGACAGCGCAACCACACTTGATGCGGCCAACCGGGTATTGGCGATTGAACCGGACAATATTGATGCTCTCGTGCTTGCCTCGGTCGCCCACTATCTCAGGGGTGAAATGGACCGGGCAAGGGACAACGCTGCGAGGGCGCGTCAAATCGCACCGGCAGTGCGGTTGCCGCCTGAAATTGAGCAGCTTCTCGGTCACCAGTGAGCGAAACGACTACCGGATGTTGGGGAAACTTGGGTCTCCGCCAAGTAGTTCACCTCTCACCAAGGCAACGGCATCGACCGAAAATGACTTACCCCAAGATTTCTACGGTGGCGTATGACAAGTCTGCCTGTAAAAGCCATTTATGTTGTCCAGGCAATTCCCGGAAGGTAGTCCCCGTGCATCGTCATAAGAACCCATTGGCAGTGATCGCCACTTGTCTTTTGCTGCTTACGGCTTGTGTTGGAATCTCGTCGTCCGAACTCAAGTCCCTGGGTTCGACAGTGATCCCAGACAACGTGGATTTCGAAGATATCTACAACTATGCCGGCCGGGCAAAGGCTGCCTACAGTACGGAAGCTGCCATACGTGCCAGCTATCCCAAGACAATCCGGGTCAGTTCGCCAGGCAATGACCAAGTGCTGTATTTTTTGGAGCAAAACGACAAGGCGAAGACTCAATACATCACGGTTCGCGGAACCACAAATAAGAAGAATTTTTCGGAAGACCTCGAAATCAAAGTTCGAGAAGACCACAAGGCGGCAATCCCGGTGGATACCGGTTTCGACTTGGTGGCGCAAGCTATCTACATGGACGTAAAGCCCTACCTCAAAACCGACCACAAGACTTACTTGACCGGACACTCGCTGGGCGGCGCGGTCGCGGCGCTCTTGGCGGTGTATATTGCAGAAGATGGTTTTGTGGTCGAACGCGTCGTCACCTTCGGACAGCCGAGGTTCACTACGGCGGTTGGAGCCAAGTCTCTGGATTTTCTTCCACTCACCAGAGTGGTCGACGAGAATGATGTAATTCCGATGCTGCCGCCTGCAACAACCTCGAACGGCAAGTATGGACCCTACGAGCACGTTGGCCCCGAAATCATCCTGCTGGAGGGGCCGCGCTACGTGTTCCTGCCAAGTCATGATGCCAACCGCATCGCCATCGGCGAGTTCTGGCGGTCTATGGGTATTGCGGACCTGCCGGATCATAAAATGGACAACTACCTCGCCCGGCTCTCAACCAAGTTAGAGGGCGCAGTGCAAGTCGCGTACAATCAACGTGAGAAATATGTGGCCAAGCCAAAAAAGAAGGTCACTGCCAACTGAAGATGAAACAGCGTTAGCTACCGCCTATTGCGCTATAGCTGCACCGGCTTTTGTTTTTGCTGCCGCTTTGTTCTGGGCGGCCTCAAGCAGAAGCGAGTAGGCGACAAAGTACATGTAAATGTTGCCGACATACTGAACAGTCTCCCGCCCCACGATTTCGGCCGCGGCATTCTCGACATTGCCGAACCAGAGGTTGGGATTCAGCCCGAGCTCGACGGCCTTCTTGCGGAACTTCCGTAAATTGCCTGGCCCCGCGTTGTAAGCTGCGAGGGCAAAGAGCAACTGGCTGCGCTGATCCAGCGCCGGATCGTCGAGATAGGTGTCAATGATGTGCCGCAGATACTTCGAACCTGCCTCGATGTTGCGGTCTTCACTCTTGTCGATGCCGGTTATTCCCACAGCCTTGTCGGTAGCGGTTGATGGAAGAAGCTGCATCACGCCCACCGCTCCCCTGGGGCTGCGCCGCGATTGATCGAGTTGTGATTCCTGATAGCCCTGTGCCGCCAGAAGCAGGTAGTCAAGAGTGTAGGTTGCACCGTGCTTCCTGAATAGTTCAACGAATTGCCGGAACTTCTCTGCTTCGGCGGGCGCATAGGCGCGCCGCAACATCTTGTCATCCTTGAAGTAGCGCTTGCGCAGGATATTTCCGAATGTCGTTCCCACTTTGTGTTTCTCGACGAAATGATCAAGCTCGGATTTGAGGAGTGGACTGTTCTTGCGAAGCGCCCAGGCGATTTCACCATCATCGGAGAAGGAGATATCGGAACGTATACGAACTTCAGAAAATACCTTTGCCCAGATCTCAGCCTTGTGATTGTCGACGATGCACCAGGGAAGAATTCCGGCGTTGACCATCTCCATCAGATCTTCGTCCTCGAGGTGCTCATCGATTAGTTTAATGACGATCCCGGGAAGCCCCGCCGCCTCGAGTTTTGTATTTGCCGCCACAAGGTGCTCGCGATAACTGCTGCTCGATCTGACAAATATCTCTTTTCCCGCGAGGTCCGGCAGTGACTTGATTTCTGAAGCCGCGGGCCCGGTGACCAGAATCTCTTTGACCCCGGTGAGTAGCGGCGCGGTGAAATCCACAATCTTCTGCCGTTCCGCGGTGATTGTGAGATTGCCGGCGGCAATGTCACCCAAGCCCTGTTCGAGGGCCGGCAGGAGCTGGTCCCTCGGCTTAGCAACAAACGCGATCCTGATCCGCTCGATTTCGTTTTTCTTGCCGGCATTGAGCCATTTCTCGAGTGCCTGGCCAAGTTCAACGGCCGTGCCGAACTGCCGCCCCTTGTCGATGAAGTAGATCGTCTTGCTGTAGGGCACCAGAATGCGGATGAGGCGGCGCTGCTTCATGCCATCCAGGTCGCCGGTCCAGCTCTTGAAACCAGCTAAGTCATTCGTCTCAAGGGCGTGCGAATTTCCAGCTACAAAACCCGCAAAGCCGATAATCATCAGAAGTGTACAGATGATGCGCTTCGAAACTGCCAGCATTTCTCGAGTCCTGTTATCTATCGGCGGAAACCTTCATTCTGCCGACAGAGCGCCCACTTTGTTGGAAACGGGCATATCATAACAAATCTTGCACCCCAACCGTGCGGGCCGGACTCAGGGCTCAGCGCATCTGAGATATTTCCATGGGTTTGCTGATTGCACCCAATTTCATTCAATCGTTCACCACCGCCCATGACTTATCCGGGTTGAAACGGAAAGTATTTTTGACGATCGCTTCGGTGCCGGGTCCCAAGTCCTTTTCGTAGACAATGCCGGCATGATTGACGACGAAGGTCTTGACGCCTGTTCCGGCATAGTTAACCGGCCAGGCGATCAGCGCAAAACCGGCGATCATGTTGCCGTTGATGGTATAGCGGTAGCGGCCTCCGGCAACCTGATTGCCCTGGGCCCGCAGAATGCGGAAGCGGTAGCCAAAATAGCCTTCACCCGCCTTGGCCTTCTCCATCCCCGCCTGATTGACGAAGGCACCAGCCGGGCTGTCGCCGTCGCCCTGTTCGATGGGCCAGTAGAGGCCGTCGGTCTTGCCTTCGCTGCTGATCAGCTTCTGAGCTAATTCGAGAACGCCATCATCGTCATGATCGTCGGCGGCATAGTCGCGTTGTGCATCGACATAGGCCCGCGCCGTGGCGATGGCCTGCAATTCGTTCTCGCCGACACGCCGGTTGACGATCTCCTCGATGCCGGCATAGGTGTCGAAGGCCCACTTGCCGTCCGCTTTCTTGCGCAACGGGAAGGGGAATGGCCACACCTTCGTACCGAGGCTGATCACCCGCTGGTCGCCTTCTCCCTTGACACTGAGAAACTCAGCAGCGCCCGCGCGTATTTCCGTTAAGCGGTCCGTGATGCCTTCGGCGCCCTTGAGTTTCGCCGCATCGAGGCCCAGCAGTTTGGCGAGACCGTCCAGATCGTTCGCCGCGAGTGCGGCCTTGAAGGCGGCGACTGCCTCTTCCGGCGTGGCGAAGGCGGTGGGTTCCGCGCCCACAAATTGTTCGAGCCCGCTTTCAGCCGCGAGAACCGGCGTAGCCAGCGAAGTGGCGCCGAGCAGCAGGGTGGCGCCGAGCAGCGCGGCGGAGAGTGTGCGATAAATGGTCATGATGTGATCCTCTCTGTCCTTGCCAGTTCTCAACGCCGCTTGCCGCCACCGCCGCCACCTCGTTTGATCTTCTTCTGTGGTTTGCCGCCGCCACCCATTCCTCCGCCCATGCTGTTGCCGCCGCGATTGGACTGGATATTGGTATCCTTGCCGCGGTTCATTTCGCCGATGGGCGAAGGCGTCTTCGGACGCACATCCTGACGGGCCGCAGGCTTCGGCTTGCCGGCCGGACGATTGATGTTGCTGCCGGACTTCTTGTCCATCTTGTTGGCGGCACCGGCTCCCGGCTTCTTGTTGGCAACGCCCTGACCGGGTTTCGCCATCTTGTCGCCCGGCTTGCCCTTCAGCCCCTCAAGCGTGCTCTTGCGCACGTCCTTCACCTGCTTGCCGCTGGCGGGCAATGTCGATGGGCGATTCTTGTTCAGGCTGGCAGACTTGTACTTGATGCTGTTCCGGTCGTTAGCCTTCAGGCCATTCTTGAACTTGGTATTGTCGACCTTGGCGAATTGCGACTTGTCGACCTTGATCTTGCTGCGATCAACATTCTTCCAGTCGACATCGTTGATGTTCATGTTGCCGTTGAAGTTGTTGTTGAAGCAATTGTTGCAGTCGATATTTACGTCGTTACCCCAGCCTCCATTGCCACCCCACACACCCCAGTCGTTCCAGTCGACCACAGCGCCCCAGACCGCACCTGTCACGAATGCCGCGAAATAGGGGGCCGTCGGATAATAGTAGCTGGGATAAGGTTCCGGGTAATAGGCGATCGGCACGGGAACGTAATCCGGTTCATAGAGCATCGCCGGTTCATATTGCGGCACATAGATGACCTCGGCGCTCGCCGGCTGGATCACAATGTTGTCGTTCTCCTCGACGACCTTGACCTTGTCATCGGTCTTGATGATGCCTTCGGCCACCGCCTTCTCGCGCAATTGCTGGATCGCCTCCAGCACGTCCTTCTGCTGGTTGGAGATTGCCTCGCCAAGAGCTTCCGTCCAATCGAGATCGTCGCTCATCATCACGACAATCTCGGGATAATTCATCAGCGACACCACGCTGCCATCCCAGTTCGCATCAGGTTTCAGCTCTGGCTTGGTCTTGACCTTGTCGAGATAGCGTGCGGCCTGGACGATCTGCAGCGGATAGAGCGAACCCGATACAATCGCTGCCACCAGTTCATCGGGATAGAGCGCAATTCGCGCCACCAGAATTTCCAGCTCATCAGCACTCAGCGGCTCTGGCGCCACCGCCTCCGGAGCAGAAGTGGCGGCAGCCTCGGTTGTTTGAGCATAACTGCCGGTCGGCAAGCCTGCCGCAACCAGCACTAAACCCGACAGCGCACCTGCC
>JANLWG010000258.1:0-3649 GCA_031364405.1 Hyphomicrobiales bacterium
ACCGGGCTTGCTGATCCCCTGCGTACCGTGAATGCCATTACCAACCTCATCGAAGCCGGAGCAAAGCTGGGTTTCACTTTCGACGTTTCAACTGATTTTGCCGAACTCGCCAAGCAGCGCCGGCTGCTGAGGAACTCGGACGTTTCGCCGATGTTCGACTGCGCCGTAAACCGCGAGATCGGCGAAACTGGTTTTTGGATGTCGGCCTTGAATGATCAGGGGGAAGTCGTCGGATTGCAGGCCTTTCGGCTTGACGATGCCCAGCCCAATCTTGCCGACTGGGTTCTCGGCTGGATGATGGGCCTCTATGCAAAACGCCGGGAAATGATTGTGCCGCAACAATTGCACACGCCCAGTCATTCGCTCTCGACGCTGGTGCGCGGGCGGGTGGTTTATCATGGTGAAGTGTGGATTGAAAAACACAGCAAAGGATGCGTCTCGGTATTCCCGCGTCTTGGCATGTTGCTTGCCCTCGTCAAGTGGCAACCGGAAGCTATTTGGGCACTGGTTGGCGAATCGCTGGCGACCAGGGGGCATATGACCAGGACTGGTTACGGCCACATCGAACAGAGTTTTCTAACCTGGCAATGGAAACCGGACGGTGCTGAATCTGTCGAGTGGATTGGCATTGCGGAGCGGCGCTACCTGGAATTCTCGATCGCTGAAATGGCTTCTAAAGAGGCGGAATGACCTTTGCCAGCTCGGTGACGACGCGCACGCCCTTTTTGCTCCGGCCACCGCGCAAGGGAAGCACTACGCGCTGGTAGGGCATCCAGACGACCTCACCCTTCGATGAAACCATGGCGGCGTAGATATGGTCGTAGTGCGGATCGCCTGTGCGGCAGACCGCAGGGTAGATCCGGCTCACCGCCTCATCGTAGGAATGGCCAGTCAGACAAGGATAGGAAACCGGGCTCATTCCCCAGAACCTGGCGATGCCCGACTTGGCGCCGACACGGTTTACCCGGAATTTCTGGGCTTGCGGGTCAAACATGCAGTCTATCGAGTGCTCTTCATCCGCCTCGTTGTCCCGCAAGGCAGCTTTCATCAGATCCGGTATGTCCGCCCGATTTCTATCCGCATCGCGGATGTAGACGGTTCTGGAAAGATGAATGTCACTCTTGGCGATAAGCTGGGAAATGCGGTTGGCTGCTTCGGCGGCCGTGGCATATTTCTCGTGGAACCAGCCGGCTGAATGATAGCTCAGATGATAAGGCCCGAGACTGCCGTGAATCCAGTCCATCGAGTAAAACAGCGACGCCCAGTTGGAGGTGAACATCGCCCACTTGATGGTTGTGCCATTGTCATCCTGGACGATCTTGACGAAACCCCGCCGATGCAACAGCTCGCGTTCATCGATCAGCGCGTTATCCACGCTCATTGGCGGTGGAGTTAACACACCTTTCGATATCCAATGAATGCCCATAACCATTAGTGAACCCAAGAGTCTTTGTATTGTTTGAAATCCAGCATTTCACGATTTGGGAAAACGAGGACTTAACTGTCCACACTACATCCACTTCGTACTTAAGGATAAGTTAACCAGCCGCTGCAATTGCCGCTTACCGGCCAAGGTAGTGCTAATCCAGCGTGACGCGGTAGCGGCTGATGGCGAGGGAGGAGACGATCACCAGCATCAGAGCGAGAACCGCCAGTTCCGCCGCCACCTGCTGCAGGCTGGCACCCTTCAACATGAGGCCGCGCACGATACGCAGGAAATGCGTGACCGGCAGCAACTCGCCGATGGTCTGAGCCCAACCGGGCATGCCGCGAAAAGGAAAAGCAAAGCCCGACAGCAGGATTGAAGGCATCAGGAAAAAAAACGACATCTGCACGGCTTGCAGCTGATTTTGGGCGATGGTCGAGAAGGTGAAGCCCAAGGCCAGGCTCACGGTGATGAACAGCAGCGTGGCCACGCCGAACAGCGTGTAACTTCCGACAAATGGCACGCCGAACAGAATTTTCGCGGCGGTCAACACGACAAACACCTGAATGGCGCCAATGACGATATAAGGCGCGATCTTGCCGGCCATCACCTCAATGGGCTTCACTGGCATGGCCAGCAGATTTTCCATGGTGCCGCGCTCGCGTTCGCGGGTGACGGCCAAGGCGGTCATCATCACCATGGTCATGGTCAGTATGATGCCGAGAAGGCCCGGCACGATATTGTAGCGGGTGATGCCTTCGGGATTGTAGCGCCTGTGCAACAGCACATCGACGGGGCTGGCCGGAGTGCCATAGATCGCCAGCGGGCCGGTGAGTTCGCGCGCCAGTGACTGGGTGACCGCCTGATTGATGGCGGCGAGGGCGCCGCCGATGGTGGCGGGGTCGGTGGCATCGGCTTCAACGGCGATCTGGGCTTTCTCGCGGCGGATCAGTTTGCGGGTAAAATCGCCGGGAATGGTGATGATGAATTGCACCGCACCGCGCTGCAAAAGTTCGTCGGCCTCCTTCTCCGTCGCCACCGCCGTGGTGAAACTAAAGTAGCCGCTGGTGCCGATGGCGCTGATCACCGCGCGGGTCAATTTCGAATGATCGGACGCCAGCACCGCGGTGGGCAATCCCTTGGGATCATTGTTGATGGCAAAGCCAAACAGTATGAGCTGCATGACCGGCAGGCCGAACATCATGGCGAAGGTCAAGCGGTCGCGGCGGAGTTGCAGGGTCTCCTTGTAGATCATCGCCAGCAGCCGGTAGAAAAAACCCATGGCCGTTGCTCCTCAGGCCGCTTCGGCGTTGTCGCGCGCCTGGCCCATGAGATGGATGAAGATGTCTTCGAGCGTGGGTTCTGTGCGCTCCCAGACAAGCGCGCTGTTGCGGCGCAGAGGTGCAATCGCGGCTTCCAGTGCCGCCTCGTCGGGACCACAAACATGCAGCGACAAGCCGAAGGCGGCAGCCGCCGTGACACCGGGCGCATCGCGCAGCAAGGGCGCCAGCCGGTCAGCACCTTCCCCGGTCGCCACCCAGGCCTTGAGGCCCGATTGAACAATGATTTCCCCGGCTGAACCACGCGCCATCAGCCTGCCGTAGGCGATGTAGGCAATCTCGTGGCAGCGCTCGGCTTCGTCCATATAGTGGGTGGACACCATGACGGTGATGCCACCAGCCGCAAGGCCATGGATCTCGTCCCAGAACTCCCGGCGCGCCTTGGGGTCAACACCTGCCGTGGGCTCGTCGAGCAACAGCAGCCTGGGCTCATGCAGCACGCAGGCCGCAAGGGCCAAGCGCTGCTTCCAGCCGCCCGACAGGGCACCGGTCAACTGCTTTTGTCGGCTGGCGAGGCCAAGCCGTTCGAGGGCCGCATCAACCCGGCCACGGAGGCGGTCGAGACGGTAAAGCCGCGCCACAAATTCCAGGTTCTCGCGGATTGTCAGATCCTCGTAGAGGCCAAACTTCTGGGTCATGTAGCCGGTGCGGCGCTTGATCTCGTCGCGCTCCCTGGTGATGTCATAACCCAGGCAGGTGCCTTGCCCTCCATCCGGCGTAAGCAATCCGCAGATCATCCGAAGCGTCGTCGTCTTGCCCGAACCATTGGGGCCGAGAAAGCCGCAGATGCGGCCCGGCATCAGAGTGAGATCGACATGATCGACGACGGTGCGCGGGCCATAGCGCTTGACCAGGCCTTTGACATCAATGGCGGGGGCGCTCA
>JANLWG010000318.1:0-1720 GCA_031364405.1 Hyphomicrobiales bacterium
CGGCATTTAGGGTTAATGCCGCGTTAATGGTGACTATGCTGAATGGCACCATGAAAGAAAGGGAGTAGCGGTTGGTTCGTCTTGAGAGTGTGGGATTGCGCTATGGTCATGGTCCGGAGATTCTCAAGGATGTGAGTTTCCACATTGAGGCAGGCGGCTTTAATTTTTTGACCGGGCCATCGGGCGCTGGCAAAACATCTCTGCTGCGCATGCTGTTTTTGGCACTCAGACCGACACGCGGACTGATCAGGCTGTTCGGTGGGGATGTAACAACGTTCACCAGATCCGAGCTGCCGTTGATCCGCCGCCGCATCGGCGTGGTGTTCCAGGAGTTCCGTCTGCTCGATCATCTGACGACCTATGACAATGTGGCGTTGCCGTTGCGCGTGGCGGGACAGCGCGAATCGAGCTACCGCGCTGACGTCATGGACCTGCTGAGCTGGGTCGGGCTTGCCGATCAGGCCAACGCCTATCCGCCGGTGCTTTCTGGTGGCGAAAAGCAGCGCGCGGCAATTGCCCGAGCCGTCATCGGCAAGCCGGAACTGCTGCTGGCCGATGAGCCCACCGGCAACGTTGATCCGGCCCTTGCCCGCAGGCTGTTGCATCTTTTTGTTGAGCTCAATCGGCTGGGCACCACGGTGCTGATCGCCACCCATGATCTGAAGCTCGTGCAACAGGCCCGCGCCCCGGTTCTGCACCTTGAGCGCGGCGTGCTGAGCGTCTCATGAGCCGTATCAAGAGCCATCGTCCAGGACCAATCATTCCAGCGCGGGCGGGATCGCTGAAGTCGCTCACCGTAACCATGGCGGTGATGTGTTATCTCGCCTGTCTCGCCATTGGTGCCCTGATCCTCATAAACCGCGCGGTCGACAATTGGACCAGTGGTCTGGCGCGTGAGGTCACGGTTCAAGTACGCCAGTTACAGAACGTCGGCATCGAGGCCGAGCTTGCCAAGGCAGATACATTGCTGAAAGAATTTTCCGGCGTGATGAGAACCGACGTTCTTGACCGTGATGCTGGCGCCAAGCTGCTGGAGCCATGGCTCGGCAAGCAGAATCTCGACGAGCTTCCCATCCCAAGACTTATCCGAGTGGTGGTCGATGAAAAGTCACCTCCCGATTACGAAGCGCTTGGTGCGGCTCTCAAGAAAAAGGTGAAGGGAGCAAGCCTCGATACCCACAGGCGCTGGCAGGCGGAGTTGACCCGCATGGCCCGCGCGCTGTCGTTGTTGTCCTATGCGGTGCTGCTGCTGATTTGCGTTTCGGCCATCGCCATTGTCATCTTCGCCACCCGCACGGTGCTCGATGCCAATAGGCCGGTGGTCGACGTGCTGCATCTCGTCGGCGCCAAGGACAATTATATCTCCCACCAAATTGATAACCGATTTCTCAAGACCGGATTATGGGCGGGTCTTATTGGCGTCATCCTCGGACTCATCACTTTCCTGCTCTTA
This sequence comes from Hyphomicrobiales bacterium, assembly GCA_031364405.1. GTDB lineage: Bacteria > Pseudomonadota > Alphaproteobacteria > Rhizobiales > Aestuariivirgaceae > Aestuariivirga. Next base: position 1,454 of record JANLWG010000318.1, read on the forward strand.
GGTCTGACTGGTGCAGAAGGCGGCGGCGGTGTGGCCGACGCCAGCCGCAGTCTGTTGTTTGCGCCATTGCCGGTTTCGATGTGGAGTTATGCCATCTTGCTGATGGTGCCAGTGGCCGCAACATTTATCTGCCTGATTACCTCGCGCATTACTTTGATCCGTATGCTGAGGAATGTGCTGTGATTGCGCTGCGCTCATTTATTTTTAACGTGGCATTCTATGTGACGCTGGCATTGTTTCTTGTACTTGGCGCGGAATTTTTTTTTA
>JANLWG010000337.1:0-2463 GCA_031364405.1 Hyphomicrobiales bacterium
TCAAACGCTTTATGACAAAAGAACCATTCAAGAACCCAGCCGATGCCGCCCATCTGGCCGAAAGCCTAATGATGGCGGGGCTGCCCGAATGAGCCCCACCCGCCGCCTCGCCGCCATCGCCGTCGCTGACGTGGTCGGTTATTCGCGGTTGATGGAGGCCGATGAAGCGGGAACGCTGGCCACATTGAAGCAGCGGCGGGTGGAGATTCTCGACCCCACCGTGCGCGCCCACGGCGGCCGCATCGTCAAGCTGATGGGCGACGGCGTGCTACTCGAATTCGCCAGCGCGGTGAATGCGGTCAAGGCCGCCCTCGAACTGCAGGCGAAATTCACCGAAGCCAACCAGTCCCTGCCCGAGTCCCGCCATATCATCCTGCGCATCGGCATCAACTTGGGCGATGTCATTGGCGAAGGCTCCGACATCTACGGCGACGGCGTCAACATCGCGGCACGGCTGGAGGCATTGGCGCAACCCGGTGGACTGTGCGTTTCGGACAAGGTCCATGCCGAACTGCGTGGCAAGATCGACGCCGATTTCGAGGACATCGGCGAACAGCAACTCAAGAATATCGCGCTGCCCGTCAGAGTCTACCACCATAGTTCGAAAGCGCTGCGGGTGGCGGCGCCAGCGCTGGCGCTGCCCGACAAACCGTCGATTGGCATCCTGCCCATCCAGAACATGAGCGGCGATCCCGAGCAGGAGTATTTCGCCGACGGCATGGTGGAGGAAATCATCACGGCGCTGTCGCGGATGAAATGGCTGTTCGTGATCGCCCGCAATTCGAGCTTCACCTATAAGGGCCGGGCGGTGGATGTGAAGCAGGTCGGGCGTGAACTCGGGGTGCGCTATGTGCTCGAAGGCAGCGTGCGCAAGGCGGCGAACCGGCTGCGAATCACCGGGCAACTGATCGATGCCGCGACGGGCGCGCATCTATGGGCCGAACGTTACGAGGGCTCACTCGAAGATGTGTTCGATCTGCAGGATCGAGTGACAGCCCGTGTTGTCGGTGCCATTGCGCCCAAGCTGGAGCAGGCCGAAATCGAGTTGTCGAAGCGCAAACCAACCACTAGCCTGAATGCCTATGATCACTATCTGCGCGGCGTGGCGAGTTTAAACGAATGGACCATCGCGGGGGGCAATGAGGCACTTTCCCATTTTTACCGTGCCATTGAACTCGATCCAAACTATGCGACGGCATATGGGCGCGCGGCGGGATGCTTTACGCTCCGAAAGTCGCTCGAGTCAGCACCGATGGAGAAAAAGGACTTGGCTGAGGCAGAGCGGTTGGCAAGGCTTGCAACAGAATTGGGCAGGATGGACGACATTGCCCTGGCCGAAGCAGGAACCGTCCTGAGTTATGTCCTGGGTGACAACCGAAGCGGAATGGCATTGATCGAGCGGGCTTTGGCACTCAATCCCAATTACGCACTTGCATGGAGGGCCGCCAGCTGGGGCAAGCAATGGGACGGGCAAATAGAAACCGCGATCGATTATTGTCTCCGTGCCATGCACCTCAGTCCGCAGGATACTTCCATGTTCCAGACTCAGTCAGCAATGGCGTTCGCGCATTTCACAGCAGGCCGCCATGAAGAAGCTCTGTCATGGGCTGAACGGGCTCTGAGCGACAGGCCGAACCACCCTCCTGCTTTGCAGGCCGCTGCCGCAAGCCTGGCGCTCCTGGGACGGCAACGGGAAGCGGAAGGTGCTGCGCGGCGTTACATGCAGGAGGACCCGGCCTTTCAACTTTGCACGCTCCAAGATACCCTGCCATACGGAAACCCCGAACATCTTGCGCATTGGATCGAGGCGTTGCGCAAGGCGGGGCTGCCCGAATGAGCCCCACCCGCCGCCTCGCCGCCATCGCCGTCGCTGACGTGGTCGGTTATTCGCGGCTGATGGAGGCCGACGAAGCGGGCACGCTCGCGGCGCTGAAGCAGCGTCGCACCGAAATTCTCGAACCCACGGTGCGGGCTCACGGTGGGCGCATCGTCAAGCTGATGGGCGACGGCGTGCTCATTGAATTCGCCAGCGCGGTGAACGCGGTCAAGGCCGCCCTCGAACTGCAGGCGAAATTTGCCGAAGCCAACCAGGCCCTGCCCGAGCCCCGCCGCATCGTCCTGCGCATCGGCATTAATCTCGGCGATGTCATCGGCGAAGGCTCCGACATCTACGGCGACGGCGTCAACATCGCCGCCCGGCTGGAAGCGCTGGCGGAACCTGGCGGGATTTGCATATCGGCCAAAGTGCATGACGAGATACGCGGCAAGATCGACGCCAGCTTCGAAGATGCGGGCGAAGTTCAGCTCAAGAACATCGCCACACCCGTCAGGACCTATATTACCGGACGCCGCGAAGTACCCGGTGCCACCACACCCATGCCAACCATATCCGACAAACCGTCGATTGCCGTTTTGCCATTTGACAACATGAGCGATGATCCCGATCAGCAGTATTTCTCCGAT
>JANLWG010000348.1:0-11147 GCA_031364405.1 Hyphomicrobiales bacterium
ATGGTGCAAGACCTGTGGCGGGCATCTGTTCACCGATCATCCGGCATGGAACCTGATCGACGTCTATGCGGCGGTCATCCCCTCCCTGCGGTTCAAACCGGCGGTGCATGTGCACTATCAGGAAACGGTTCTGAAGATGAAAGACGGATTGCCGAAGCAGAAAGACATTCCCAAGGAAATGGGCGGCTCGGGGGAGTTGCTGGCGGAGTAGGGGTTCGCCTTCCCTGCGGGAATCGGCTAGCTTCGGGACCATGAAGCAATATCTCGATCTCATGCGCCATGTGCGCGACCACGGTGCGCGCAAGAACGACCGGACGGGGACGGGCACGCTTTCGGTGTTCGGCCACCAGATGCGGTTCGATCTGGCGCAGGGGTTTCCGCTGGTCACCACCAAGAAGCTGCATTTGCGCTCGATCATTTATGAGTTGCTATGGTTTATCCGTGGCGAGACCAATGTCCAGTATCTGCGCGACAACAAAGTGACGATCTGGGATGAGTGGGCCGATGCCAAGGGCGATCTGGGGCCAGTCTATGGGGCGCAGTGGCGCTCATGGCCGGCGCGTGATGGCTCGACCATCGACCAGCTGGCGCAGGTGATCGGGCGCATCCGGAAAAGCCCTGACTCGCGCCGCCTCATTGTCACGGCGTGGAACCCGGCGGATGTCGACAAGATGGCGCTGCCGCCGTGCCATTGCCTGTTCCAGTTCTATGTGGCTGACGGCAAATTGTCGTGCCAGCTTTATCAGCGCTCGGCCGATATCTTCATTGGTGTGCCTTTCAACATCGCCTCCTATGCGCTACTAACCCACATGGTAGCTGCCGTGGCCGGGTTGAAGGTGGGCGAATTCATCCACACTCTCGGCGACGCTCACCTTTATCTCAATCACCTCGAACACGCCGATGCCCAACTGGCCAGGCAGCCATTGCCGCCGCCCCGTCTGGTAATCAAGCGCGACGTGCGGGCCATCGATGATTTTCGTTTTGAGGATTTCGAGATCGCCAATTATCAGTCCCACTCCCATATCGCAGCGCGGGTGGCGGTCTGAGCATGGCGCTTATTGGCGAGGATTTTCGCGGCGGGTACTTTCGGAGACTTTACAACGCGCCCAACCCGGCGGGCCTGGGTGCGGCGGTAGCAGCCGCCATAGGTCTTATCATTGTTAGCCTGTTGCTGCAGGTGGGTTGCGCCATTGTGGCCCAGTTATTGCTGTTTGGCACGGATTCAACCGACCCGCGCCACTTTATCAAATCCACTCTTGTTGGAATGTTTCCAGCCGCCCTCATCACTGCATTCTGCGTGTGGCAATTCGCCAGATTTCGCGGTGGCAATCCGCGCGAGGTTCTCAGCCTGCGCTGGCCGCAACTGGGTGGGCTTGGCTGGGTTCTGCTGATCGCAGGTTTCCTGATTGCGATGTATGTCGCAATCCTTGGCATTGTGATGATCCTTGGCATCGATATGGCGGAGTACACGCCCGGCCCCAACGGTGAATCGCCAGACAGCGGTTCGGCTGGCCTGGTGAAGGAGGCGATGTTCGATATCGCCAACGAGCCGCGTTTGTTCTTGTTGGTGCTGCCTTCGGTAGCGTTAGGGGGGCCCATAGCGGAAGAGCTGATTTTCCGTGGACAGATTTTTGCAGCACTGAGTGCAACCCGTCTCGGTATTTCCGGAACGACGTTGGTTACGTCGGCCGTGTGGGCTCTCATGCATGCTTCGGAACCATGGCTGTCGGTGGCGATGATATTCATCATGGGATTGGTGTTCGGCTGGCTGCTCTATCGCTTTGGCAGCCTGTGGGTGACGATGGCGTGCCATGCGGTGTGGAATACCATATACTCGATGGCGATTTTTACGGCGCTTGGCCCATGAGCCTCGATATCCGCCCGGCCCGGCCCGGTGATGCAGGACTGGTGTTTTCCTTCGTCTGCAAACTGGCGGAGTATGAGAAGCTTGCGCATGCGGTGACAGCAACCGAGGCTGATATTGGTGCGGCACTATTTGGGGAGGCTCCACGCTGCCATTGCGATCTGGCCTATTGGGAAGGAAAGCCGGCCGGGTTTGCCCTGTGGTTTTACAATTTTTCGACTTTTCGTGGCCGCGCTGGAATTTATCTCGAGGATTTGTTTGTTGAGCCCGAATTGCGCGGGAAAGGCATCGGCAAGGCCTTGCTCAAGCACCTGGCCCGGCGCTGCGTCGCCGAAGGACTGCCGCGGCTGCAGTGGTGGGTGCTCGACTGGAATGCACCTTCGATTGCCTTTTACGAATCGCTGGGCGCTGAGCCGCAGGAAGACTGGACGGTGTACCGGGTTTCGGGGGAAGCGCTGGAGGCGCTGGCACAATGAGCCGTATCGCCCTGGTGGTAGCGGTTTCGCGCAATGGGGTAATCGGGCGCGATGGCGGGTTGCCGTGGCATATCTCCTCTGATCTCAAACGCTTCAAGCAGATCACCATGGGCAAGCCCATCATCATGGGGCGCAAGACCTGGGAGAGCTTGCCCCGCAAACCGCTGCCGGGACGGAGAAATATCGTTATTACGCGGCAACCGGGTTATCAGGCGCCGGGGGCCCGGGTTGCTACAGATGCGGAAACCGCCCTGCGCCTTGCCAGAACTGAGGAACCGGATGAGATCGCCATTATCGGCGGTGGCGCAATCTATGTCAGATTTCTGCCGATGGCAGACCGCGTTTACCTGACCGAAGTTGGTCTCGACGTCGCAGGTGACACCCATTTCCCACATCTGCCGCCAGAACAGTGGCGCGAATCGGGCCGGGAAATGCATGAAAAGGGGCCGAACGACAGCGCATCCTTTGTCCTCAGGGTTCTCGACCGGATAAAGATTTGACCGTACTTCCACCATCGCCGGTGGACAACTGCGGGCCGGGTTCCTATATCGGCACTCAATTCAAACACGACGAGCAGGTGGGATAAATGCCGTGGAATAAAGAAGGTGGCGGAGGAAATCAGGGTCCGTGGGGGCAGGGGCCCTGGGGCCAGGGGCCGCGCAAGCCCCAAGGTGGCGGCCCACGCGGGCCTAATCAGCCGCCCGACCTCGACGAATTGTTGCGCCGCAGCCAGGACAAGCTGCGCAACATCATCCCCCCCGGCGGAAAAGCCACATGGCTTCTGCCGCTGGTATTGGTGGGTGCCTTCATCATCTACAACAGCGTTTACCAGGTGCCGCCGGATTCGCGTGGCATGGTGTTGCGCTTTGGCGCTTATACGCGAACTGCCAACCCCGGCCTGAACTTCGCCATCTGGCCTATCGAAAAGATGGAAATTTTGCCGGTGGCCGCCGAGAACCAGATCTCGATTGGCGACGCTGGTGACGAAGGCATCATGCTGACGGGTGACGAAAACATGGTGGACATCAAGTTCAAGGTGCTGTGGAAGATCGACGATCAGCAGAAGTATCTCTTCAACGTCAGCGATCAATCCAACTTGATCCGCGCAGTGGCCGAGAGCGCCATGCGCGAAATCGTTGGCCGTACGCCCGCCACCGAGGCGCTCACCACCGGCCGCCTGTCCATTCAGGATCAGGTCGTCGAGATTGTGCAGAAGACCCTGGACAGTTATTCGGCTGGAATCAGAATCACCGGCATTGCGCTTGAAAAGGTCGATCCGCCGGGGCCGGTGCTCGATGCCTTCGAAGAGGTGCAGCGCGCCAAGCAGAACCAGGTGAACCTCATCAACGAAGCCAAACAATATACCAACCAGACACTGCGCCGGGCCGAAGGCGAGTCGGCCAAGATCGTTGAAGATTCAAAAGGTTACAAAGCCCGGGTGATCGCCGAATCGAAGGGTGAAGCCCAACGCTTCGAGAAGGTCTTCGTCGAATACGCCAAAGCCAAGGATGTGACGCGCGAGCGGCTGTTCCTTGAAACCATGGAAAAAGTCATCGGTGCCGCAAACCGCGTGGTGATCGATCCCGGCAAGACCGGCACTGGCGTTGTGCCCTACTTGCCCTTGCCCGCCCTCACCAACAGCGGAGGAAACCCGTAATGCCTTCGCTCAAAACAATCTCCATCGCCGCCATTGCCGCAATCCTTATCGCGGCCTGGATGTCGGTGTTCACTGTCGATGCCCGCAGACATGCCCTGGTGCTGCGCTTTGGCGAAGTGACCCGCATTATCGAAGCGCCGGGCCTTTACTTCAAGCTGCCGATTGCCGATGATGTCGTCATCATTGAGGCCCGCACTTTCATGTGGAGCTCGGATAACTTGGCGGTGCAGGTCTCCGACAAGCAACGCTATCTCGTCAATACGGTTACGCTCGCCCGCGTCATGGATGTCCGCAAGTTCCGTGAAACCGTGGGTGCTGACTTGGACCTTGCCCGGGCCCGGCTTGAAACCCGCCTCGATGCCGCCCTGCGCCAGACCTACGGCAAACGCACCTTCGATGCGGCGCTTTCCAAGGACCGCGACGTGATGATGCGCGAAATCCGCGACCAGGTGCGCGGCGAAGCGCAAAACCTCGGTATCGAAATCGTCGATGTCCGCATCCGCCGCACCGACCTGATGAAGGAAGTGCTCGATGCCACTTACGAGCGGATGAAGTCCGAACGCCTGGCCGAGGCCAAGGACCTGCGCGGCAAGGGCGAAGCGCTCAACATCCAGATGAAGGCAACCGCCGACCGCAAGGCGGTGGAAATGGTTTCGGAAGCGGGCCGCCAGTCGGAAATCATCCGCGGTGATGGCGATGCCGAAAGAGCCCGGGTGTTTGCCGATGCCTATCAGAAGGACCCGGAATTCTATTCGTTCTACCGCTCGATGCAGGCTTATGCGACGAGCCTCGCCGACAAAGGCACGACTTTGGTGCTCAGCCCCGACTCCGAGTTCTTCAAATATTTCGGCTCGCAGGTGCCTGGGGCCACGCCGGCGCCAGCGCAATGATCACTGCGTTTTTGATGGCCCTCGGTCTGGTGTTCGTGATCGAGGGCCTTCTTTATGCCTTGGTTCCGGGGCAGCTAAGACGGATGCTGCACGTGGTGCAGGACCTCAGCGACGACCAGCTGCGCGTAGGCGGTGTTTCGGCAATAGCGCTGGGTGTGGTGATCGTCTGGCTGGTACGCAGCGTGAGCGGATAATTCGAACGGAGATCATGACATGAACGGACGGCTTGGAACGGTGCGCAATCTGCTGGCGGCAACTGCATTCAGTCTGTTGGCATCGGGAATTGTAGCGTCACCCGTCATCGTATTGAGCGCTGCGGCACAGGCGCAGGACCTTCCCTCGATTGCCGATCTCGCCGACAGGTTGCTGCCGTCGGTTGTTGAAATCACCGTCGAGACAAAATCGACCGCGACCCCCACTGCTCCTCAACTGCCCGATCTTCCCGATAACTCGCCATTCAAGGATTTTTTTGACGATTTCTTCAAGCGTCAGCAGCAGGGCGAACAGCCGCGCACCATGACATCCATGGGTTCGGGCTTCATCATCGACGCGGCCGGAATCATCGTCACCAACAACCACGTGGTGGAAGGGGCAGAGGCCATCGAAGTTCATCTCCAGGATGATACGATCCTGAAAGCTGAACTGGTGGGTCGCGATCCCAAGACCGATCTCGCGGTGCTGCGGGTCAAGCCCGGCCGGCCTCTGCCGGTCGTGACTTTCGGCAACAGCGATCAATTGCGCATTGGCGATTGGGTGGTGGCTATCGGCAATCCCTTTGGCCTCGGCGGATCGGTTTCGCTCGGCATCGTATCGGCGCGCAACCGCGATATCAGTGCTGGCCCCTATGATGATTATATCCAGACCGATGCCGCCATCAACAAGGGCAATTCCGGCGGGCCGCTGTTCAGCCTCAAGGGCGAAGTGATCGGCATCAACACGGCGATCTTCTCACCATCGGGCGGCTCGGTCGGTATCGGCTTCTCGGTACCCGCCAACACAGCGCGGGGTGTGGTTGACCAGATCATCAAGTATGGCGAGACGCGGCGCGGCTGGCTTGGCGTTAAAATCCAGTCGGTGACCGACGAGATCGCCGAAAGCATGGGGCTTGATCATCCGCGGGGTGCGCTCATTTCCGACGCAACCAAGACCGGCCCCGCCGAGAAGGGCGGCATTGAGGCTGGCGATGTGATCGTCGAATTCGACGGCCGCGCCGTGAACCAGATGCGGGACCTGCCGCGCATCGTGGCGGAATCCGAAATCGGCAAGAAGGTTCAGGTCAAGTTGATCCGCAAGGGTAAGGAAATGACGGTCACTGTTGAAATTGGCCGCCTTGAGGATGGCGAGAAGGTGGTGGCCCAGCAGGATGGCGCGGGCAATACGGCGGCCCCCGCTGTCGTTACCGCGCTTGGCATGACAGTCACTTCGATGACCGACGAACTGCGGACCAAGTATGCGATTAGCCCGGAGGTGAAGGGCGCGGTCGTCACCGAGGTTGCAGCCGAGGGGCAAGCGGCTGAAAAGAAACTGGCGCCTGGCGATGTGATCACCGAAGCGGGTGAAACGGAAGTCAAAGGTGCTGCCGACATTTCCGCCAGCATGGCGGAAGCCGAGAAGGCCGGAAAGAACTCGGTCCTGCTGCTGGTGGCCAAGGGCGGCAAGTCTTCGGAGATGCGCTTCATCGCCCTCAAGCTGAAGAAGTAAAAGCCGGCGCCGCTTCGGTCAATCCGTCATTGCGGCACGTTATTTATGCGGTCCCAGAAATCTCTCTGGTCGTTGGAGCGCGGGAATTCCGTATCCGGCACTGGCAGCCCAAGAAACTTGCACAGAGGTCCCCAGCCTTCTTTCACTTCAAAAACCAGAAGCCGCCCCGCTGGCACCGCTTTCTTCACGGCGTCCACATGATCATTGTAGGTCTTGATGATCGCGTCAGGTGTCATAGCTAAAGAAATACCGTTTTTGGCGATCACGGCGCTGGCCATTTCGAGGAATGGCCTCATATGCGGTGGAGCCTGATCCATGCCGGCCAGCAGCTTGAAGATCGTCGTGGAAAAACTCTGATACCAGTTTTCAGCACTGCGGGCGGTGAGGATCACTTTGGCTTGCGGATAAACACCCATCAACTCGCGCCAGAAGGCGGCGGTGGGCCAGTCGACAGCGCTGTTGTAGCCCTTGTAGGCGGCGTTCCAGTCGGGCTTGCCCCGTGCCGCGGCATGCCAGATCGGTATATTCACCGACGGGTTCTTGATCACCACTTCCATGTGATGGCAAGGCCCCAGCCCAAGCTGCTCAAGGGCGAGCTTGAGCGAATAGGTACCAGTCCGGCCAACGCCTGCGCCGATTACCTTGAGTGTCATTGTGGGTTCCTCCGTGAACCAAGGCTGACACAGGATAAGAACGATTTCAAACAGAAAGATGAAATTGCGCTTTGCTGTAGCCCTGCAGATAGAGAAGTGCCGTCAGGTCGCCGTGGTTGATGGCGATGCGGACGCCGCCCTGCACTTTTGGTTTGGCGTGCAGTGCGACGCCCATGCCGGCGCTAAGCAGCATGGGAATGTCGTTGGCACCGTCGCCCACGGCGATGGCATCGGCTCTGGTGATTGACATTTCGCGGGCCAACCGCAGAAGCGTTGCGACCTTTGCTTCCTGACCCAGAATGGGTTCGGCCACGGCGCCCACCAATTTTCCATTGTCGATAATGAGATCATTGGCTTCATTGCTGTCGAAGCCCAGGTGGGCTGCAACCCGCGAAGTGAATTGCCGGAAGCCGCCGGAGACCAACGCCGCATGAGCGCCGTTGGCTTTCATGGTGGCAACCAGGGTGGCGCCGCCCGGCGCAAAGGTGATCCGCTCACGGATGATATTGTCGATGACCGCGGCATCGAGCCCTTTAAGCAGGCGCACACGTTCTTTCAGCGCGCTGACGAAATCGAGTTCGCCGCGCATTGCGCGGGCGGTGATTGCCTTGATGCGGTGGCCCACGCCGGCCACGACACCAAGTTCGTCGATGCACTCCTGTTCGATCATGGTTGAATCCATGTCGGCGACGAGCAGGCGCTTGCGGCGGCCGGCGCGTGGCACCAGGTTAACGTCGATGGGCAGGCTGGTGATGCCGGCGCGAAATGCGGCTAGCTGTTCGAAGTCATCGGTTTCAGCGGCCTCTCCTTGCGCCAGCCAGCGCAGCGGCGGGCCGCCGAGATCGCGCAGCATCTCGACGACCTGCGGACCGATTGCATGCGAGCCCGGGGCTGCTATGAGAACAGCAATGGAAACCATATGATAACTACACCCCCAAGACGTGCGCTGCTTATCGCAGGCCCCACCGCCAGCGGCAAGTCCGCGCTGGCCATAAAAATCGCGCGTGAACGCGGCGGGGTGATCATCAATGCCGATGCCCTGCAGGTTTACCGCGAACTGCGCATTCTGTCGGCCAGACCTTCTCCCAATGAAATGGCTCAGGCGCCGCATCTGATGTATGGCCATGTTTCGGGGCGGGAGCATTATTCCGTGGCCCGCTGGCTCGCCGATGCCTCGGCAGCGCTGCATGATACCTGGGACCGAGGTTTGCTCCCCGTCGTCACCGGCGGTACTGGACTTTATTTCAAGGCGTTGGAGCAGGGGCTGGCCAGGGTTCCGTACATCGATCCGGCCATCCGCGAAAAATGGCGGAGTTTCGGCGGCGATGTTCATGCCGAGTTGGCCCGACGTGATCCGCACTCTGCTGCGCGGCTCAACCCCAATGACCGGCAACGCCTCATTCGCGCCCTCGAAGTGATCGAAGCAACTGGGCAGCCTTTGTACTCGTGGCAAGCCGAAGCCCAGTCTGGCGCGGCACTGGCGGGTGCCGAAGTTGAGCACATCCATGTCGATGTTGCCCGTGACGAATTATATGCCCGCGCCGAAGCCCGCTTCGACCAGATGCTGGCGGCAGGTGGGCTCGAGGAAGTGCGCGCCCTGCTCGATGCCGATTCCACGCTCCCGATGATGAAAGCCATCGGTATGCCGGAACTTGCCGCATATCTGCGGGGTGAATTGGCGTATGAAGACGCCGTGGTGAAAGCCAAAACCGCCACGCGGAACTATATCAAACGCCAGCTGACGTGGTGGCGTGGGCAGATGAAGGGGTGGGCCCCTAGCGGCTCCACTCCATAAGGAATATTGCACCGATTACCATGGCGATGCCAATGCCTTGCACGAGAGTCACCCTCTCACCCAGAATTGCAATGGCAAAGATAACTCCAATGACCGGCTCGAGATTGCTGATCATGGCGGCGCGGGCGGCACCGACATAGGCCATGCCACTCATGAAAGCGAGAGTTCCGGTGGTGGCAGCAATGGCGACGCCGACGAAGCCTGTCCAGGCGAGTGTTGTATTTGGCATAGCCAATGTTCCAGACAAAGCAAACAATACGGCAAGCACCGCGGCGGCCGATAGCATCATATAGAATCCGACGGAAAGCGCGGGGGCCTTGCGCATGGCGCGGGCATTGCCGACGATCACAATGGCTGTCACAGTCATCGCCAGAGTGGCGAGCCCAACGCCAGTAAGGTTGAGGTTATCGAGGGAGAAGCCAATGACCAACCCAAGACCGGCTAGAGCGGCGGCCAGCGCTCCGACCGATATAAGCGTCAGGCGTTCCTCGCCCAGTAACATCACGATGAAACCCACCAACAGGGGGTGGATAAAATAGATGAGAATCACCAAACTGACGGCGAGATAGTTAACAGCACCCAGATAACCATATAGTATGACTGCATAACCGACGCCCATTGCCGACGCGGTAAGCATGGCGCTTCGGGAAATGACGAACGGCTGGCGTAACACGACGATCAGCAGGAAGGTCAACAGCACTGAGAAAATGCTGCGGCCGGTGATGACAGTCATGGTGTTGCTGCCACCATCGTAAGCAAGTTTGGCGAGGCTAGGTACGATTGCGATAGCAATCGTCGAAAGTATTACCAAGGCCACGCCAAACGCCTGCAGCCTGAAACTGGGGGCTGCACTGAGATGAGGAACTGCTTCGTCCTTTTCCATGGTCATCAACCCTGAATGGATTGGGTCATATCACAAACCCGGGTAACGCGGTATTGGTGCGCGCGGCTTGGAGTGGGCCGGGTTTCTCTCAACCATTCCACTGGAAATACCCTTGACCTTTTTCCTCCGCCCACGTACAAACTTTGCCCATGAACACTATTCTCGTAGTAGGATCGCGCAGCGCCGGGGAGGCTTAAGGCCTCCTGGATTACGGTGTTGCGCGAAAACAGGCTCCCCCGGGGGCCTTTTTTATTGCCTGAAATGATAACGTGTGTTTGACGGTAGTGGACCAAGGACAAGAGGGCTGACATGGCTACGGGCGAAATGACGGGTGCCGAGATCGTGCTGAAGGCGCTGGCCGACCAGGGGGTTGAACATGTGTTCGGCTATCCCGGCGGTGCGGTGCTGCCGATCTATGACGAGATTTTTCAGCAGGACAAGGTCAAGCACATTCTGGTCCGCCACGAGCAGGGCGCCACCCATGCGGCGGAGGGTTATGCCCGCTCCACCGGCAAATGCGGCGTGGTGCTGGTTACTTCGGGGCCCGGTGCCACCAATGCAGTGACCGGCCTGACCGATGCGCTGATGGATTCGATACCCATGGTCTGCCTCACCGGCCAGGTGCCAACCCATCTCATTGGCAATGACGCCTTCCAGGAGTGCGATACGGTCGGCATCACTAGGCCCTGCACCAAGCATAATTATCTGGTGAAGGATGTGAACGATCTTGCCCGCATCATGCACGAGGCCTTCTATGTGGCGACCCATGGGCGGCCCGGCCCCGTGGTCGTCGACATTCCGAAGGATGTGCAGTTCGCCAAGGGCAGATACGTGGGCCCCAAGAATATCGAGCACAAGACTTACAGGCCACGGGTGAAGCCGGACCAGAACGCCATCCGCGCCGCGGTGGATTTGATTGCCACGGCCAAGCGGCCGATCTTCTACACCGGGGGCGGCGTCATCAATTCCGGTGTCACCGCGTCGAAGTTGCTGCGCGAGTTCGTGGCGATGACCAATATTCCGATCACCTCCACCCTGATGGGACTGGGGGCCTATCCGGCGGCGGGCAAAAACTGGCTCGGCATGCTGGGCATGCACGGCACCTACGAAGCCAACATGGCCATGCATGATTGCGACGTGATGATCTGCGTGGGTGCGCGCTTCGATGACCGCATCACCGGCCGGATCAATGCCTTCTCGCCGGGTTCGAAGAAAATCCATATCGATA
>JANLWG010000378.1:0-4854 GCA_031364405.1 Hyphomicrobiales bacterium
CTCGCTCAGATGCCCTCATTGCTGTTGGCAACGCGGTGAACAGCCTCAAATATGCTTCAACCGGCCCGGGAATTTCTCTGTCACCCTGCATCCACATGTTGACAGCACGAGGAGTCACGCCGACCAGCCGCGCGAGTTCAACCTGGGTGAGTCCAAATTCGTCGAGAATCAGTTTGAGATCAATTCTAAGCATAGAACAATATTCCAGTAAAGTAGAACATTGTCAATAATTCTCGAATCAGATAGTACATTTCGAGAACACGCATTTTGTGTGTTTCTGAACTGAAAAGGAAAACTTGTTATGACCAAAACACTCAAACCGGGCGCCACCGCTCCGAAATCTGGCCAATACGAAATTATTGGACCACGTGGCGGATCCACGGGCGCAGAGAGGACTGTGACAAAGAATGAACCTATGCCGCCGACACCACACTCTGGCCAAAAATACAAGTTGGTCGATCCAACCAAAAACGGTAGCGGCACTAAATAAGTAGTGCAATTGGCAGCGCAAGTTAGAGCCAACTATGTTGGCGACAAAATGTTCTGTCATGCACATGGAAATTGTGCATGACAGTTTTGCGTTCAATAGTAAGCTAGCTGCTGCACTCAGGACAGCCGCTATCTGGATGCGGTCGGCTATATTCCGGAGGAAAACTTTCTCGGCCCCGTCGTCTACCGTTTCTGGAACAGCAGGGGCTTCAGCCTCAGCGACCGCCCGGAAGAAATCCATCCGCCTACGGAGCAATGACACCGCGCGCGACAAGGCTGCAACCGATCCTTCCCTCGCCCGCGAAGCGGGAGAGGGTTGGGGCCCGATGCTCCGAGCCGGGTCGTTTCTTCTCGCCTTGGAGTCTTCCCATTCTTGATTGAATTACTCCTCACTCATCATGACCGGGCATGACCCGGTCATCTTTTCCATTCACCGAAGATACCCGCGTCAAGCGCGGGTAAGATGAGAATTGAGAGTCTTGGCGCTTCCCCCATCCGATCTTGACCTTTCAGCCGGGCGCGCGGATGCTGCGGCTTCACTTCGCCGGGGCTGGAGCGTGCATGGGCTTGGAGATCCGCGGGATCGGCTGTTCGCTGCTGGCAGGATGCCTCGTCGTGCTGCTGGCACTCGCTCTGGTGTTGGGTCCGGCCGAGGCTGCAAGCAAGAAAAAAGAAAAGAAGCCGGCCGCACCCTCCGATCCGCCGATGACCGTGGTTATCATGCGCAGCAGTGCTCCGGGCTGCGAGCCCAATTGCCCCCAGTGGATTGCGGCCGAGGGGCGGATTACCGAGCAGACGCCCGCACTTTTCACCAAGGTTCTGAAACTGGCCGGCAAGCGGCGGTTGCCGGTGATTATCACCTCGCCCGGTGGCGCCATCGACAGCGCAATGGCCATCGGCAAGATGATCCGCGCCAGAAAGCTCGACGTGGCGGTGGGCTGGACGCTGGCGTCGGGCTGCCGGCCCGGCGACAAGGCGTGCAAGCTGCCGAAGGAACAGGGCAACGTCTATCGCGGCCTGGTGTTTTCCTATCACGGTTATTGCGCTTCCGCCTGTCCGTTTATTCTGGCATCGGGCCAAAGGCGGCTGGCGGCGGCAAACAGCTACGTCGGCGTGCATCAGGGCATTGCTACCCAGGTCATGGAGCGGCTCACCTACCGGATCCGCTACAAGATCGTCAACGGCAAGAAAAAGGAAGTCGTCAGAACGGTGGTTGGCCGCAAGAGAATGAAAGACGTCACCACCACCAAGCTCGGCAAATCCTACCTGAAGAAACTGCGGGATTATCTGACCTCGATGGGCGTCGACAGCCGCATGGTGGAGTTGATGGACAAGGCGCCGCCGTCATCGATATTCCGGCTTGAAACCACGGAGTTGGCCGCACTCAAGTTAACCACTGATGGATTGGATGCCTCGACACTTGTCCAACCCAGTCTGTGCAAGGCAACACCGCCGGCTGATCATTGCGTGCTGGTGGAACCGCCGGCGCAGGCAGCGGGCACTGCGAAATCAAAGAAGGATGACGGCAAGAAGCTTGAAGCAATCGTCGCAAACCCGATGACAGTGGTTGTCGTCAGAAGTCTCGGCAGCAATTGTGAACCGCTTTGCCCTCAATGGATTGCCGCCGAAGGTACAATCACCAGCGAGACTCCGGCGCTGTTTCGCGAAGTGCTGAACAAGATCGGCGACCAGAGGCTTCCCGTCATTCTCGATTCTGATGGCGGAGATTTCGATGCGGCGCTTGAGATCGGAAAATTGATTCGTGCCCGCGGCCTGGAGGTCGCGGTGGCGAGTACGGAATATATCCGCTGCGGTCCGGAAACTCCCGGCTGCTTGGCGAAGTCTCCGGCAAGCAATATCTACAAGGGATTTCTTCTGCACTATGGCGATTGCAGTTGGTCCTGCATTTTTGTGCTCGCCAGTGGCGCCCGGCGGCTGGCCGGTTGGATGACGCCGGCCTTGATCGGTGATCCTGAGTCCTTTGTGAGCAATGCCGCCGGTCTTCCAATTGAACAGCGGATTCGGAACTATTTCGATTTGATGGGGATCAATCAGTCGCTCATGGACCTGATGAAATCAAGGGCAGCGCATGGCCCCTATAACCTCCTCCCTAAAGACCTTGAGAATACAGGTCTGGTTAACTCGATTGACCGACCGGAATCTTTGGTAAAACCGGAAAAATGCAAGTCATCCTATCTTATCGGGAATTGTGTCGCGGCGAGCAGCTGAAACCCGTTTCGCTTTTCACCGTCCGGTAGCGCCTCACGCGGCGCGCTCGCCTGTTCGCTTTTCGATGAGCCCCACGAGATCCGACATGATGGTGTTCAAATCGAAATCCTTGGGCGTATAAACCGCGGCCACGCCCAGCTGTTTCAGCACCAGCACGTCGCCGGCGGGAATGATGCCGCCGACTACCACCGGCAGCGCACCCAGCCCCGCCGTCCGCAGCCGGTTCATCACTTCGCGCACCAATTGCACATGGCTGCCCGACAGGATGGAGAGGCCGAGAATATGGACCTCTCGCTGTTCAACCGATTTCACAAGTTGTTCAGGTGTCAGGCGAATGCCTTCATAGATTACTTCAAGTCCGACATCGGCGGCGCGCACGGCGATCTGTTCAGCACCATTGGAATGGCCATCGAGGCCGGGCTTGCCCATCAGGAATTTGGGAGTCCCGCCAAGGACTTGCGCCAATCGCCTGACACGGGCGCGAAGGGCTTCAAGCGATGGCGGATGATCGCCGCGCATCACCAGATGGACGCCGGTGGGGGCGCGGTATTCACCGAAAACCCGACGCAGTGTCTCGCCCCATTCGCCAGTAGTGACACCCACCCTGGCGCAGGCAATCGAGGGTTCCATGATATTGCGGCCCTCGCTTGCGGCAAGCCCGAGGGCTGCAAGTGCTGCCTTGACGGCCTTTGCGTCGCGGCCGCCACGCCATGCCTTCAGGCGCTCGATCTGGTCCTGTTCGACATCATCTTTCACCGTGAGGATATTGCCAGCCTCATTGACCGACAATGGCGACACCTCCGTGGTGGTGAAGGCGTTGACCCCGACAACCGTGGTCTCGCCCGCCTCGATGGCCTTGAGCCTTGCGGTGTTTGATTGCACCAGCGCCCGCTTCATGTAGTCGATGGCTGCCGTCGAGGTGGAGCCGCCAAGCTTGATCACCCGCTTCAGTTCAGCCGTGGCTTCGGCCTTCAACGCCTCGACCTTGGCCTCGATCTCCTTTGAACCATCGAAGATATCGCCATGGTCGAGAAGATCGGTCTCATAGGCGACGATCTGCTGCATGCGCAGCGACCATTGCTGGTCCCAGGGCCTGGGCAATCCCAACGCCTCGTTCCAGGCGGGCAATTGCACGGCGCGGGCGCGGGCGTTCTTCGACAGCACCACAGCGAGCATTTCAAGGAGGATGCGAGTGACATTGTTCTCCGGCTGCTGCTCGGTCAGACCCAGCGAGTTCACCTGCACGCCATAACGGAAGCGCCGCAGTTTCTCGTCGATGACGCCGTAGCGCCCCTTGCAAGCCTCGTCCCATAACTCAGTGAAGGCCCGCATCTTGCACATCTCGGTGACAAACCTGATGCCGGCATTGACGAAGAACGACATGCGCCCGACGATCTGCGGAAAGTCTTCTTCACTCACCTCGCCCGAGGCCTTCACCGCGTCGAGCACGGCAAAAGCGGTGGCAAAGGCAAAGGCCAGTTCCTGCACCGGCGTCGCACCCGCCTCCTGCAGATGGTAGGAGCAGATATTGACCGGATTCCACTTCGGCAGTTCCCTGGCCGAGAAGCTGATCGTGTCGGTAATCAGCTTGATTGACGGCTTGGGCGGAAACACGTGGGTGCCGCGGGAGAGATATTCCTTGATGATGTCGTTCTGGGTGGTGCCCGACAAAGTGTTTCGCGGGCTGCCCTGCTCGTCGGCCACCGCCACATAAAGCGCCAGCAGCCAGGCGGCGGTCGCGTTGATGGTCATCGAGGTGTTCATCTGGGCCAGCGGCAAGCCCTCGAAGAGCGTGCGCATGTCGCCGATGTGGGAAACCGGAACCCCCACCTTGCCCACTTCGCCGCGCGCCAGCACATGGTCGGCGTCATAACCGGTTTGGGTCGGCAGATCGAAGGCGATCGACAGGCCGGTCTGGCCTTTCGCCAGATTATTGCGGAACAGATTATTCGAGCCGGCCGCGTTGGAGTGGCCGGCATAAGTGCGGAAAAGCCAGGGGTTGTCGCGCTGCTTCATCGGGCGATGCAAGCATGCCCCATGGTGCAGCGCAACTGAGACTTTTGTCAGCTGAGGGCGTTGTCGCGTTGCAGCCAGAACATCATCGTGAAGGCGCCGGCGAGCATGCCAACCAGCGAC
>JANLWG010000391.1:0-2221 GCA_031364405.1 Hyphomicrobiales bacterium
CGCAGCAAGTGGTTCTCAGGGATTACATCATCAAGGTTGAAGTCGTAGAACAAACTCGCCTGATCCCGATCCCGCCGACCCATCATTGCCGCCTCCAAACACCAATTCCGTCATACCAACGGAATCAGTATTCGCCCGCAGGTTCAAGCCCTTTTTCGACAGCATCGGTCAAAAGCGGAAAGTCAGACTGATCCGCTACCTACTCTGCCGCAGCCTTAACCGGTTCAACCGGCATAGCCATGATGCGCACGCGGCCGTCCTTGAAGCCGATGACGGCGCGGCCGTGTTTGAGATCAAGCGCGAGATTGCCGAACACTTCACGGCGCCAGCCGTGCAGCAACGGCACGTCGGCATTGTCGTCTTCGGCCACAGCCTCGATGTCGGAGGTGTTGGCGACGAGTTTTGGCGCCAGGTGCTCACCTTCGCAGACAACCTTGAGCGCTAGCTTGAGGATTTCCATCGCGGCCTGGGTCTGCTCGGAACCCTCATCGCGGCCCATATCCATGTGAGGCAGCGATTTGGAATCGAGCGCCAGTCCCTCGGCTACGGCTTTTAGTATGGCATCGCCGATGCGCGATGTGGCAAGCCCGCGGGGTAGGGCGCGGAGCTGAGTCAAAGCCTCGCGCGTTTGCGGGGTTTGCACGGCGATCTCTGATACCGCATCGTCCTTGATCACCCGGGCGCGCGGCACGTCCTTGTCCTGGGCCTCACGTTCGCGCCAGGCGGCAACCGCCAGCAGCACCGCCATTTGCTTCTTGGTCTTCAATCTCACCTTGATGCGTTTCCAGGCATCGAGTGGTTCGGTGCGATAAGTGGCGGGGTTGGTCAGAATATTCATCTCTTCACGCAGCCACGGTTCGCGCCCGGTCTTGTCGAGTTCGGCCTTGAGCTTTTCGTAAACGACACGCAAGTGAGTGACATCGGAGAGCGCGTAGGCCAGCTGTTTCTCGGTCAGCGGGCGCCTGGACCAATCGGTAAAGCGGGAGGATTTATCGATCTGCACCTTGGCGAGCTTGCGCACGATGGCCTCGTAACCCACCTGATCGCCAAAGCCACAGACCATGGCGGCAACCTGGGTATCGAAAACCGGATGCGGCACCACGCCTGAGCGATGCACCATGATTTCAATATCCTGCCTGGCCGCATGAAACACCTTGAGGACATTGGCATTATTCATCAGCTCAAAGAATGGTGCGAGGTCCAGGCCCTTGGCCATCGGATCGATCAGACCATGGTGTTTTTCCCCCGCCAACTGGATCAGGCAAAGGATCGGCCAATAAGTTGTCTCACGCATGAATTCGGTGTCGACGGCGATGAAGCTATCATCCGCCAGATCGCGGCAAAGCCGGGAGAGCGATTCGGTGGTGGTAATAAGTTCCATGTGCGCAGGGAAGCGCGGGACGGGGGCCGGGTCAATGGTTTTGGCCATATGTACCGTATAATTTAACTTTTCTCTTTATTTCAATATCTTATAGTGATGAATGACTGTTCCACATGAAGCACCGGCGGAGATTGGCTGTTGTTGCTGGCGTGGCGCTTGCTGCTGGGCGATTAAGCAGCAACCATTCCCTTGACTTGGGTTCACAACCCAAGCATAAACCGCCGCACTCAGGGGTCCGGCCTTCAAAGCCGGGCTTATTGGCGTTTGGCTCAAGCAACGGTTTGCCCACTTCTGGCGGGCGATTCGGGGGAGTGTCCCGAGTGGCAAAGGGGGCGGACTGTAAATCCGCTGGCTTCGCCTTCGTAGGTTCGAGTCCTACCTCCCCCACCATCAGGTGTCGGGTGTCAGGGGTCAGGTGTCAAGGGTGCAGGAGTTAGGTGTCGGGTATCATTGGGTCTTTTGGCGCTTGATACCGGACTTCTGATACCTGAAAGCGGGTGTAGCTCAATGGTAGAGCAGCAGCCTTCCAAGCTGAATACGAGGGTTCGATTCCCTTCACCCGCTCCAGCCTTCCCCCGGATCTAGTCTGGGGTTCGGCTTGGCAAGCCAGGAACGAACTGACAGCGAAGGCTGTCGCGCCGGAGCCCGAAGGCGAAGGTGGACCGGTAAGAGATAAGAAGAGGTTTTACGGCCATGGCCAAAGAGAAATTCAAACGCGACAAGCCGCATTGCAACATTGGCACGATTGGCCATGTTGACCATGGCAAGACGTCGCTGACGGCAGCGATCACCAAGGTTCTGGCGGAAACCGGCGGGGCGACGTTCACCGCCTATGACCAG
>JANLWG010000397.1:0-3308 GCA_031364405.1 Hyphomicrobiales bacterium
AAAAACTGCCGGTGCCGACCATATCGAGCGGCGCCCGCGCCGCCCCCATGATCTGGCACTTCTGCGAATCAAAACCAGACGACCCGACAATGGTCGCACTCTTGAAAGCGGCGCGGTCAAGCGCTTGCCGCACATGGATGATCGCCGCCACCGAAACACCCTTGCCGAACAGAATCCGGCGCACCTTGTCGACAAGAATGTTATTGGGATCGAGCTGAAACGCCCGCCCGCCGAGTACCTGCTCGACGATGTTGTATTCACCGTGCACACCCAGCCAATGACCGACGGTATCAACCGATTTTTCGTAGTCGAGCCCTTCGGCAAAACGTCCGCCGTGCGTGTCGAGCCTGATGCCGAAAGACTTGCCGCGATCCTGCAGTTTTTCTTCATCGTAGAACCAGCGGGCGCAGCGCAGCGAGTCGGTCACTTCCTCGCCGGTATAATCAACCAGCGCCACCAAAGTCATTGCATCGGGAATGGTCTGGGCAAACAGCTTCATGGCCGCCAGAACATCACCGCCCGCATAACCCACCAGCGCATGCGGCATGGTGCCAACGCCGCTTGGCGAACCAAAAAACGGCGCGGTCAAATCCTGCGAGGAGCCAACGAACCCCTTGACCGATGGATCAGCACGCTTTGCCGCCATGCTGCCCACCGCCGCGCCATAGGCCGCGAGAATATTCATTTCCGCCCCGCTGCCGTGCCTGGCATGCATGTCCATGAAGCCGGCAGCGGGCATGGCGCGGCACATCTCATAGGCATTGTTGGCGGAGACACAGGGAAAGCCGGTCTTTTGCAAAAGCAGCGTTTCGATTTCCGAAAGCCTGGCCATCGATCCGGTAATCTCCAGCATCTTGCTTTCGGAAGGAACGATATCGCCTTCCTGATAGAAGCGCTTGGTCCGCGCTTCGGGCACGAACCGCTTGACCAGCCGGATGGTCGGCTCAAGTGCGGCCACCACGCGCCGCCGCATGAATATCGCGAACGTCACTTCCGCATCGCCATGGGCCGCCACGATGCGGCTGGTGTTGGTGAAATACTTGTCGGTCTGCGCGGCGATGGGGCCAGCGCTCAGCGCAATGTCCGCCAGCCGGTCGAGAATGCCGCCGATTTCGCTTGGGAGCGGTGTCGCGTGATCCATCATCGAGGAACTTTCACCCGAAAGTACCGGGCCGTCAAATCTCGTTTACCGCACTGACCAAGGCCGCCGCGCCCGCCTGCAACAGATCGACATCAACCCCGGCGGCAATGAAACCATAGCCAAGTTTCAGGTAGGCGCGGATGACGTCGGCATTGCCGCCAAACGCACCCGCGACGAGGCCGTTGGCCTTGGCGGCCGCTGCAATGCGCGTCATTGCTTCAAGGGTGCGCGGTCCGGTCTTGTCGATGCCAGCACCGTTGGAGAGGGTGATCGACAAATCGGAAGGGCCTACAAACAGCCCATCGAGACCAGGCGTCGCCGCAATCTCCTCAACCCGCTCTAGCGCTGCCACCGTCTCCACCATGGCGAAAACCTGGGTCAGCCGGTTGGCCTGCTTGAGATATTCACCAGGCTGCAATCCCGAAGCCTGGAGTGCCGTGTAGCCGCCCCAGCTCCGCCCGCCGATGGGGGGATATTTCGCCGCCTTGACCAGCAATTCCGCTTCGGCCCGGCTGTTGACCATGGGGGCGATCACCGCCGTGGCCCCGGCATCGAGCGCCTGGCCTACCAGGCCTGGATCGTTCCACCGGCAGCGCACAATGGCCGGACGGCCTGCCGCATTGATCGCCGCAATCATCGGCACCACATCGGAAAATCCGATCATGCCATGCTGCATGTCGAGGCAGACCCCCTCGATCGGCAGTCTCGCCATCTGGCCGGCAAGCCCCGCACTGGGGATCGACATCCAGGAAAACAGGAATGGCTTGGCGGTCGCCAGCCGCGACTTCAGGTCGAAATGGGAGGCCGGCACTTAGATACCGGCCTTAAGCTGGCCGACTGCCGTCTGCATCAATTCGTCCATGGTGCGGCGAATCTGGTGGTCAGACTGGTCCACCTTCTTGGCATCGAAATCCGCTCGCACCTTGCGGAAAACGTCCTCTTCACCCGCTTCTTCGAAATCAACCCGAACCACCGACTTGGCATAGTCATCCGCCGCAGCGCCGGAAAGCCCAAGTTTTTCAGCGGCCCACAGGCCCAGAAGCTTGTTGCGCCGGGCCATCGCCTTGAAGCGCAATTCCTCGTCAAGGGCAAATTTCTTTTCGAAGCCTTCCTCGCGCTTGTCGAAGGTGGTCATGCAATTCTCCTGTTGAAAGGCGTTGCTATTGAAATAGCCAGTGCACCGGGCCAAATCAATGGTTCTTGCCCGTTGTGCGCCGCAGCAAAATCCTGTATGAGCCCGCGGTTCGCGCGCCACCTGTCGACTCGCGCCGATCGGGGACATATGTGTGGTGTGACTACCCTTCCAGGTCTAGTGTGGGAAGGCCGTTGAGGGGTTAGATTGAGGATTATTCAAATGAGCAGCCGGCGCACCCGAATCTACGAAGGCAAAGCCAAGATCCTCTACGAAGGCCCCGAACCCGGCACTGTCATTGTTCACTACAAGGATGACGCCACCGCGTTCAATGCCCAAAAGAAAGCCGTGATCGACGGCAAAGGTGTTTTGAACCAGCGCATCTCCGAATATATTTTTTCCAGGCTCAATGAGCTCGGCCTGCCTACCCATTTCATCCGCACCCTCAACATGCGCGAGCAGCTGGTCCGCGAAGTCGAGATCATTCCGCTTGAAGTCGTCGTGCGCAATGTGGCGGCGGGCTCGCTGGCCAAGCGTTTGGGGCTTGAGGAGGGCACCCCCCTTCCCCGCTCGATCATCGAATTCTACTACAAGAACGACCAACTCGGCGATCCGATGGTGTCGGAAGAGCATATCACCGCGTTCAACTGGGCCGGCCCCCAGGAAATCGACGACATGATGCACATGGCTATCCGCATCAATGATTTCATGACCGGCCTGTTTCTTGGCATCGGCATCAAGCTCGTCGATTTCAAAATCGAATTCGGCAGACTCTATGAAAACGACATGATGCGCATCGTGCTGGCCGACGAGATCAGCCCCGACAGCTGCCGCCTGTGGGACATCAAGACCAACAACAAGCTCGACAAGGATCTGTTCCGCCGCGACATGGGTGGCCTGATCGAGGCCTATCATGAAGTGGCGCGCCGGCTCGGCATCATCGCCGTCAACGAACAGCCCGAACGCTCGAAACCAAAACTGGTGAAGACCGATACCTGATGAAAGCCCGCATCAAAGTCACCCTGAAAAAAGGCG
>JANLWG010000407.1:0-2844 GCA_031364405.1 Hyphomicrobiales bacterium
GCCATGGCCCGCTCCAGCACAGCGATGGCCTCGGCGGTATCAGCGCCATCGGCTGGCTTTCCGGCCTTGATATCCCACAATTGCCAGGGGGTGCGGTTCATGATCGCCTCGGCGAACAGGGCGGCCACGTCGAGATCGTCCTTATGGGTGCGGTAGACCTCGCGCATGGCGGCGGCATAGTCATCGTTCCAGATCGGCGTTACCATGTCTGGTTGATTGATGGGATAACGCCGGGCCAGCGGGCGGATCAGGGCCTGCTCGACCGGGCTGGCGCGATCAACGAGGGCCAGCGCCTGCCTGGTGGCATCACAAGCAAGGTTGAGGGATTTCCGCAGATCGACAGGGTCGAAGGCGATCCATTGCTTGTTATAATTTGGTCCCGCCGCATAGGCGATGCCCCAGTGAGCCATGGCGCAGGAGGGATCGTGAGAGGCCGCTTTCTGAAAACAGCGCACCGCTTCTTCATGATTGTAGCCGTAGCACCACAACAGGCCACGGTCGAACCACAGCTGGGTTTCCGCCGAGGCGGTGGTGACCGGCCGGCTGTAAGAACCGAGATCATAATAGTCGGACATGGCAACCTCCATCGCGTGGTATTCCCTTGGCACAAGAGTTTAATCGGCCAGCAGGCCCTAAGCCACGGCAGAAATCCACAAGTTTGATGCCGCTACATGTTTCCACCACGCTTCAAGGCGGGGAAACTGCGCGATCAAATCAAGGCCCTCGGGAGTCAACAGGAAATAGCCAAACATGGGCGCCACATGAAAATCCGCCAACGTTGGGCCGGTGCCGAGGAACCAGGGGCCCGGCGCGATCGCATTGTTCAAGGAATTCAGGAAAGTATTCACACGGGGAATGGCCGCGGCGATGCGTTGCTCGTCGGGCGGTTCGCTGCGTTTGGGTTTTGACGAGCGCTCGACATAGACATCCCAGACCATGGGTCGATAACCGTAGGCATCGGCCATGCACATGATCTGGGTCATCCGCGCCCGCTGCCCGGGGGCGGCTGGTTGAAGGGACGGTCCGTCGAAGGCCTCGTCAATGTAGCGGGTAATGGCAATGGTTTCGTAAAGCGTGAAATCGCGATGGCGCAATACCGGTATTTTTCCAAAGGGATGAATTGCGAGATAATCCTGGGGGACACCTGCATCGGCGAAAATGTCGACTGGCTCGTGGCGATAGTCGATTCCCTTGGCGGCGAGCGCCATTATGACGGTGCGCACATAGACGCTATAGCTTGCACCATATAGCGTGGGCTTAGCAGTGCTCACGCCGCCAGCAGGCTTTCGAACAGCGGCCGGCAGTCGGTTTTGCCGTGCAGGGGTTCGATCATGTTTTCGGGGTGCGGCATCATGCCGATGACGTTGCCGGTTGTGTTGACGATGCCGGCGATATCGTTGATGGCGCCGTTGGGGTTGGTGCCGTCGGCGTAACGGAATACCACCAGGCCATCGCCCTCGAGGCGCTTCAAGGTTTCCTCATCGCAGATATAATTGCCTTCGCCATGGGCCACCGGGCAGGAGACGATGGCGCCCTGTTGCATCTTGTTGGTGAAATAGGTGCGGTTGTTTTCGATCTTCAGCTTCACTTGGCGGCAGACAAAACGCAGCCCCGAATTGCGCACCAGCGCACCCGGCAGCAGGCCCGCCTCGGTGATGATCTGAAAGCCATTGCAGACGCCCAAAACCTTGAGTCCCTTCATGGCCTTGGCGCGAATATCCGACATGATGGGCGAGCGCGCCGCGATGGCGCCGCAGCGCAGATAATCGCCATAGGAAAATCCGCCGGGAATGACCACGAGATCGGCCTTGGGCAATTCCGCATCGGTGTGCCAGACACTCAACGGCTTGACACCAGTGACAGCCTCAAGCGCCATCATCATGTCAGTTTCGCGGTTGAGGCCGGGGAAGACGACGACGGTGGATTTCATATTAACTCCTCACCCTGAGGTGCCCGCGCCGTGCGCGGGCCTCGAAGGGTCTGTCGAGGTCGAGCCCGCTGCCGATGCTTCGAGGCTCGCCTGCGGCGAGCACCTCAGCATGAGGGTAGTGGGGTGGCGATTGAGGCCGGGGAAGACGACGGCGGATTTCATGGGAGGCTCGCGGTTGGCAATGAATGTCCCGGCGTCCATATCCCAAGACGGCGCGAATCGAAAATCTTTCTTGTCAGCGCCGGGATCAGCGGTAGTCCTCGCGTACCGGGGTGAAGACATCGAGGACGCGCACTGGTGTCAGCGCTCTTGCGGAATGCTCGACGTGGCCCGGAATGGCGTAGATTTGGCCGGGGCGGAGGACATGGCGGGTGCCTGCGACGATGAGTTCAAGCTCGCCTTCCAGCACATTTACCACTTGCTCGTGGGGGTGTGAGTGGGTGGGGATGCCCTTGTCGGGATCGATGCTCCAGTAGACCAAGGTCATCGCGTCTGAATGAATGAACTGGCCGCGAAAACCCGGCAGCACTTCGCGCACGGGGATGTTTTTGAGATCATGTTCCATCAGCACTATGCCAGTTCGATATCGTAATTCTCGATCACCGTATTGGCGATCAGCTTCTCGCACATGGCTTTGGCCTCGGTCATCGCCTTGGCCTTGTCGGTTTCGGCCAAATCGATTTCGAAATATTTGCCTTGGCGCACGTGTTCGACGCCACCAAAGCCCAAGTGTTCCAGTGCCCCTTCGATGGCTTTGCCTTGGGGATCGAGGACGCCTTTTTTCAGGGTGACTTTGATGCGGGCTTTCATCAGGTATCGGTCTTCACCAGTTTTGGTTTCGAGCGTTCGGGCTGTTCGTTGACGGCGATGATGCCGAGCCGGCGCGCCACTTCATGATAGGCCTCGATCAGGCC
>JANLWG010000387.1:0-17412 GCA_031364405.1 Hyphomicrobiales bacterium
AGCCGGTGCGGAAGTTTTTCACGAATGAGAGCAAGAAACCCGAGGATCGCCTCGCGATGCCGCGCCGCCTCGATGCCATAGAGATCGGCAATGCGCGCGGGATCGATATCCTCGGTTTCGAGGCTGTCAAGAAATCCGGCAAGCGATGCTGCCAGTGCCACCGACTGGACGGGTGACGCAACAATTTCCAGCGCCAGGCGCTCCTGAGGATTGTCCCTGGCCCATTCCCCGATCATATCGATCAGGATCAAATCCCGCCCGATTGGCGAAATCGCCTCGGGCAGCGTTGCCTCGGTCAGTGAGGCGGGGGATGATGTGCCTTCAAACAGGTCCTCATCGACATCTCCGATCGGCCTGATGCGCGGCAGCAGGAGACTTGTTCCACCGTTAACTTCAAAAAAAATGCGCTCAAGGTCGCGCGCCGCGCGCCTGGTCGGCACCAGGATTGTCGCGCGTGCAAGATCCATCGGCGATGATGTTGCAAGCCCGTCGCGGGGAAATCCGTTGAGCACGGAACGCGCCAGAATTTCAAGAAACGGCTGATCCGCCGCAATCGTGAAGACCCGTGGGCGGCGGGTTTTCATCTGCTGTTACTCCGCCAACGCCCGTTCAGCTTTGGCGATGGCGTCTGGTGTGCCGACATGAATCCATTTTCCAGTGTGCGCGATACCGGACAGCCGGCCTTCCCTGATCGCCATATCCCATAACACATTCATCGAGAATTTGCCGGATGGTGCATGCTGAAACAAGCGCGGATGCACCAGATAGGCTCCGCTATAGACCATGGCACCAGCATCACTCGACGTGCGCCGCGCCACCCGGCCGTCATCGCTCAAAACAAAGTCACCTCTGCCATCGTATCCCACTGTCCTGTCAAGATGACAAAGAAGCAGCAGGCAGTCCATGGCCGTATCGTTCCAGGTATGCAGCAGACGCCCGAGTGCTGGCTCAGCACCATCGATCCAGATGCTGTCGCTGTTTATCACCAGAAAGGGTGCATCGCCCAATAGTGGGAGGGCCTTGGCGACGCCGCCGCCGGTATCGAGAAGTTCCTGGCGCTCATCGGAAATTTCAATGTGTATCGCCTTGCGCTGCTGTGCCCAGGCCTCGATCTGTTCTGACAGATAGTGAACGTTGATGACAATCTTGCTGACGCCTGCCGCCCGCAGACGGTCCAGGCCGTAATCGATCAATGGTTTGCCGCGAACTTCAATCAGCGGCTTGGGGCGCGTGTCAGTGAGTGGCCGCATGCGCTGGCCATACCCCGCAGCCAGCACCATCGCGGCCGGGCCAGCAAGTTTCATGATTGCCCGACCTTTAGGGCGCCCGGTAATTGGGTTTCGAACCATTGTCTCATGCGGTGCAGAACTGGATGCCGGAGGTTCCGCTCGAGATAGCGTGAAACCCTGGGGATATGTTTCAGGTATCCGTGTTTACCGTCGCGTTTTGACAGACGGGCAAAGATGCCGAGAATCTTTGTAGCGCGTTGGGCACCAAGCACGGCGTAGGCGGCGGTGAATTCGGCGCGATCAAATCCCGCGCCGGTGGATCGCAACTGACAATAATACTCGTATAACTCGTCCGCCCAGTCAAAGGCGATGTCGACGCGGGCGTCCTGCAGCATGGATGCGAGATCATAGGCCGGGTGCCCCAGCACGCAATCCTGCGTGTCGATAATGCCGACACGGCGCAGCCCGATACGATCGGGCAACCACAGAAGATTTGGCGAGTGATAGTCGCGCAATGTCCACACCGGTTTTCGTGGCCTCGTCGATGACAGGGCGCCGGACCAAAGCTGAGCAAAATTTAGACGGACCATCTCCGGTACGTGATTGCCGTGCGTATGCGGCCAGAACCACGTTGGCAGGAGATCGACTTCGATGAGCTGGGCGTTCTCGTCATACTCCGGAACATGATGGATAAGTCCATCGCCAACCGGAACGGCGCCGGGCCAGTTGTGTTTTGCCATGTGGGCGAGAACTTCAACCGCAGCCTTCATGGGCTCACGCATGTGCTCGCCCTGCCGAATCTTTTTTCCGAATACATCGCGGCCAAGATCCTCGACAATCGCCAGACCACCAGATAGGTCGAACGCGTAAGTATGTGGAGCACTGTATCCCATCTTGCAAAGTTGCCGGTTGACGGCGATTACGGCGCGGATGTCTTCGGCCAGATGAGCCACGGCGCTGTAGGGCTTGCCGTCTTTGACCGGCGGCCCATCTGGCCTTGCCGGCATATCCATCAGGATGACGCGGGCCTTGCCCCGATGCAGAGTTTCATACCGGCGAAACGAGGCATCGCCTTCGAAAAATATCCGCGAAGCCCCCGCCCATTCGGTACTTTCGATGAACGTCCTGATCGCCGCATTGCGTTGAAGTGCCGCTGCCCATGTACCCTGTCCAGACATTCGCAGATTGCGCGTTTGGCCCTTTCCCGAAATGTCAATTGTCAGGAAATTTTGCCATGATACTGGCCCAAGTCGATCTGGCCATTCGATAAGCAAGACATGATTTTGGATAAGATCGTCTAATCCAAGTTCGTCGATTTCGGCCTTCGAGCCTATGCGATAGAGGTCGGCGTGTACGGCTGGTATTCGCAACTCGTCATAAGTCTGCACCAGGGTGAATGTCGGGCTGGGAATATCGAATTCCCTTCCATGCAATGAGAGCGCTTGAATGAAAGCCCGCGCGAATGTTGATTTTCCAGAACCAAGCTCGCCAGATAGTAATATTGCCGTTCCAGAAATTGCAACGAGCGAAAGTTCAGCTGCCAGCTCCTCGAGTGCCTCTGGTGAGTGAAGCTGCCGCGTCAGAGTGAATGAATTGTCTTCAGGCGAACTTGCGGGCATCAGAAACAGTACCATGGGAGAGCCCCTGCGAATGCGGGCCCTCGATTGGGAGCGTAAACAGAACTGTGGTGCCCTGGTCAATCTTCGAAAGCAAGGAGACCTGGCCATCGTGCAATTCAACGAAACTCTTGACGATCGCCAAGCCAAGACCAGGACCACAGTGGCCACCGGCGATGGGGCGCGACTGGAAACGCTCGAACGCCTGCTTCTGGAAATCAGGATCAATTCCGCGGCCAGAGTCGGAAACCCAGAATTGCAGATTGGCGCCAGTACGCCGGACACCCATTTTGACCAAGCCTCCGGGCGTCGAGAATCCGATGGCATTGGAAAGCAGGTTCAACAGGACTTGCTCGATCCGCTTGGGGTCGGCGGTGAACGAGGTTGCGTCTTCGGCAATCTCGATGTTCAAAGTGAGATCACGCCGCTCAATGGTTGTCGAAAGTTTTTCAGCCGCCGACTGCAGAATATCAGCGGCATCGATTTTTTCCAATTTCAACTCCATCGCACCAGCATCGATGGCGGACAGATCGATGATTGCGTCGATGATGTTTTTCAGGTCTTCCGACGACTTACGAATGTCACGGATATACTCCTGCTGCTTGGGTGACAGCGGCCCGGCAATTCCAAGCTGCAGGCTTTCGGCAAAACCCAGAACACTGGTCAGCGGCGTGCGGATTTCATAGGAGACATTCGACATGAACATATTTTTCAGACGGTCAGCAGCCTCCAGTGCATCGGCGCGGTCGCGCAGTGCCCGCTCCATTCTTGCTGATGCGGAAATATCGGAAAACGTCAGAAGCGTATTGCCATCGGGCAGGGGCACAGTCGCATATTGCAGAACGCGGTCACTGGTTGTGAGTTTTCCGTTGATCGGTTCGCGCTCGGTACCAAGACGGGTTACGCCGAATTTCACTTCATCCCAGGCGGTAGCTGCGGCATCGGCCTGGTTGCCGCGTTTCACCAGGCTGTCGATATGAGGTTCTTGTTCAAGCAAGTTGATGTCAAAACTCCAGAACTGGGCAAAGGCGGGGTTGAAAAGTTTGAGACGGCCATCCGAACCAAACAGCGCAACGCCTTCCTCGAGATTGTCGAGAGTTTCACGCTGAACCCCGATCAATTCGTTGTAGCGGCTTTCAAGTTTGATTTCCCTGGTGGCATCCTCGAACAAATAGGTCACGCCGCCGAAAGGATGCTGCTCGCAGATCACATGCAATGAACGGCCGTCGGGCAAGTACCACCAGCTTTCGCGCATCTCCAGTGTGGTATAAGCTGAAAGCTGCCGTGATCGCCACTCGCGGTAGTTGGCCTGTTCGGGGATGCAGCGTTGCGACCTTAAGCGGTCAAGAATTTCACCATCGGTAGGGCGGGTCTCAAGCCACTTGTCGTCAATTGGCCATAGTGCTGCGTAAGCGGCGTTGTGAAAACGCATGCGTTGATCGGGACCAAAGATGGCGATCGCGGTATCAAGCTTGTTGAGCGTCGATGCATGCGCCTTGATGTGCCGGTCGAGCTCTTTTTCGGCCTCCTCAAGCGCTGACATATCAACGGCAAAACCGGCTCTGCCCTCGGCCAGATCAATCTCGTAGATGTTGAGTGCCCGCATAGCGCCGGCGATTACGGCATGAACGCGTCCGCTAAATCCCGATTTGGCATTGGCTTTCGAGGTATCCATCTTGGGATCACTGGCGATCTCGAGATTGGCGTTGAGAACCGCACCGCTGTTTGGCGCTTCAACCGCCTTGACATAGGATTGGTTGACCCAGACGAGTTTGCCGTCTCCGCCGCGGAGCCAGATGGGCAGCGGCGAGGCGTCGAGCACCGCGCTCAGCCGTTCCACCTGGCGGCCGAGTTTATGGGCATCATAGGCCAGTTCGGTAATCTGCCGCCGCTCGCCAGCCAGCGGCCTGAAGCGCAGTGTCGCCAGACCCCCGGCGGTACGCCCGTCGGCTTCGAGCAACTCGTTTGATTTGGTCCGCACCCCGATGTTGAAGGCAGTGCCGGCGCCGCGCAACACCTGCACCGCCGCGTTCAGGGCATCGGCGGAATCATGTTCGAGCCAGACGGGAAAATTCAGCAGTTCATCCACTTCGACGGGAATCTCAGCAGCACCGTGCATGCTGCCAATTACCCGGTCAGGCCGATCAGCCCGGCCGCGCCAGATCACCAGTACATGGGCCTCCGCCGCAATCGCTGCTTCAGCTTCATTGAGGCGAACCTCCAGATCGGCAAGCCTGCGGCGGGCCGAGGTTTCGCCCCGGGCCATGCGGCGCACCGCCATCACGGCCCAGGCAAAAACAGCCAAGGC
The DNA here is from genome assembly GCA_031364405.1 of Hyphomicrobiales bacterium. GTDB lineage: Bacteria > Pseudomonadota > Alphaproteobacteria > Rhizobiales > Aestuariivirgaceae > Aestuariivirga. Next base: position 5,154 of record JANLWG010000387.1, read on the forward strand.
GGCAATGACCGCAATCAGCATGATCGGATCGCTGCCGATGATCTTGCCGAAGCCGGCGCCCATGTCTTCTCCGGTTACAAAAGCCAAGGGCATGCACCCGAATCAGCGCTACTCCACCCCGGCTAAAGATATAGCCACAATTATCAGGCGCCGGAATCCTTCATCAATAGCGATAGTAATCCGGTTTATAGGGCCCCTGCTTGGCGACGCCGATATAGGCCGCCTGATCGTCGCGCAGCGTGGTGAGTTTGACCCCGAGCTTGGCCAGATGCAGGCTTGCCACCTTCTCGTCGAGATGCTTGGGCAGCACGTAGACTTCGTTCTTGTATTTGCCGGTCCTGGCGTTGGTGAAAAGCTCGATCTGCGCTAGTGTCTGGTTGGTGAACGACGCCGACATGACGAAGCTCGGATGCCCCGTCGCGTTGCCGAGGTTGACCAGGCGGCCCTGCGACAGCAGGATGACGCGGGCTCCCGATGGCATGTGGATCAGGTCGACTTGCGGCTTGATGTTGACCGATTTGAAATTGCGCAGCTCCGACACCTGAATCTCGTTGTCGAAATGGCCAATGTTGCAGACGATCGCCATGTCCTTCATCTGCTTGATGTGATCGACGGTGATCACATCCTTGTTGCCGGTGGCGGTGACGAAAATATCGGCACTTGCCACCACATCCTCCAGCGTCTGCACGGCAAAGCCATCCATCGCCGCCTGCAGCGCGCAAATGGGATCGATTTCGGTAATGACAACTCGGGCACCTGAGCCTTTGAGTGATTGGGCCGAACCCTTGCCCACATCGCCATAGCCGCAAACCACCGCAACCTTGCCGGCCATCATCACATCCGTGCCGCGGCGAATGGCGTCGACCAGCGACTCGCGGCAGCCATATTTATTGTCGAACTTCGACTTGGTGACGCTGTCATTGACGTTGATCGCCGGGAACGGCAGCTCGCCCTTCTTCTGCATTTCATAAAGCCGGTGAACGCCGGTGGTGGTTTCTTCCGAAACACCGATGATCGAAGCCTTGACCTTGTCGAACCAGCCGGGGCTTGCCTTGATGCGCCTGGCGATCTCGGCATAGAGGCATTCTTCCTCCTCGCTGGTGGGCCTGGCGATCAGGCTCCCGTCCTTCTCGGCGCGCGAGCCCAGCAGAATGTAGAGCGTGGCATCGCCGCCATCATCGAGGATCATGTTGGTCACCTGGCCATTGGGCCATTCGAAAATCTTGGCGGTGTAAGCCCAATATTCCTTGAGGCTCTCGCCCTTGAAGGCGTAGACCGGAATGCCGGCGGCGGCGATGGCGGCGGCGGCATGATCCTGGGTCGAATAGATGTTGCACGAAGCCCAGCGCACATCGGCACCCAACGCGGCGAGTGTCTCGATCAGCACGGCGGTCTGGATGGTCATGTGCAGCGAACCCGAAATCCGCGCACCCTTCAGCGGCTGCAGGCTCTTGAACTCCGCCCTGGTCGCCATCAGGCCGGGCATTTCCACTTCCGCCATCTCGATTTCCTTGCGGCCCCAGTCCGCCAGCTTGATATCGGCAACGTGATAGTCGTGGGCCTGCGCCATGGAAAACCTCTGATGGTGTGAGTTATGGAGAATTGGCGGGGGCTATAGCAGGGGAATGAGGGCGAGGCAACCGAAACATAAAGAATTCTTTATGTCTTGACTGGAGGCGGGCGGTGAGTTTATTTCCGCCCCGCCCCGCTCACCTTCGACATCTCTTCCTGCCCATGGGCGGCTAGCACATGGCCTGCCAGATATAGCGAGCCGCAGATGAGGATGCGGGGTGCGGGGGTTGTCAGTGAGGCTTGGCGCAGTGCGGCTTCGAGGCTTGTGGCGGTTTCAGCGGGGAGGCCCTGGTGGCGCGCGGCTTCGGCGAGGGTTTCGGCCTTGACGGCGTTTTCCTCGTCCGGAATGGTGAGCGCCACCACCCGGTGGGCAACGCCTGCAAAGGCTGCAATGAACTGGCCCACATCCTTGGTGTTGAGCATGCCCCAGATCAATACAAGCGGGCGCGAGTGGCGGTCGTTGAGGTCGGAGAAGGCTTGCGCCAAGACCTTTCCCGCCGAGGGATTGTGGCCGCCGTCGAGCCAGAGTTCGGACTCGGCCTGCACATGAGACCACAAGGCGCCAGCCCCCAGACGCTGCATCCGGGCCGGCCAGATCGCCGATTTCAAGCCATCGGCGATGTGGATCTCGTTCACCCGTGGATCGGCCAGCGCGCGGATGCTGGCAACGGCGTTGCCTGCATTGTCGATCTGGTGGCGGCCCGCGAGATGCGGCAGCGGCAGGTCGAGCAGGCCGTGCTCATCCTGAAACACCATGCGGCCATGCTGTTCGAAACTCTGCCAATCCTGATTGGCAATGGCGAGGGGCGCACCGGCGCTTGCTGCCACCCGTTCGATTTCGGCGCGCGCTTCATCGGGCTGGGCCGCGATGATGGCGGCAACGCCGCGCTTCAGGATGCCAGCCTTCTCACGGGCAATGGCGGTCAAGGTGTCGCCCAGATATTGCTGGTGGTCATAATCGATGGCGGTGATGACCGAGAGCCGTGGCGCCGCGATCACGTTGGTGGCATCGAGCCTGCCGCCCAGCCCCACTTCGAGAATGAGATAGTCAGCAGGCGTGCCGCTGTAAGCCAGGAAAGCGGCGGCGGTGGTGATCTCGAAGAAGGTGATCGGTTCATCGCCATTGGCCTGCTCGCATTCTTCCAGCAGGTTGGAGAGATCAGTTTCGGAAATCAACTCGCCGGCGACACGGATGCGCTCGTGGAATTTCACCAGATGGGGCGAGGTGTAGCAATGAACTGTGAGCCCCGCCGCTTCCATGATGGCGCGGATGTAGGCAATCGTCGAACCCTTGCCATTGGTGCCCGCCACATGAATGACCGGCGGCAATTTTAGCTGCGGATTTTCCAGCTTCGAGAGTATGCGCCACATGCGCTCTAGGCCGAGATCGATGATCTTGGGATGCAGCGCCAGAAGCCGCGTGAGAATGGCGTCGCTGAGAGCCACTGGCGAGACTTCAGGTCTGCGCCACGGGAACGAGGACGCCACTGTTCGACAAAGTTGGCAGCTCCGGCGCCTTCATCAGAATGCGGGTAATGCGGCTGATGGTTTCGCGCATCTCATGGCGGTGCACCACCATGTCAACCATGCCGTGGTCTTGCAGATATTCGGCACGTTGGAAACCTACGGGAAGTTTCTCACGGATGGTCTGCTCGATCACCCGCTGCCCGGCAAAACCGATGAGTGCCGCGGGCTCGGCAATGTGAATATCGCCAAGCATGGCATAGGACGCGGTGACACCACCGGTCGTCGGGTTGGTAAGCACCACGATATAGGGCAGCTTGGCCAGCCGCAGTTCCTGCACTGCAACAGTGGTGCGCGGCAATTGCATCAGCGAGAGCACGCCTTCCTGCATGCGGGCGCCGCCGGAGGCGACAAAAAACACGAAAGGCGCCTTGCGCGTCACCGCCGTCCGCATCGCCGCGATGATGGCTTCACCCGCCGCCATGCCGAGCGAGCCTCCCATGAAGGAAAAATCCTGCACCGCCATCACGATGGGCAAGCCATCGAGAGTACCTGCTGCGGCGAGAATGGCATCCTCGGCGCCAGTCTTTTGGCGGGCCTCCTTCAGGCGGTCGGTATATTTGCGCTCGTCCCTGAACTTGAGTGGATCAACGGCGGTTTGCGGCAGGGAGATTTTTTCGAATTCACCGTCATCGAACATCGATTTCAGCCGCGCATCCGGCGCCATACGCATGTGATAGCCGGAACCGGGAATGACGAACTGGTTGGCTTCGAGATCCTTGTAGAAGACCATCTGACCCGAATCCGGGTCCTTGATCCACATGTTCTCCGGCACCTCGCGCTTGACGCCGAGGATCGAGCGGATTTTCGGGCGGACGAAGTTCTTGATCCAGTTCAATGCTTTTGGCTCCTCAGCCCACGCGCAATATCAGCAACGAGATTATGCACGGTTTTCACTGTCTTGGACGTGGGTTTTCCGGCTTTTGTAAGGCTGTCCCTGACCGCACTCACCAGGGCTGAACCAACCACCACGCCGTCGGCATCCTGGGCAATGGCGCGGGCCTGCTTGGCCGACTTCACGCCAAAGCCCACGGCGATCGGCAACCTGGTGTGTTTGCGCAGGCGATTGACATTGGCCTTCACACTTTTCAAGTCCGGCGTCTTGGTGCCGGTAATGCCGAGCACCGAAACGTAATAGACAAAGCCCGAGGTATTCTTGAAAACCTTGGGGGCGCGTTTGTCGTCGGTGGTTGGCGTCGCCAGCCGGATGAAGTTGAGACCTGCTGTCATCGCGGGAAGGCACAACTCATGGTCTTCCTCTGGCGGCAGATCGACAACGATGAGGCCGTCGGCACCGGCGGCCTTGACGTCCCTCAGGAATTTGTCGACGCCATAGACATAGATGGGATTGTAGTAACCCATTAGGACGACCGGCGTGTCGTTATCGTCCTTGCGAAATTCACGCACCATCTTCAGCGTCTTCTTCATGGTCTGACCGCCGTGAAGGGCGCGCAGGCCTGCTGCCTGAATGGCCGGACCATCGGCCATCGGATCGGTGAACGGCATGCCAAATTCAATGATATCGGCGCCGGCCTTGGGAAGGCCCTTGATGATCTTGAGCGAGGTCTCGTAATCGGGATCGCCCGCCGTCACAAATGTGACGAGAGCGGCACGGCCCTGTTTCTTCAGCGTGGCGAAGCGGCGGTCAATGCGGGTGGTCATGTCCATTTTGGCTCGTCGTTGTTGCGCGTATCCCAAACCCGCACAATTTCAAGAACGCTGTTTCGGAATTGATAGACAATCACGAAGGGCGTTCTCGGAATCGAAAATCTGCGCCTTGGCTTGCGGCCCGCCGGTTTGCCCATCTCGGGATACGATTGGATCAGTCTGAGACTCTTCAAATAGTGATAGTAGGCCTGAGCCTGCCCTTCTGGAAAGACGTCCTCATAGTAGGTGCGATACCAAACGAGGTCCCTGGTCGCGGCTCTGAGGTACCTGATTCGATCCAAAGTCAGCCAACTTTTCTATCGGCCGGAAAAATATCGGGCTCGGGCATCGGCAGTTCATTCTCCGTACCCCAGGATTCCATCCACCGATGCACCGCTTCGCCCGAAATGAAGACGCCCTTGTCGGCTTCCTTGAAGGCCTCCTCAAAGACCTTCCGCTCGTAATCCTTGGCATCGAGATAATCGGCAACCACCTTCTGCACCAGGAATGCCGCTGAACGTTCTTCCAGGGCGGCCTGTTTTTCAAGCCGTGTCTTGATTTTTTGATCCATACGCATGGAAAATGGGGCTGTCGTCATTTGCCACTCCTTGTATATGCACTGTAATACAAATCATGACAGAGGACAACCCCTACAGCTTCACCCCCAGAATATCGGCGACCGTGAAGATGTCCTTATCGCCGCGGCCGCACATGTTCATCACCATCAGGTGATCCTTGGGCTTGGTGGGCGCCAGCTTCATGACATGGGCCAGAGCGTGGGCGGGCTCGAGTGCCGGAATGATGCCTTCAAGCCGGCAACAGAGCTGGAAGGCTTCGAGGGCTTCCTTGTCGGTGGCGGATACATAGTTGACCCGCTTCATGTCATGCAGCCAGGAATGCTCGGGGCCGATGCCGGGATAATCGAGGCCGGCCGATATCGAATGGCCTTCGGTGATCTGGCCGTCATTATCCATCAGCAGGTAAGTGCGGTTGCCGTGCAGAACACCGGGCCTGCCTCCGGTGATCGAGGCTGCGTGTTTCCTGGTGCGAAGCCCAAGGCCCGCTGCTTCGACACCATAAATTTCCACATCCTTGTCATCGAGGAAGGGATGAAACAACCCCATGGCATTGGAGCCGCCACCGATGGCGGCGACCAGCGAGTCCGGCAAGCGGCCTTCGCGCTTGAGCATCTGCTCTTTGGTTTCGCGGCCAATCACCGACTGGAAATCGCGCACCATTTCCGGATAGGGATGGGGTCCAGCGACTGTGCCGATGCAGTAGAACGTATCTTCAACATTGGCGACCCAATCGCGCAGCGCCTCGTTGAGCGCATCCTTTTAAGTGCGCGAGCCGGAAAGTGCCGGGATCACCTCGGCACCCAACAGCTTCATGCGGAAGACATTGGGCTTCTGCCGGGCGATATCGACTTCGCCCATGTAGACAATGCATTCCAGCCCGAAGCGGGCACACGCCGTGGCGGTGGCGACACCATGCTGGCCAGCCCCCGTTTCGGCGATAATACGCTTTTTGCCCATGCGGCGGGCCAGCAGGATCTGGCCCATGACATTATTGATCTTGTGAGCGCCGGTGTGGTTCAACTCATCGCGCTTGAAATAGATTTTGGCGCCGCCTAAGTGCTCGGTCAGGCGCTCGGCGAAATAGAGGGGGCTGGGGCGGCCCACATAATGCTCGAGGAAATCATCAAGTTCCGCCTGGAAACCGGGATCGGCCTTGGCGTGCCTATAGGCCTGCTCAAGCTCAAGGATCAGCGGCATCAGGGTCTCGGCGACGAAGCGCCCGCCATAGATGCCGAACAGGCCGTTTTCGTCGGGCCCGGTGCGGAAGGAATTGACGGGTGTCACGTTCATCGACGTCTCGCTTTCCCAACTGTTCTACCTGGCCTGTTTGGCCGCCTCAATGAATTTCCGGATAAGGCCCAGATCCTTGATGCCGGGGGCGCTTTCAACGCCCGAGGAAACATCGACAATCGGAGCCCCGGTGATGCGGATCGCCGCGGCCACGTTGTCCGGCGTGAGACCGCCGGAAAGCATGAAGGCTGCATTGTTAGCATGACCTAACAGTGTCCAGTCGAAAGCCAGACCATTGCCGCCCGGCAATGCACCGGCAAGTGTTTCCGGCGCCTTGGCATCATAGAGGATGAGAGCCGCAGCGCGGCTGAAGGCGTGGGCCCGCGCGATATCAGCGGCATTGTTCACTTTAATGGCCTTGATAACTTGTTTGGCCGTAAGCGCCGCAATCGCAGCGATCCGTTCGGGTGACTCATTGCCGTGGGCCTGAAACAGGTCGGGCCGCACGAGGCGATTGATCTCCGCGATAGTCGTGTCATCGGCATCAACAGTGAGAGCAACGATGCGGGCCCTGCCGCGCGCCCGGTCCGCCAGCATTGCCGCCTGTTCGACGGAAACATGACGCGGACTCTTAGGATAAAACACCAGGCCGACAAGATCAGCGCCCGCGTCAAGTGCTGCATCCATCGTCTCGATGGTCGACAACCCGCAGATCTTGACATCAACCGGCATGGAGGCTCACCAGAATGTCTTGTGCGGCACGAACCGGATCGCTGGCTCCGGTGATGGCGCGGCCGATCACCAGAATATCGGCACCAGCCGCCATCGCCGCCGCTGGCGTTGCAACGCGCTTCTGGTCCTGGCTGGCCGCATCGGCGGAGCGGATGCCCGGAACCACGGTCAGGAAATTCCGGCCGGTGGCGTGACGGATTCCCGCCAGGTCGTGGGGACTGCAGACGACGCCGTCAAGACCGGCTTTCTTCGTGAGTTCGGCAAGCGACCGGGCATGAGCCTGGGTATCCTTTGCCGTCTCGAAACCAGCCGCCCAAATATCATCATCCGACAGGCTGGTGAGAATGGTCACGGCAATCAGCTTCGATTGACCAGCGACCGCATCACGTGCCGCCTTCATCATCTCGAGCCCGCCTGTCGCATGAACATTGACAATGGCCGGGCTCGGAGAAAGCCGCATCAGCGGCTTCATCGCCGCGGCGACGGTGTTGGGAATATCATGAAGCTTGAGATCGAGAAATACCGGCAGTCCGGTGCCCGCAACCTTTTCATATCCGGCAACACCGTGGGCATAGAAGAACTCCATGCCGATTTTCATGAAACCAGCGTGGGGCTTCAAAGACCGCGCCAGGGCAATGGCATGATTGAGATCAGGCGTATCGAGCGCTACACAGATGGGGTTTTTGGCGGTCATGCCGCCTTTTGATACACCATGATGGCGGTGGCAAGGTCTTCGATGGCGGTGCCGCAGGATTTGAATAGGGTAATTTCGGTGGCCGAGCCCCGGCCCTTGACCATGCCACGGCACAATTCGAACAAGTCGCCTTCTATCCGGTTGAAATCGAACTTGCCCTCAGCCTTGGCCAGCAGAAGATCGCCCGCTTCGGCCATGGCCCCTTCGCGGGTATCCACATAGACCCTCGCCCGCGCAATAACCTCGCCGTCGGTTTCACGCATGGTGGGTTTGAAGGCACCGGCGAGATCAACATGGGTGCCCGGTTTCAGCCACGCCCCCTTGACGATTGCCGCTGTCGATGTGGTGACGCAGGTGACAATATCGGCCTGACGCACAGCCGATTCGAGATCGCTCACGGCTTCGGCGCCAAGTCCGTCAGCGCGGATTTCCTTGGCCAACGCCTCGGCCTTGGCGATCGAGCGATTGAAGATGGCGACATGGGCGATCGGCCGTACGGCGGCATGGGCACGGACAAAATGCGCGCCCAACGCTCCCGCCCCCACCAGCACCAGGCGCGAGGCATCCGGGCGGGCGAGGTAATCCGCCGCCAACGCGGACGCTGCGGCCGTGCGGCGGCGGGTGATCTCGGTGCCATCCATCATCGCCACGGTAGCGCCGGTCGCATTGTCGATCAGCAGGTAACTCGCCTGAACCGTGGGAAGGCCAAGTGCTGCATTATCGGTCTTCACCACAACAGTCTTGAGGCCGGTCCACTCGTTGGACCACGCCGGCATTAACAGCAGGGTGGCGACGGGCGACGTCTCATGGTGGTGGCGCACCGGTGTGGTGTAGTTGGCGCGAAAACCCTCCCGCAAGGCCTCGACGATATCGCGGTAAGGCGCCAGCCGCGCCACCTCGCCTGCCGCCAAGATTTTCACAGGCCGGCGTCTTCGCTGGTGACGAGGGCACGCGATTCCAATTCGCGCTTCAGTCTGTCGTGTTCCTGCTGGCCGCGCATGAGTTCGAGCCGGGTATCCTTCGCCGCCCGCCGCCACTTGGCTTGGGCAAACCACGCGAAAATCCAGCCGGCAATCAACCCCACGAAAATGCCGCAGAAGAATAACACCCACAGCGGCATGTTGATCGCGGCCCACGGCTGATCGCGCGAGAAAGGATCGAACGAAACCACGATCCACTGCCGGTTGGCCACCGCGAATATGACAGCAATGATGGCGATGGGCAGGCCGGTAATCCAGTTGAAGATGCGTCTGAGGGTCATCGGCTAATTGCTGTTCAGCCGCTCGCGCAGTTCCTTGCCGGTCTTGAAAAATGGCACGCGCTTGGCAATCACTTCGACCGACGTTCCGGTTCTGGGATTGCGGCCCATCCGCGAATTGCGCGATTTTACCGAGAACGCGCCAAACCCGCGCAGTTCCACCCGGTTGCCATCCTTCATCGCGTTGATCGCCTCATCGAGGATCGCATTGACGATGCGCTCAATGTCGCGATGATAGAGATGCGGGTTCTTGTCGGCGATTTTCTGGACGAGTTCGGACTTTATCATGGTGCTACTGTCCCCACATCGGTTAGCCTTAAAGGGCAGGGTGCCAAAGCACGAGCAAGCCGTCAAGCTTTGCACTTTCGGCCTTCTGGCGCAGGCCGCCCAACCCCATTGCTTTCAGCACGCCATCGGCCACCGAGAAGCCCAGGCCGGTGGGATCGATATTGACAGAAAGCGCCCAATTCACCACCTTCGTACCAGGTGCAACCTTTTCTTCCTTTTCAAGCCAAGCGATGGCATTTTCCTCGTCGCCAATCTCATCGATGAGCTTGACTTTGAGGGCTTGACGCCCGGTATAAACGCGGCCATCGGCCAATATCTTCACGCCTTCAAGCGGCAGCTTGCGGCGTTCGGCCACAAGGCCGGTAAACCATGCAAAACTATCCTGCACCATTTCGTTGGAGACCGCCCGCACCTTATCGGAGACCGGCCTATAAGGCGAGGGTTCGGCTTTGAGCTCGCCCGACTTGATCTCTTCCATCTTGATGCCAAGTGTATCGAGCAGCCGCGAGATTTCGGGGAACGCGAAAATCACACCGATCGAACCGGTAATGGTATTGCCACGCGCCACGATGTGATCGGCGGCAATCGCCGTGATGTAGCCACCAGAGGCTGCCACTGTATCCATTACCGCCACCACTGGCTTCACCTTGGCGATCTTGCGGATTTCCTCGTAGATGGCTTCTGAGCCGGAAGTGGTGCCGCCCGGGCTGTCGATGCGGATGATCACCGCCTTGACAGCGGACGCTTCCGAAATCGAGCGAAGCAGTTCCAGTGTTGCTTGATCCCCGGTGATCAGACCATCAATGTGCACCCTGGCGATATGGTATTCATATTTTTCGAAACCGCCAGGCGTCCACAGCAATGCCATGAGACCTGCGGCAGCCAATACGACCGCGGCAATCCGCCAAAAAGTCACCCGCCGTTTAAGACGGCGGCGGTCGACAATCAGTTCGGCTTCGGTGGTCATGTCGTATTTCCGGTTCGCGAATATTTTAGGCAGCACCATTCTGTTTTCCCTACCCACAAGGGGGAGGGAGATATCCCTGTTTACTCGGCTTTGCCTTCCGCATCCTTCTTGCGAAGTGCGGCACCGAGGATGTCGCCTAGTGAAGCACCCGAGTCGGACGAGCCGTATTGGGCCACCGCTTCGCGTTCATCGGAGATTTCCAAGGCTTTCACCGAGACATTCATCTTGCGCGCCTTGGTGTCGAGCAATGTCACCTTGGCATCGAATTTCTCACCGACAGCGAATCGCTCGGTGCGTTGTTCGGAACGGTCACGGGCAAGGTCGGCGCGCTTGACATAAGCCGTCATGTCCGAATTGGCGACGCGCACCTCAAGTCCGTTCTCTTCGACCTTCACAACTTCGCAGGTGACGGTGTCGCCCTTCTTGACGCCGGCAACCGAGGCGACCGGATCGCCCGAGAGCTGCTTGATGCCAAGCGAGATGCGCTCCTTCTCGCGGTCAACGTCGAGTACCTTGGCTTTGACGTGATCGCCCTTCTTGTAATCCTTGATCGCCTCTTCGCCGGGGCGCTTCCAATCGAGGTCGGAGAGATGCACCATGCCATCGACATCGCCATCGAGACCGATGAACAGGCCGAACTCGGTGATGTTCTTGATCTCGCCTTCGACGGTCGAACCGTTGGGATACTTGGTGTGGAAGGTTTCCCATGGATTGTTCTGGGTCTGCTTGAGGCCCAGCGAAATGCGGCGCTTAGACGGATCGATCTCGAGCACCTGCACTTCGATCTGCTCGGTAGTCGAGAGGATCTTGCCGGGATGCACGTTCTTCTTGGTCCAACTCATTTCGGAAACGTGGACCAGGCCTTCGATGCCATCTTCCAGTTCAACAAAGGCGCCGTAATCGGTGATGTTGGTAACCTTGCCCTTGACCCTCGAACCGATCTGATATTTTTCGGCGACGATCTCCCACGGATCCTTGTCGAGCTGCTTCATGCCCAGCGAAATGCGCTGCGTCTCGGGGTTGATGCGGATGATCTGCACCTTGACGGTCTGCCCAACATGGAGAACATCGGTCGGATGATTGACGCGCTTCCAGGCGATGTCGGTCACATGCAGGAGGCCGTCGATGCCGCCGAGATCGACGAACGCGCCGTAATCGGTGATGTTCTTGACGATGCCATCGACCATCTGGCCTTCGGCCAAATTCTGCACGAGTTCCGAGCGCTGTTCAGCACGGGTTTCTTCCATGATGGCGCGGCGCGAGACAACAATGTTGCCACGGCGGCGATCCATCTTGAGAATCTGGAATGGCTGGGAAACATTCATTAAGGGACCCACATCGCGGATCGGCCGCACATCAACCTGGCTGCCTGGCAAGAAGGCCACCGCCCCGCCCAGATCGACGGTGAAGCCACCCTTGACGCGGCCGAAGATCACGCCATCGACGCGCTCGTTCTTGCCCGAGAGCACTTCAAGACGGGTCCAGGCTTCCTCGCGCCGCGCCTTGTCGCGCGACAGTACGGCTTCGCCCAGAGCATTCTCGATGCGCTCGAGATAAACTTCAACAGTGTCTCCGACCTTGAGTTCGGAAGCTTTGCCCGGCTGGGCGAATTCTTTGACGGCGATCTTGCCTTCGGTCTTGAGACCGACATCGATGATGGCGAAGTCGTTCTCGATGGCGACGACACGGCCCTTGACCACCGAGCCTTCGGTGGCCGGGTTTTCAGCATAGCTTTCGGCCAGCAGGTGTTCGAAGTCTTCGCGCGTGGG
>JANLWG010000414.1:0-11149 GCA_031364405.1 Hyphomicrobiales bacterium
TTCACCTTGCCGGTTTGCTTCAGATAGCTCTCGGCGGCGTAGACGCAGATGACCCGGGTTGCCGCCTCCTCAACTGCTTGCCGCGCATTGGCAATGGCAACCTCATTGGAAACCAGCCTGGTGGCAACCTCCTCGCGGCCCTGGCCGCAAGGTTCTGGGTCCACCCCTCTTTCCTGGCCCGCTTGGTAATAGCCGTGTGGCCGACGCCCCACAGGCGGCCGATCTCACGGACGGAAAATTAACCCGCCCGATACTCACGTTCCACCGCCTCCCAGTCGGCCTCCGACCTTGACCGGGCCGCAGCCTTGACGGCGTCCATTGTCGCTCCGTGAACCGGTTAGGGGTGTTTTTCGATTGCCATCGGCACTCCTCTAAATGTTAGAATATTATAGCAGACTCAATTCATTAAAACAATACCGCGGTAGGATTCCAACGCATCTTTGGTGCAAGATTTTGTCGCTGCGTTCCCGCCGTTAACCTGGGCATATCTGGTAGGCCGCTCTACGTCTGTTGACCCAAGTTGTACGAAGCGGATCTGTCCAATAGCATCACCACGACGCTTGAGAACGGACGCCTCGCACTATTCCGCAATTTCGACGACTCCACCGGCAACCCGTTGGACTCCATTTTTCCTGCCTAGCTCAGAGTGAGTGGTTTGACCATTTCGATGTGGAATCGAGCTTGAACTGCGACCACCAGAGACTTAATCATCTCCTTAACGTGATAGTTCAGCATGAATGAGTTTTGGAATCGACTCCGGCGTGACCGGCTCGCCGTCTTCGGGCTGGTAACCATTGCCGCGTTCCTGACCGCTGCCATGCTGGCACCGTGGCTTGCGCCCTACAATCCGTCGGAACAGTTCTTTGACGGACTTACCTTGGAGGGTTCCCCGCTACCGCCCGGCAGGCGGTTCTGGTTCGGCACCGACACCAATGGCCGCGACCAGTTCTCCCGCCTGCTTTATGGTGCGCAAACGTCGCTGCTCATCGGCATCCTGGCCAATGGCATTGCGGTGTTCATCGGCACCAGCCTTGGCCTTGTGGCCGGTCATGTGCGCGGCCTCTTGGGTGCCGCCATCATGCGCTTCACCGATTTGATGATGGCCTTTCCGCCCCTGCTTCTGGCCATTGCGATGGCCGCCATTCTGAAGCCCGGCCTCAACATTGTCATTCTGGTTATAGCGCTGGTGAATTGGGTGCAGATCGCCCGGGTGATCTATACCGAAACGGTCGGCCTATCGGAGCGCGAATACATCGAGGCCGCCCGCGCCATGGGGGCTGGAACATTGCGCATTCTTCTAAGGCACCTGCTGCCACATCTTGTGCCCACCGTCATCGTCTATGCGACACTCGGCATTGCCACCACCGTGCTGCTCGAATCCATGCTTTCCTTCCTCGGCCGCGGCGTGCAGCCGCCGACGCCTGCATGGGGCATGATGATTTTCGAAAGTCAGTCGTATTTTCTCAATGCGCCCTGGCTGGTGTTCATACCGGGTGCGGCCATTCTGATCCTGGCGCTGGCCTTCAACCTGGTCGGCGACGGCCTGCGCGACGCCCTTGATCCCACACAACGGGGCCGCAGCTGATGCTGGGCTATCTTGCGCGGCGGCTTGCAGCTTCGCTGGTCATCCTGCTGGGGGTGAGCGTGGTTACCTTCGGGATGACCTTCATGATTCCGGCCGATCCTGTCGCCATGATTGCGGGCCGGAACTCCACACCTGCAGTACGCGAGCAAATCCGCCACCAACTTGGCCTCGATCAGGCCGTGCCTCAACAGTATGCGACTTATCTTGGGCGATTGGTGCAGGGAGATTTCGGGCGCTCCTATGCCAGAAAATCCGATGTGGGTCCGCTTATACTTTCGCGACTGCCACCGACGCTCCTTCTGATGCTCGGAGCCATTATTGCCGAGTTGCTCATTGGTATTCCGGCCGGAATTTATGCGGCCAGCCGCCGCGGGCGAATGGGTGACAAACTGGCCATGACCTTCTCGTTCACCTGTGTGTCGACACCGCAGTTTGTCCTTGGACTCACGCTGCTTTATCTCTTTGCCTATCTTTGGAACTGGTTTCCGCTAGGCGGTTACGGCAAACTCTCACACCTCATTTTGCCCGCTGTGACCCTCGGACTATCGGGCGGCGGCTGGTATTCGCGCATGATGCGTTCATCGATGATCGAAGTTCTGCGCAACGACTACATCCGCACCGCCCGTGCCAAAGGCATGAGCGAGTGGCGTGTCGTCATCAATCACGGACTTCGCAATGCCATACTACCGATCATTGCCATGATTGGGGGAGACATTGGGATTTTCATGTCCGGGGTAGTAGTTGTTGAAAACGTATTCGGCTGGCCTGGCATTGGCCAGTTGATGTGGCAAGCCATCCAGTCGCTCGATATCCCCATCATCATGGGGGTCACAATTGTGGCGGCTATGTTCATCGTCCTCGGAAACTTCATTGCCGATATGATTGCATCCCTCATTGACCCGCGCATCCGCTTGCGCTGATATGCAGCCAGGAAAGTTCAGACAACGAGAACAACAGGGAGAACCAACATGAAACGCCTACTAATTTCAGCGGCAGCGGCCCTCGCACTGGTTGTTGCGGCGCCCACGGCCTTCGCGGACGCACCAAAGCAAGGCGGTGCCGCCACCATAACTTTCAACAACGACTTGACCACACTCGACCCGCAGGTCGGCTACGATTGGCAGAACTGGTCGGTGATCAAATCGATCTTCGACGGGCTGATGGATTACAAGCCCGGCACCACCGAACTAGAGCCCGACCTGGCCGAGAGTTACTCGGTCGCCGACGATGGCCTGACCTACACCTTCAAGCTGCGCGATGGCGTCAAGTTTCACAATGGCCGGGCGATGACCTCGGCCGATGTCAAATATTCCTTTGAACGCGCCGTCAATCCGGCGACCCAGAGCCCTGGCGGCGGCTATTTCGGCATGATCGCCGGATATGACGACGCGGCCGGCGGCAAGGCAACCACGCTTTCCGGCATCGCAACTCCCGACGACAGGACAGTGATCTTCACGCTGACCCGGCCCGACGCCACCTTCCTGCATCTGATGGCGATCAACTTCGGGTTTATCGTGCCAAAGGAGGAAGTCGAAAAGGCCGGCGCTGACTGGGGCAAGAAGCCAGTAGGCACCGGCGCCTTCAAGTTCGTCGAGTGGGTTCCCGGCCAGAACATCAAGCTCGAGCGCAACAAGGATTACTTCCGCGCCGGCGTGCCCTATCTCGACAACATCACCTTCGAATTCGGCCAGGACCCGACGGTTGCCGTGCTGCGCCTCAAGAAGGACGAGATCGACATCGTCGGCGACGGCATTCCGCCAGCCCAGTTCACCGAGATCATGGCCGATCCGGCGAGCAAGGATCTGATCGCCGAAGGCAACCAGTTGCACACCGGCTATGTTACGATGAATGTCACGCAGGCACCCTTCGACAACGTCAAGGTGCGCCAGGCGGTCAACATGGCGATCAACAAGGACCGCGTCGTGCGCCTGATCAACAATCGCGCCGCACCCGCCAGCCAGGCGCTGCCGCCGGCCATGCCCGGCTATAACACCGATAACAAGGGCTATGCCTATGATCCGGAAGGCGCCAAGAAGCTTCTGGCCGAGGCGGGCGTTGGCGAAATTACCACTGAACTCTATACGATGAATGTCGATCCCAATCCGCGCATCGCCCAGGCCATCCAGCAGGACCTCGCCGCCGTTGGCATCAAGGCGGAAATCCGTTCCCTGGCCCAGGCCGAAGTGATCGCGGCGGGCGGTTCCGGCAAGGCGCCGATGATCTGGTCGGGCGGCATGGCGTGGATCGCCGATTTCCCCGATCCAGCCAATTTCTATTACGGCATTCTCGGCTGCGCCGGCGCCGTCGAGGGCGGCTGGAACTGGTCGAAATATTGCAACAAGGACCTCGACGCCCGCGCCGAGAAGGCCGACGCCATGGTGAAGGGAGATCAAACGGGCGCCCGCATCGGCGAATGGAAAGCGATCTTCGACGATGTTCTGAAGGACGCGCCCTGGGCGCCGATCTTCAACGAGAAGCGCTTCACTTATCACTCGACCCGCCTTGGCGGCGACCCCGCATTGTTCACCGATCCGATCCACATTCCGGTGAACTATGATTACATCTTCGCCAAGGACGCGCAGTAGACGTCATGTTCCCCCTTCCCCCTCGCGGAGAACGGGGAAAGACCGGTGTCTCTCAATTTTGTCATCGCCGGACTTGTTCCGGCGACCCATCCATCCACCAGCGCCGCCGCGCGTTGAGAAATGGGCTGCCGGGACAAGCCCGGCAATGACAGACATTGGGTGCGGCGCTAAAATTGAAACTGCTCTAGGGAATGCCCCCAAGGCCTGCCATGCACAAGCACACGATTCATCACCACCAGTGCCATTTCGGCTGGAACCGCGACAATCCGCCAGCCGTCAGGATTGCGCCGGGCGAGACTGTAGAGTTCAATCCCGTCGATTCATCCGGCGGCCAGCTCACGGCGCAATCGACAGTGGCCGATGTGTCGAAGCTCGATTTCGGCAAGGTCAATCCGGTGGCCGGTCCGGTTTATGTCGAAGGCGCTGAACCCGGAGACGCCATCAAGGTAACGCTCCTCCACTTTGCGCCTTCCGGCTGGGGCTGGACCGCGAATATTCCGGGCTTTGGACTCCTTGCCGATCAGTTCAAGGAGCCGGCGCTGCACATCTGGAAATATGATGCGCAGACGCTGGCGCCCGCCATGTATGGCCCCGGCGGCCGGGTTCCGCTCAAGCCTTTCTGCGGCACCATCGGGCTGGCTCCCGCCGAACCTGGCCTTCACTCGATTGTTCCGCCCCGCCGCATGGGTGGCAATATGGACATCCGCGACATGTCAGCGGGCACTGAACTCTATCTCCCGGTCGAGGTGGCAGGCGGCCTATTCAGTGTCGGCGACACCCACGCGACGCAAGGCGACGGCGAAGTCTGCGGCACCGCCATCGAGAGCCCATGCTCGCTGGCCGCCAAATTCGAACTGGTCAAGAACGCCAAACTCGCTTTCCCGCGCTTCACTACGCCAGGCCCCGTCGCACGGCACATGGATGTGAAAGGTTATGAGGTGACCACCGGCATCGGCCCCGATCTCATGGCGGCAGCTAAGGCCGCCGTCTCCGGCATGATCGATCTCTTGTCCCGGCGCTACAAGATGAGCTCGGTTGATGCCTACATGCTGTGCAGCGTGTGCGGCGACCTCAGGATCAGCGAGATCGTCGATATTCCCAACTGGGTCGTTTCCTTCTATTTCCCACGTGTCGTCTTCGAATGACGAGTGAGCCGCTGCTCGGCGTCGAAAGACTGAATGTCGGCTTCAACACTGAACAGGGTCCGGTTCGCGTTGTCGAGGATGTGAGCTTCCGGCTGGCGGCGGGTGAAATGCTGGGCCTGGTGGGCGAATCCGGCTGCGGCAAAAGCGTCACCGCCCAGACGATCATGCGGTTGCTGCCAAGTCCGCCCGCACGCATCGACGGTGGGCGCATCATCTTCGAAGGTGAAGATCTGGTTGTCGTGCCGGAGCAGCGGATGCGCAAAATCCGCGGCGACCGCATCGGCATGATCTTTCAGGAGCCGATGACCAGCCTCAATCCCACCCAGCGCATCGGCCGCCAGATTGCCGAAGTTCTCGCGCTGCATCGTGGGCTGGCCTACGGCAACGCAAAGGGTCTCGTCATCGATGTCTTGAACAAGGTCGGCATCGGCAATGCTGAACGGCGGCTGGACCAGTATCCGCATGAGCTTTCCGGCGGGCTGCGTCAGCGGGTGATGATCGCCATGGCCATCGTCTGCGGACCGAAACTGCTGATCGCCGACGAGCCGACGACAGCACTTGATGTGACCATTCAAGCGCAGATCATGGAACTACTTAATACATTGCAGCGCGATCTTGGCCTGTCGATCCTGCTTATCACCCACGATCTCGGCGTGGTGGCCGAGATGTGCCGCAACATGATGGTGATGTATGCGGGACGAATCGTCGAGCGCGGACCTACGGCGGAGATCTTCGCTGCCCCCCATCATCCATATACGGCAGGTCTTGTCAGTTCTTCTCCGCGTCGTGCCAAGCGGGGCGAACGACTGCCGAGCATTCCGGGCCTGGTGCCGCCGCCGGGGCGGCGCGGTGCCGGCTGCAATTTTGCCGAACGCTGCCCGCGCGTGCAGGAGAAATGCCGCCATGAAATTCCGCCGCTGGCACTTGCCTCCAACCGCGCCGCGGCCTGCTGGAACCCGGTGCCATGACTGCACTCATCGAGGTCCGCAATCTTTCCAAGCACTATCCTTCGCGTGATGGCAAGGGACTGGTGCGGGCTGTCAATGACGTGAGCCTTGCGCTGGAGGCCGGCCGCACGCTTGGCATCGTCGGCGAGTCTGGCTGCGGAAAGTCGACACTGGCGCGGCTCATGCTGCGGCTGATCGAGCCCACAGGCGGCGACGTCCTGTTCGACGGCGAAAGTCTTCTTGCCATCGATGGAATGGCGCTGCGGCGGCGGCGGCGCGACATCCAGATCGTGTTTCAAGATCCCTATGCCTCGCTCGACCCCCGCATGAATGTCGCGGCGATCATTTCCGAGCCGCTCGACATTCATGGCATCGGCACCAGGGCCGAGCGCCAGGCCAAGGTGCTTGAGCTTCTCGATCTCGTCGGGCTCGACCGGGCAGCGGCGGCCAAATATCCCCATGAGTTTTCCGGCGGCCAGCGCCAGCGCATCGGCATTGCGCGCGCCATCGCGCTTGAACCCAAACTCGTCGTGCTGGATGAACCGGTCTCGGCACTCGACGTATCGATCCAGTCGCAGATCCTCAATCTGCTGATCGACCTCAGACAGCGCCTGAAGCTCTCCTACATTTTCATTTCGCATGACCTCTCGGTGGTCGAACATGTGAGCGATGAAGTGGCGGTGATGTATCTCGGGCGCATTGTCGAATACGGCATGGCCGAACGGGTATTCGGTTCCCCGCTTCACCCCTACACGCAGGCGCTGGTTTCAGCCGTGCCGGAAGTCGACCCGAAGAAGAAAAAACCTCGCATCGTATTGTCTGGCGATCCGCCTAACCCTGAGAACATTCCGCCGGGCTGCCCGTTTCATCCGCGCTGCCGGTCCGCAATGGCCTCATGCAGGGAAAGTCTGCCCGCGCTGAAAGGCACGCAAGGCCGCACGGTAGCTTGTCATCTCTACTGATATCGCCAGTGACCGGTAATCTTGGGCGGACAGGTGAAAAATGGTCGGAGCTGTGGGATTAGGGCATGGGACCAAGCACGTCCATGATCGGCGGTCCAAAAGCCTTGATCGGCTTCATCGTCACCTCGCCCTCTGCCAGGCCGCCGCAATGGGCCATCGTCAGGGCGGCGATTGGGGCGCCCGAGCCATCGGGCGCATGGATCAGGGCGCGGAATACCGATACATCGTCGGGCAATGACTACGTCACATCGCGGAAGAAGCGCAGTACGTCGCGTGCCTGTCTCGACTGGATCACCTACCGAGCTGATTTCAATCAATGGACAGTCTTTCAAATAACTGTCCAGTGTCGTCATCATGCCCACCATAACTGCGGGCGATGGCCGGGAGAAGACTCTCGACCTCTCTCGTGCCGCAATTGGGCAACACTGCATCCCCAGGGACCGGTCGCATTGATGATGGCGAAAGACGAAGTCCTAGAAGGATAGCCAACTGTTGATAGGGATGGGCACTGGAGCCGAGACATCCAAAATTCAAGCCACAACACCCCGGCTTTGCAACAGGCCGTCGATTTCGGCTGGGTTAACAAAGGGATGCAAAGTGGCTATGGGAGAAGTTGCAAGAGAACCCGCAAAATAGGGTGTATTGGATGTGCTTAACTTATTGTGTATGCTCAGTAATCGAGCCGCAAAGGAAGCCGCAAAAATGACCAATATCGCGATGATGGAGCCGTTGCTTCCCAGCGAGGGCAATCGGGGCCTTGACGATCTGGTGATTGATCTTGTCGCGAAGGCCAATGCTTTTTCTGCCCAGCTGAATCCGATTTTGCGTGGATCAGTGGGCGAGCTCGTGCGGTCGATGAACTGTTATTATTCCAATCTGATAGAGGGGCACGACACCCATCCCGTGGATATCAACCGGGCACTTGAGGGTGACTACTCGACCGAACCCAAGAAGCGCGATCTCCAGATGGAAGCCCGCGCCCATATCGAAGTTCAGGGCATCGTTGATCGCGGCGAGATGCCGGTCCCTGTGGTCTCAGTGAGTGGAATTCTTTGGCTGCATCGGGAATTCTGCAAGCGCATGCCAGAGGCACTTCTCTGGGTCGACAATCCGGATACAGGCGAACGGCTGCCCGTGATTCCCGGCGAACTCCGCACCCATGACGTGCGGGTTGGCCGTCACGTCGCGCCGATGCCAGAGACGCTACCGGCATTGCTGGCCCGTTTTGTCGAAGTCTACGGCAATAGAAATCTCTCACGAGTGCAGAAGATCATTTCCGTGGCCGCATCGCATCACCGGCTGGGCTGGATTCATCCGTTCATCGATGGCAACGGACGCGTCATGCGTCTGTTCTCCCATGCCATGCTCCGCGATCTCGGCGTGGGCTCCGAACTCTGGTCGGTATCGCGAGGTCTTGCCCGCCAGGTTGACGACTACAAGTCCCTGTTGATGGCTGCGGATGAACCGAGACATGGCGATCTCGACGGCCGCGGCAATCTCACCGAGGCCGGATTGGTGAAGTTTTGCGAATTCTTCCTGAAGAGCTGCCTCGATCAGGTGAGTTTCATGGAGAGTCTGATGGAACCGCGCGAACTTCTCAACCGCATGGAGGTCTGGTGTGAAGAAGAAATCCGCGCCAGGCGTTTGCCGAAGGGCAGCTGGCCTCTATTGCGCGAGGCCGTGATGGCCGGGGAGTTCCCTCGTGGCCGGGCAATGGAAGTCACAGGCTATCAGGAAAGGCAGGCTGGAACCGTGCTCAATACCCTGATCAAGCGGGGCCTGCTGGTCTCGCCAACATCGCGGAGCAAGGTGCGGCTGGGATTTCCGCCAGACATTGTGGAACGCTGGCTGCCACGGCTTTATCCGGTCACCACATGATGCTGGTTCCGAGATCAGACACGGCTGCACTCCCAGGGACTGGTCGCATGCATGATGGCGAAAGACGATGTCCTAGAAAGATAGCCAACATTTGGTGGGGATGGGCACTGGAGCCGAGACATCCAAAATTAAAGCCACAACACCCCGGAACGGATGGGCGGTTGAATCTTGCCTTCGTGCAAATCGAAATCAAGAGATTCAATCCATCAAAACTCAATTTCTCGCTTCCTGCCTTCATCGCGACGAGGCTGTAGTCGTGGACATAAACCGAGCCAGCCGACGAATCCGCATGACCGGTAAGTTGGTCGCGAACATCTTTACTTACGCCAGCTTGGGCGAGGCCGGTCTTGAAGGTGTGGTGGAAGCTGTAGAAAACTTTGCGGCTTCTGGTTCATTTGAACCAAAGAGCACTGTATTTATGAGTTTTGAATCTTATCTAAGTGATTGATTTTAATTGGTGGTGGACGCAGTCAGCTGCGAACCCGTCTCTAGCCGATTTTGCCTGTTTACAGGGAATTTACAGGGAATATCGGCGATTTTAGCCTAGCAAGGGGTCAATTCCACCGAGAATTAACGCCTATCTTCAGTTGGTTATGCCAAATTTCCCTGCTCACTCGATCAGCGAATTCGAATCGCGTGAACAGGGTATCGCGGTATTGGATCAGGGAAGTTTTGAGCCAGATCAGGGATGGGGTAAACGGACCTCCGTCGCGCCAGAATCTCTATATGTTGTGAGCTTCCTGGAGGATGACCACAGCATCTTGCGTTTCCTGTACACTTCAGGTATGAAGATCGAACAAAATGGGCCGCTGGCTGACCGGGACCGGTGGCGCTCAGAACAACCTGGGACGGGAGAGAGAGGTGACGAGCTGAGAAAGGGGCTGTGCCCATGAATGACCTTGAGATCGAATACCTTCCCGCTGGGGCATTGACGCCCTATCCGCGCAATGCGCGTAGTCACTCCCGCAAGCAGGTCCGGCAGATCGCCGACAGCATAGAGGCCTTTGGCTTCACCAATCCCATTCTCATCGACAAACACGGAATGATCCTCGCCGGCCATGGGCGCCTCGAGGCGTCAAGACTGCTGGGCCTTGACAAGGTTCCCTGTGTCCGGCTCGATCACATGACGCCAGCGCAGAAAAAGGCCTATGTTCTCGCCGACAACAAGCTGGCCCTCAATGCCGGGTGGGATGAGGAGCTCCTGGCGCTGGAACTACAGGAGCTTTCCGTTCTCGATGACGGCATTGACATCGGGCTCACCGGCTTCACCATTGCCGAGGTCGACGGGCTGATCGAGGGTCTTGCCGTAGAAGAACCGATCTCCCCCAAGGATGAAGTCCTTCCGCCACTGGGCGATCGGCCCGCCGTCACGAAGCCAGGCGATGTCTGGCTGCTGGGACGGCATCGATTGATCTGCGGAGACTCATTATCCGCTGACGTTGTTACCACTCTCATGGCAGGCGAGACAGCTCAAATGGTGTTCACAGATCCGCCCTACAATGTCCCGATCGACGGTCATGTGTCCGGCCTGGGTAATGTCAGGCACCGGGAGTTCGGCATGGCCTCGGGCGAGATGACCAGGGAGCAGTTCACGAGCTTCCTGACTAAGGCCTTCTGCAATCTCACCAGTTACAGCGCCAACGGCTCGATCCACTTCATCTGCATGGACTGGCGGCACTTGGGCGAGGTGCAGGAGGCTGGATCGAATGTCTATTCCGAGCTCAAGAATCTCATCGTCTGGGACAAGGGTAGTGGCGGCATGGGGACCTTTTACAGGTCGCGCCATGAGCTGGTCTTTGCCTACAAGAACGGCACGGCTCCCCACATCAACAGCTTCGAACTCGGCCAGCATGGCCGCTATCGGACCAATGTCTGGTCCTACAAAGGCATGAACAGCTTCGGCGGAAGCCGCAACGACGAGATCCAGCTGCATCCGACGGTGAAGCCCGTTGCCATGATTGCCGATGCCATCAAGGATGTCTCCCAGCGCAACGGCATTGTCCTCGACCTCTTCGGCGGCTCGGGCTCGACCCTCATTGCCGCCCAC
>JANLWG010000416.1:0-3141 GCA_031364405.1 Hyphomicrobiales bacterium
CCCCAGGGCCTGCAATGGAAGGAGTGGATGGAGCGCGCCAAAGCCCGGATGACTGCCGCCTTTGACGATCTCGAAAACAATTGGCAGGCCTGCCTCGCCGAACTGAATGCGGGATCCATCGCCGTCGGCGTGGTGCTCGCCTATATCGATTTCCGCCTGCCCGATATCGTCTGGCGCAAGGGCCGGCCGAAACTCACAGCCTTCCACGCGCAGTTTTCGCAACGCGATAGCATGGTAAAAACGGCACTGGGCAAGTGACCGGCTTCGACGTCATCGTTGCCGGCGGCGGACCCGCAGGCCTGGCGGCGGCGTGTTTGCTGGCGCAGGACGGGCGGCATGTGGGGCTCATCAGCGGTGCCGAACCTTCCACACCCGACCCGCGCACCGTGGCACTGATGCAGCCATCGATCAGGCTGCTCAGCCACCTCGGCCTGTGGCCGGGCGCACTGCGCGCCCAGGTCGCGGCCTTAAAGCGCCTGCGCATGGTCGATGATACCGGAGCTGCCTTCAAGGCGCCGGCGATTACCTTTGATGCCGGTGAAATCGGCGAAGAGGTTTTCGGCTGGAATTTTCCCTTGGCCCTGCTCATCCCCGCATTGAGCGAGCGGGCTGTTGAACTTGGCGTGAAAATTATCACCGCCGAGGTGACCGCGGCGCGGGTTCAAGATGCCGCAATCGAAGTCACCACTACAGCGGGAGTATTCGCAAGCCAACTGGCACTCGCCGCCGATGGCCGGAAATCGGTGCTGCGCGAGGCGGCGGGACTTGCGGTGAACGCCTGGCACTATGAGCAGACAGCGCTCGCCACCAGCTTTGATCATTCGGCTGACCACGACGGCACTTCGACCGAATATCACCGCGCGGGCGGCCCCTTCACCACGGTGCCAATGGCGGGCCGGCGTTCGAGTCTCGTCTGGATGGAACGGCCGGCGCGGGCGACCCAATTGATGGCGCTTCCGGATCATGAATTGTGTGTGGAAATCCAGCTTGCAACCCATGGCGAGCTGGGGCTGGTGTCGGGCATCGGCGCCCGCAAAACATTTGCCATGGAGGGATTGATCGCCAAATCCTTCGCCGCCAACCGCACGCTGCTGATCGGCGAGGCAGGCCACGTGGTGCCGCCCATCGGCGCCCAGGGCCTCAACATGTCGCTGCGCGATGCAGCACAAGCGGCGGAACTGATTGCCGGCGAACCCGATCCCGGTGCGGCTTTTGTGCTGCATGATTATGACCGGTTGCGCCGCCGTGATGTGCAGCCTCGCCAACAGATGATTGATTTGATGAACCGTTCGCTGCTGTCTGGTTTCGTGGCGATGGAAACCGCCCGCGCTTTGAGCCTTGAACTGATCGCTGGCTTTGGCCCCTTGAGGCGCTATGCGATGAAACGCGGCCTGGGGCCTGTCTCTTCACTGCCACGTGTTATGAAGGCAAAAGATGAACACCCGGCATTGTAAGTGGAAATAAAGCTGGAGGGATACATGGAACCGGCAAAGTCAAACGGAACGGCCGACACGTCGACCGTGGCGGTCTTCCAGCAAGACTGGATGCTTTACCGGAAGTTGGTGGACAATAATTTTCTTTTCCACCGCGAAGCCTATGGCCAGCTGCATCGCCTTCTGGTTGAGGACGTCGCGCGGCCATTCCGGTTTCTCGATATCGCCTGCGGCGACGCAAGCGCCAGTGCCGGCGCGTTACGGGGAACTCAGGTTGCGCACTATCACGGGATCGATTTTTCCGCCGCAGCACTCAAGCTCGCCAGCAAGGCCCTTGAGGTGCTTGCCTGCCCGGTGAGGCTCGATCAGCGCGACTTTCTCGAGGCGGTGGCCTGCCAAACCGAATTGACTGACGTTGTCTGGATCGGACTTTCGCTGCATCACCTCCGGGCCCCGGAAAAATTGAAATTCATGCGCGAGGTTCGCGGCATTCTGGCCGATGGCGGGCGCTTTCTCATCTACGAGAATACCAGCCTTGATGGCGAGGATCGTAACAGCTGGCTGCGCCGTTGGGACCTCCAGAAGGAAAGCTGGACGGCCTACTCCGAAGACGAATGGAACGCCATGGCGGCTCACGTCCACGCCGCCGATTTCCCCGAAACCGATGCAAACTGGCATGCGCTGGGCCGGGAGGCCGGTTTCACCTCGGTGCGTCAAGTCTTTGCGGCACCAACCGAGCTTTTCCGCATGTATTGTTTCGCCACCTGAATCATATGGAATTTGGGCAGGTCTGGTTTGCCGGGCAAAGCGGGGGCCAAACCGCGGCTGACGATCAAAATTGCAGCGCCTCTTGCCTTCTTGCGCCGCACTTGGCAATCAGGTGACATGAACGCAATTCCCGCAGCAAAATTTGCCATCGGCCAGTTGGTCAAGCACCGGATATTTTCATTTCGCGGGGTGATATTCGATGTCGACCCGGTGTTCAACAATACCGAGGAATGGTGGCTGTCGATCCCCGCGGATGTGCGCCCGCGCAAGGACCAGCCGTTCTATCACCTGCTGGCCGAAAATGACGAAACCGAATACGTGGCCTATGTCTCGGAACAGAACCTGCTGGCCGATGAAACCGGCAGGCCGGTGCGCCATCCGCAGGTGAAGGATTATTTCGAGACTTTCGACGCCCGGAAGAAAGTCTACCGACAACGCGGCAGGCGCAGTCATTAGCAAAGTGTCTTTGCGCGCACCCGGCCGGCACGCGGCGACCTTTGTTTTTGTGACAGTGTTGATCGACATGGCGGGCTTTGGCCTGATCACCGCGATTGTCCAGGGCGGTTTGACCGGGCCGGCGGTCAAGTGGCTGGGCGAACGCCGGACCGTGGTGCTGGGATTGGCGGTGGCGGCATTCTCGGCGCTGGGCTATGGCCTCGCGCCTGGCCTCAGCGCCGTGCTTGTCCTCATGATCCTCCATGCGCCGGAGGGTTTTGTGCAACCAGCACTAACGGCGATCATGTCGGAGGAAGCGCCAGCCGATGCCCAGGGCGAACTGCGGGGCGGCATCGCCAGCCTGCTGATTTTCCTGCCGCTGCGGCGCAAGCGCTGAACGGCGATTCAGCCTACTCCACCGTCACCGATTTCGCCAGGTTGCGCGGCTGGTCGACATCGGTGCCGATGAAAACCGCGGCATGGTAGGCCAGAAGCTGCACCGGCA
>JANLWG010000418.1:0-9755 GCA_031364405.1 Hyphomicrobiales bacterium
ACAGCCGCACCGTCATCGCCGTCGACGACACCGAGCCGGCACTGTTCCTGCTCGATACACAAGGCGAGCGCGTCCGCGCCGAAGTGCGGCTCAAGGACGTGCCCAAGGCGGCGCAGATCGCACGTTACGCGCCGGACTGGAGCCTTCTCACCGTATCCAGTCTCAACCGCAACACGGTAAACCTGATCGATCCGTCGTTTCGCGAGCAGACCTCGATCGCCGTCGGCAGCCAGCTGATCGACATGGCGTTTTATGGCGAAGAATTGTTCGTCCCCTGCCAGGGCGATGGATCAGTACATGCGATTGACATTCCTAACCGGCGACACAAGCGAAGTTCTGCCGCAGGAACAGGCTGCGAATGCCTGGGGTTCTTCTAGGGTCTGTTGAGTGGGGGGACCGCCTGCTCCCGGCCTCATCGGACGTGAGCCGCGATCAGCCATTGGTGCGGGCGGCGGGACTCGAACCCGCACTTCCTTGCGAAAAACGGATTTTAAGTCCGTTGCGTCTACCATTCCGCCACGCCCGCGCGGGTGGTTTTGTACACGCCGTTGGGTTGCTTCGCCACAATTTCGATCGAGGCAACACCCTGCCCCGCCGCGGCAAATTTACGAAGACCATCTGGAAGGATGGTGCGGCCAAGAGGACTCGAACCTCCACGGTGTTACCCGCTAGCACCTCAAGCTAGTGCGTCTACCAATTCCGCCATGGCCGCACACCATTTGCGTAAGCGCAGCGGTGATTAACAGGCACTCCCCGATTAATCAACCCCTCGCGAAAAACCGCCCCAAGCTCCACATGGTTACCGAGGCGTTACAGAAATAGCGTGCATTTTCATCTACTTGGCGCGTGTGACTGAACCCCATCTCAAGCCCTCTTAGGTATTGTGGCGATAATAAGAAAACGGATGGGGCGTAACATGAATATCACCGGCGCCGTGGGGGCGGCACTAGTTGGAATACTTCTGGGAACTTCGGCGGCTTCGGCTGTTGAAGCCCCCGGAGAAACTCTAGGGAATGAATCGAAGCGAAACTTTGCGACCGAATACGGCAAGGCACTCCCGCCAATCGGCTTCGTGCAGTTCTGCACAAGGTCGCCAGTTGACTGCAAGCCCACGGGCGGCAAGCCCAAAAAGCTGGCGATGTCGCCGGAGCGGTGGAACCTCTTGTACCAGGTCAACACCTACGTGAACGGCAAGATTGCACCAGTCAGCGATCAGGATCTCTATGGTCAGCCCGAGTATTGGGCTTATCCGTCGGACGCAGGCGACTGCGAGGATTATCTGCTGCTCAAGCGGCGTTATCTCTTGGGCCTCGGTTTTTCCGCCGATACGCTGCTGATCACCGTGGTGCTCGATGAGAAAAACGAAGGACACGCAGTGCTTACCGTAACCACCAGCGAAGGCGATTTCATTCTCGACAACCGGCGCAATGACATCATGCGCTGGAGCGATCTCGAATACACCTATCTGAAGCGCCAATCGCCGCGCGATCCGCGGGTGTGGGTGTCGCTGGCAAATGACAAAACTCAAGTCACCAGCGGCTTCATATCCGGCGGCAACCAGAAGTAAGAATTTCAGGAGCGAGACAGGCCCGGTCGGCGTCCCCCTAATCCCCCACCAGACCGGGCTTCCAGGAGCCGGCACTGCCCCACCCAGTGCCGGCTCCGCCTTTTTTCCGGTGGCAGGCCTGGCGCCTACCCTTTGTTCTTGTAGTAAACATCGAGGAACACCGCGAGCAGCAGCACCGCACCCTTGATCACCTGTTGTATATCGATGCCGATGCCCATGATCGACATGCCGTTGTTCATGACGCCGATCATGAAGGCGCCGATGACCACACCAACCACGGTGCCAACGCCGCCGGTGGTCGCCGCACCGCCGATGAAGCAGGCGGCGATCACTTCCAGTTCGAAACCAGCCCCCGCCTTGGGACTGGCCACATTGAGGCGCGCCGCGAAGATGAGGCCGGCAAGGGCCGCAAGCGCTCCCATGATAATAAAGATAAAGAAAGTCAGCCGCTCGGTATTGATGCCGGAGAGCTTGGCCGCCTTTTCATTGCCGCCCATGGCATAGATGCGGCGGCCAAAGGTGGTGCGGGTGGTGATGAAAACAAACAGGGCTATCAGCACGAACATGACGATCAGCACATTCGGCAAGCCCTTGTAGGATGCCAACAGGTAGCTGAAGAACAGGAACCCGACACCAATCAGCGCATTGCGCCCGATGAAAATCGAATAGGGCTCTTCGGCGAGGCCATGGGCTTGCTGGTTCTGGCGTTCGCGGATGTTGAAATAAATCAACATCACCGTGACCATGATGCCAAGCAGCATGGACAGAACGTTGAAGCTTGAAGCGAACAGGCCGGGGATGAAGCCCGAACTCAAAAGCTGGAACGCCTTGGGAAACGGCCCCACCGAAGAGCCGCCGAGAATCGTCAGTTCGAGCCCCTTGAACACCAGCATGCCAGCCAGCGTCACGATAAACGCGGGGATGCGGTAATAGGCGACGAAGTAACCCTGTGCCGCGCCAATGGCGCCACCCACGACGAGGCAAGCTATCGATGCCGTGATGATATCGACCTTCATGCTGACCATCAGAACTCCGGCCAGCGCGCCGATGAATCCCGACACCGAGCCCACCGAGAGATCAATATGGCCCGCCACGATAATCAGCAGCATACCCAGCGCCATCACCACGATATAGCTGTTCTGCAATAACAGGTTGGTCACATTGAGCGGCTTGAACAACACGCCGCCAGTGACAACCTGGAAAAAAATCATGATCACCAGCAGCGACAAAAGCAGGGCATATTGGCGGATGTTGTTTTTCACAAACCGCAGGATGTCGGCGTTGGGGGCTATGGTTTCCACGGCGTCGTTCATCGCTAGCCCTCCCAAGATTTCATGATCGCCCGCATGATTTTTTCCTGCGAGGCTTCCTTCACTGGCATTTCGGCCACGAAGCGGCCCTCATTCATCACATAAATGCGGTCGGAGATACCGAGCAGCTCGGGCATTTCCGACGAAATCACCACGATCGCCTTGCCTTCGTCGGCCAGCTTGTTGATGATTCCGTAGATTTCATACTTGGCGCCAACATCGATGCCGCGTGTCGGCTCATCGAGGAACAGGATTTCGGGACCGGCGAACAGCCACTTGCTAAGCACCACTTTTTGCTGGTTGCCGCCAGAGAGATTGAGCGTGGTCTGGAATACGCCCGAACAGCGGATCGCCAGTTCCTTGCGGTAGCGGTTGGCCACCTTGAGTTCGGCGGATTCATCAATCACTGAATTCTTTGAAATCCCCGGCAGATTAGCGAGCGTCACATTGTGTTTGATGTGGTCGATCAGCACCAGACCATAGGTCTTGCGGTCCTCGGTGGCATAGGCCAGACCCGCCTTCATGGCTTTCTCAATGGTGCTGGTGTCTGCGGGCTTGCCGTGAATCCGCACTTCGCCGGTGATTTTCTGGCCATAGGCCCGGCCAAACAGGCTCATGGCAAGCTCGGTGCGGCCCGAGCCCATGAGCCCGGCGATGCCCACCACCTCGCCCTTGCGCACCACCATGCTGATGCCCTTGATCATCTGGCGGTCGGCGTGCTGGGGGTGGAAGACGCTCCAGTTCTTCATCTCAAACACCGGTTCGCCGACGCTGGGAATGCGTTTGGGGTAGCGGTCGGTCAGCTCGCGGCCCACCATGGCCTTGATGATGCGGTCTTCGCTGATTTTCTCGGCATGGCAATCCAGCGTGTCGACCGTCTGCCCGTCGCGCAGCACGGTGATGCGGTCGGCGATCTTGGAAATTTCATTGAGCTTGTGCGAAATCAAAATCGAGGCGATGCCCTGCCCCCGGAGTTCCCGTAGCAATGCCAGCAGCGCGTCGGAATCGGTTTCGTTGAGACTTGAGGTCGGTTCGTCGAGAATAAGCAGCTTGACGCTTTTGTTCAACGCCTTGGCGATTTCGACAAGCTGCTGCTTGCCGGTGCCGATATTGGTGATGAGGGTGTTGGGGTGATCCTTGAGGCCGACTTTTTTCAGCAGTTCCTGGGTGCGCCGGAAAGCCTCGAACCAGTTGATAACGCCATGCTTGGCGGTTTCGTGGCCAAGAAAGATATTCTCGGCAATCGACAGAAGCGGCACCAGCGCCAGTTCCTGGTGGATGATGATGATGCCGGCTTTTTCACTCTCGGCAATATCGCGGAAGCGGCGCTCCACGCCTTCGAAAAAAATATCGCCGGTATAGGTGCCATGGGGATAGACCCCCGACAGCACCTTCATAAGGGTGGACTTGCCAGCGCCGTTTTCACCGACGACGGCATGAATTTCCGCGGGCAGCACTGAAAGATTCACATTCTCCAGCGCGTTCACGCCCGGAAACGTCTTTGTAATGCCCCGCATTTCAAGAATGGGCTGCATTCCTCCCCCCGCATCATCACCAAAAGGCCGGTTGCCCCGGCTCGTTATGAGCAATCAAGT
This sequence comes from Hyphomicrobiales bacterium, assembly GCA_031364405.1. Lineage (GTDB taxonomy): Bacteria > Pseudomonadota > Alphaproteobacteria > Rhizobiales > Aestuariivirgaceae > Aestuariivirga. The sequence goes on from JANLWG010000418.1 coordinate 4,473, forward strand.
TATCGCCAAAAGATACGGGCCCCGCAAGATGAAACTGCGGGGCCCGGCTATTCATGTCAGATTAGTTGTTGATCTGGTCCGCGGTGTAATAGCCCGAGTCCACCAGCATCTTGGTGATGTCATCCTTGCCCACGGAATAGGGGGTAAGGAGATAGGACGGAACAATTTTGACACCATTGTTGTAGGTCTTGGTGTCGTTGATTTCCGGTTCCTTGCCGGAAAGGACGGTATCCACCATCGTGGCGGTTACCTTGGCGAGTTCGCGGGTATCCTTGAACACGGTCGAATATTGCTCACCTGCCATCATGCCCTTGACCGAGGCCAATTCGGCATCCTGACCGGTGACGATCGCCATCGGCTGTTCGGCGGTGCCATAACCAACACCCTTGAGCGAGGAGATGATACCGCGCGACAGGCCATCATACGGCGAAAGCACACCGGAAACTTTCTTGTCGGTGTAGTTGGCCGACAGCAAGTTGTCCATGCGGGCTTGTGCAACAGCACCGTCCCAACGCAGTGTGCCGACCTTGTCCATGCCCATCTGGCCCGAGCCAATGACAATCTCCTTGGAGTCGATCATCGGCTGCAGAACCGACATGGCGCCGTCATAGAAATAGAAAGCGTTTGTATCATCCGGCGAGCCGCCGAAAAGTTCAACATTGTACGGACCCGCACCACTGGCCTTCAGGCCGGCGATGAGTGAGGTACCCTGCAACACGCCGACGCCAAAATTGTCGAAGGTGGTGTAGTAATCAACATTGGCGGTCTTGCTGATCAGGCGGTCATAGGCGAACACCTTGATGCCGGCATCATGGGCCTTTTGCAAAACGTCCGACAAGGTGGTGCCGTCGATCGAGGCGATGATCAGGGCCTTGACACCCTTGGTCACCATGTTTTCGATCTGGGCGAGCTGGTTTGGAATATCATCATCGGCATACTGCAAGTCAGCGGTGTAACCCAATTCGGTGAAAACCTTGGCCATCGATTCGCCATCGGAAATCCACCGGGTCGATGACTTGTTCGGCATTGAAATGCCAATCAGGCCCTTGCCTTCAGCGAATGCGGCGCCGGTTGCCAAAAGTGTTCCGAGGCCAGCGGCCGCGGCGATTAAATGTCTGCGATTGATCACGATCGTTCTCCCTGTTTCGGGCAGCTCGGCACAAGGCTTATCCTTCCGGCCTCCGCTGCCTTGGACGAAATTGATAGAATAACAAAGACTGGCAATCAACGATTATTTGTATGACAATTGATTTTTAGCTTCCGGAGCCGCCAATGCCATCACGCAAGCCCGCCAGTTTCACTAAGCCCAAGAAGTTACCCAACCATAAGGTGCACACCAGGCTGGCCCAGGCCATTGGCGAACGTATTCTGAGCGGCGTCTATTTGCCGGGTTCGCTGCTGCCCAACGAGGCCGAATGGGGCGCCATGTTCGGCGCCAGCCGGACTGCGGTCCGCGAAGCGATCAAAACGCTCAACGGCAAGGGCCTGCTGGTGTCGCGCACGAAAGTCGGTTCGCGGGTCGAGCCCCGCGACCGCTGGAACCTGCTTGACCGCGATGTGCTGGCCTGGCACTGCGCCGCCATGGACCGCCGCGCCTTTCTGCAATCGGCCCAGGAAGTGCGCAAGCTTCTGGAACCGGGCATCGCCGAACTCGCCGCCACAAAGCACTCGCCCGGCCAGCTCGCACGCCTCACGGCAGCCTTGGAGGGGATGCGCCAGGCCAAAACCGCCGGCGAAATGGTGGAGCCCGACGTGCAGTTTCACCTCGCCCTGCTGGCCGCAACCAACAATGAACTGCTGGCGCCCTTTGGCATTATCATCGAACAGGCGCTTGCCAATCTCTTCGATTATACCTCGCGCCATAATCCAAAGCCGCTTTCAGTCATCCCCCTGCACGCCAATGTGGCGGCAGCCGTAGCTGCAAGCGATGGCGCAAAAGCACGCCATGCGGTCATGATATTGTTGGAAGATACCGATGCCATCATTGCCGCCGGACAGCAGCCAGGACGGCCAGCAAAGATGGCACTCAAACCGGCCTGAGTGCCCTGGCATAGCGTTGCCAGTTGCCAACATAGCCCGCGGCAGCGAGCGGCAATCGCGCAATGGCCGCGGCGTCGAGCTCACGAATGACTTTTCCCGGCATGCCCATCACCAGCGAGTTATCAGGAATGATCTTGCCTTCAGAAATCAGCGCATTGGCGCCGATCAGGCAATTGCGACCGATCCTGGCGTGATTGAGAATGGCCGCCCCCATGCCGATCAGCGAATTATCGCCAATGGTGCAGCCGTGCAAAATGGCCCGGTGGCCGATGGTGCAATTGCGGCCAATGCTGAGTGGCGCTCCGATGTCGGTGTGCAGCACGCAACCATCTTGAATGTTGCTGTTCTCGCCAATCAGGATCAGCTCATTGTCACCGCGCAGCACAGCGCCAAACCAAATGCTGGCATTGACCTCAAGCCTGACTTTGCCGATGACGCTCGCATCGGGCGCTATCCAGTATCGGCCCGGTCCGGGCAGTTCCGCTGAAATGCCGTCGAGCGCGTAGATTGTCATTGCGTGGTCCTGTCAGGTGTAGCCAAAGAAGGCGGTCAGGATAAACACACCCTGCAGAAAGCTCCAGCCCAGACCGAGGCTCACTATCGCCAGCGCCACAAATGGATTGTAATCGAGATACCAAATTCCGGTGCGCACCACACCCAGAGGCGCATAGGCGCAAAGCGCCAGAACTTTGAGCGGCGTCAGATGGTCAAGCCGCCGCAGAATGCCGATGCGCAGCCCCTTGCCGGTCGCCATCGCCCAGCCGCTGCCCGCAAGCCCGGCCGAAACCAGACCGGTGATCACGGCCAGGGCATAGATGAAATGATAAGTTTCCATTAACTTCTCCCGGAAGCCTGTGCCGAAACGGCACAAGCGACTGATCTGGGAGAATGCGTTGCAAGCCAGGGGCCGGAGATTACTCGAGATCGATGTCGAGAATGGCCATCGAGAAATTATAGGACAATTCGCCATCTTCCTCGTCGCGGAAAATGACCCCGATGAACTCCTCGCCGACATAAACTTCGGCCGAGTCATCCTTTTGCGGACGCTTGCGCACGCTCAAACTGGCAAGCTCGAACTTGGCGCGCATGAACTTGGTCAGCTTGACAATTTCATCGGGCTTCAAGGCATCAACTCCTGTCCAACAAGAGTGCCCGTCTAGCCCTATTCCCGAGCAGCCGCAACCGGCTCGACATTGTGATCCATGATGCGGGCGGGCTCTTCGCAACCGGCATAGCCAACGACTTTCGCCGGCACTCCGGCAACCGTTGTATTGGGCGGAACGTCATGCAGCACCACCGAGCAGGCGGCAACTCTGGAGCAGCGTCCGATCTCGATATTGCCAAGGATTTTGGCGCCAGCGCCCAGCAGCACGCCATAGCGGATCTTGGGGTGGCGGTCGCCCGCCTCCTTGCCGGTGCCACCCAGCGTCACACCCTGCATGATCGAAACATTGTCCTCGACCACCGAAGTCTCGCCGATGACAATATCATGGCCATGGTCGACCATGATGCCCTTGCCGATCAGGGCGCCGGGATGAATATCGACCGAGGCGATGATCGACGAGCGGCTCTGCAGATAGTAGGCAAAATCCTTGCGCCCCATGTGCCACAGCCGGTGCGCCATGCGGTGGGTCTGGATGGCCTGATAGCCCTTGAAATAGAGCAGCGGATCGGCATAGCGGTGGCAGGCGGGATCGCGTTCATAGGTCGCCATGATGTCGGCGCGTGCCGCCAAGCTGATTTCAGGCTCGGCCTCAAGCGCATCCTCGAAGGCCTGCACCACCAGGTCAGCGCCGAGATCGGCATTGCCGAGGCGCTGGGCCAGCCGGTGAACCAGCCCGCTTTCAAACGAGTTGTGATTGAGCACCGAGGAAAAAATAAATCCGCCGAGTACTGGTTCGCGCCGGGCAATCTCCTCGGCCTCGGCCCTGATACGGTCCCACACGGGATCGAGGCGTTGCACAGTCTGGGTCTTGGTGGCCTGGCGCATGGCGGGTCTCCTGAAGCTGTGGTGAGTATACGCTGAAACATTTCATATGGGGAGCCCGCCGCCGATTTTAAGGCGTTGCGCCCGGGCTTCGGCGGGTGTAGCCGGAACCATGATCGAACTTGCCTCGCCCTCCCCCCACGTTCAGGTTTTCCTCGATGGATCAACCGGTTGGCTGGTGCTGAACCGCCCGGAGCGGCGCCACGCACTGAACGCCGCCATGTGGGCGGCGATTCCGCTTCTCATGAAATTACTTGATGAGCACCTTGATGTGAGGGTGATCGTCATCAGGGGCGCGGGGGTTGAGGCCTTCGCCGCCGGAGCCGACATTTCCGAATTCGCCACCTCCCGCAACGATGCCACGGCCGCCCAGGATTACGACGCCGTGAACGCCGCCGCCTTCGCCGCCATCCGCAGCGCCGCAAAACCGGTGATCGCCATGATCCACGGCTTCTGCATCGGCGGCGGCTTGGCGATCGCTTTGGCCTGCGATTTGCGCATTGCCGACGACAGTGCCATCTTCGCCCTGCCACCTGCGAGATTGGGCCTGGCCTACCCCCTCGACGGCCTCCGCGATCTCGTCGCCACGGTGGGCGCACCCGCCGCCAAGGAACTCCTGTTCACCGCCCGCCGCATCAACGCCGAAGAGGCGCTGCGCATGGGCCTCATCAACCGCGTAGCCACCCCCCTCGAATCCGCCCTCCGCATCCTGTGCGGCGAAATCGCCGATGGCCCGCCGCTCACCATCAAACACGCCAAACGCGCCATCGATTTTCTATCAGGCCGCGCGAGTGGCGCAGAAATCGCAACCCTCGCCGCCGCCTGTTTCAACAGCGAAGACTACGCCGAGGGGCGGAAGGCGTTTACGGAGAAAAGGAAGCCGGTGTTCAGGGGGAATTGACAATATCCCCAACTCTCCATGACCGGGCTTGACCCGGTCACCCAGACTTCAGAACGAGTCATACAGATTATCCTAATCCGGATTATTTTTCTCGATCAATTCCAGTTTCCACTTTCGCGGCCAGCGCTTGAGCGACGTCTCCCGTTGGATAGCATCGACAATCATGTCGTAAGTCTCATACCAAACAAGATGCTTCACGCCGTAGCGCCTGGTGAACACGGAACCACGGCCCTCGCGATGCGCAAACACCCGCGCCGCCAAATCATTGGTCACGCCAATGTAGAGCGTTCCGTTCCGCTTGCTCGCAAGAATATAAACATGGCCCTGAGGCATCATCGCAAGGTGGACAGTCTGG
>JANLWG010000037.1:0-10114 GCA_031364405.1 Hyphomicrobiales bacterium
ACGACCGCCGCTGCCAGCGTCTCACCAAAATAGATCGCCAGCGACATTGACAGGGCGGCCACCAGATCAAGCCCGAACTCACCCCGCCGCACTGACGTAAAAATTTCCGCATATAAAGAGAGAAGCACAATGCCGGCTGCCCCGCCCCACATCGCCTGTTGCCATGGCTCCAGTCCGGCGGCTGGTGCAGCAAAACCCAGCGCCAGACCTGCAGCGGACGTAAGAACCAGAAACAGCTTGAAAGGATTCAGCACGATCGCTTCCTAACAGCTCTTCACATCTATCCACATGACCTCAATCAATCTGTGGATTGTCCCCAAACGCGCTAACTCATTAATCCCGCCTTTACCCTTGCCTGCCAAATTATCGGCAACTGGTTGGGAAGAGACAGCGCGCCGCCGATGTGCTGTTGAATCCCGGCATTTGGTTTCAATTGAAAGTTGTCAGTCGAGCATGGCTTCCCGCGTACTGATTGTCGAGGATGATCCCGCCCAGCGTCGAATCCTCGAAGAACTCGTCAAGCGGTTTGGCTTCGACCCATTGCCGGTCGACGGTGGCGCCAGAGGCATCGAATGCCTCAAGAGCCCATCGGGCGGCACCTTCGAGCTGGTCATACTGGATCTCAACATGCCGGGCATGGACGGCCTCGAATTCCTTGAGAAGCTCCAGGCAATTCGCGGCGATTTGCCGGTCATTGTGCAAACGGCACAAGGTTCGATTGAAACCGTAATCAAGGCAATGCGCGCCGGTGCCGATGATTTTGTCGTCAAGCCCATTTCTCCGGAACGCCTGAAAGTTTCCATGCAAAACCTGCTCAAGGTCAACGCCTTGACCGAGGAAGTAAAACGCCTGAACAAGAAGGTGGGAGGCGCTCTCACGTTCGATGATCTCATCGTGTCTTCGCCCGCCATGGGCAATGCCATCAGGCTCGGCCGGCGCGGCGCCCAATCCAACATTCCAATATTGATCGAAGGTGAATCGGGTGTTGGCAAGGAAATGATCGCCCGCGCCATCCAGGGCGAAAGCGAACGTGCGGGCAAGCCGTTCGTTGCGGTCAACTGCGGCGCCATTCCGGAAAATCTTGTCGAGTCAATTCTGTTTGGCCACGAGAAGGGCGCCTTTACTGGCGCCACCGGCAGGCACTCCGGCAAGTTCCAGGAAGCTGATGGCGGAACACTTTTCCTCGATGAAGTGGCCGAACTGCCGCTCGATATGCAGGTGAAACTCCTGCGCGCCATTCAGGAAGGCGAAATCGATCCGGTGGGCGCGAGGAAGCCGGTCCGGGTCAATATCAGACTTGTCTCGGCCACCAATCGCAACATGATTGAAATGGTGAAGCAGGGCCAGTTCCGCGAGGATCTGTATTACCGTCTCAATGTCTATCCGATCATGGTTCCGCCATTGCGCGACCGTAAGGAGGATATCCCCGCCCTGGTCGAACATTTCATCACGCGTTTCGCCGCCGAAGAAGGCCGCAAGGTGCGCGGCATCGATCCCTATGCCCTTGACATGTTGCGGGCCTATGCTTGGCCGGGCAACGTCCGCCAGCTTGAGAACACCGTGTTCCGGGCGATCGTGCTGAGCGAAGGCGATCGCCTCGAGCTTCAGGATTTTCCCCAGATCGCCGCCCTGGTGGAAGGCTATGAAATAAAAATTCCCGCCGCTGCCGTCCTGCCGCCCAAGCCAGCCCTGCCACAGGGTACGGCGGCGATAGCCGGCAATCATCAGGTCGGCCGCTCGGCCGGCGCATCGGTCAGCGACGGCATGGCGCTCGGCATTCCCGCCGTCACCGAAGGCGGCCACATCCGCAAGCTCGAAGAAGTCGAAGCCGACATGATCCGGCTGGCGTTGAACCGCTATCGCGGCCAAATGTCGGAGGTTGCGCGAAAACTGGGCATCGGCCGTTCGACGCTGTACCGCAAGATGAAGGATCTGGGACTCGAAGAGGCAATCGGGTAACATACAGGACTATTTTCGGGGACAGACCGGACGCCAGTTGAAATGCCACAATCGGATGGTTACGCTCTGCGCAAGTTTGGCAGGATTCGGTTTAGATGAACAAAGTTACAGTGCGTATGACGGTCGCGGCATTGGCGATTGCCATGGTTTCCGGTTTGGCCCTTGTTGACACCGCATCAGCCGCCCAAAAGAAAAAGAAGAATTTCTTCGCCAGTTTGTTCTCGTCAGACAGTTTGGGTGTTCCACGCCGGGAGTCCCGCCGCATCTTTTTCGGCAAGAGATGGTTTAGCCGCTCTGGCGATGACGTAAAGGTTCTGTACGGTTCGGCGGCGCAACCGGCAAGGAATTTTGCCGATGTGGACCCAGAGGGCGGATCGCCCGGCTACGGCATGGGCAATCTCACTTATGTTGCCGACAAGCTGGTGGCGCTTGGTGGAACGAGTTTCACTGAAACCCGTCCGGCGGATATTGCCGGTGCCGCAATCTACGATGCGCTGGCCGACAACGACCTTGGCATCCGCATCGTGCCTGAAATCAAGCTGGCCATGATCGAGCATTATCGCAATTACGGTTTCCGGCCCCTGTGGATTGCCGATGGCAAGCTGGCGATCCGCGCCGCTGCCGTTCTCGAGGTGCTGCGGTCCGCCGCCGAAGAAGGCATGCGGCCGGCGAACTATCTGCCCCCGGTACTGTTGGACTATGAGTCGGCGGGCAGCCTGCAGCCGGGCGATATGGCTACACTGGCGCGACTTGAACTGGGCCTCACCGCCATGGCGCTGAAATATGCCGGCGACGCCTCGGGCGGGCAATTCGATCCGCGCCGGCTTTCGCGTTACCACGATATTACGCCCGAGCGCGTTCCCGCTTCGCAGTCCGTGAAGGTTTTGGCCTGGTCGCCCTTCCCCGATTTCTATCTCAATTCCCTGCAGCCCCGCCATCCCGCCTACGCCCAGATGAAGGCAGCACTGGCCGATCTTCGCAAGGAAATCGGCGGCACGTCATTCGTCGGCATAGCCAAGGGCGAAAAAGTCAAGCCGGGGCAGAGCGACGACCGCCTGCCGGCAGTGCGCCAACGGCTGGCGAGTCTTGGCGTGAGCATCGCTGAACCGCCCGCCGGCCCCAATGTGCTTGATGAGCAGGTTACCACTGCGCTTAAGGAAATCCAGAAGTCCGCCAAGATCGGAATCACCGGCTGGCTCGACAACGCCACCGTCAACGCCTTGAACAACCATGGCGGCGAACGTGATCTGCGCCGTCTCGTCGACAACATGGAGCGCCTGCGCTGGCTTCCCAAGGATCTCGGCAAGCGCCATGTGCTGGTCAATCAGCCAGCCTTCGAAGTGCGCGTCATCGATGCTGGCGCCGAGGTCTGGCGCAGCCGGGTGATTGTCGGCAAACCCGACACCCAGACTGCGGTTTTCAATGACGAAATCGAAATGGTGGTGTTCAATCCATCGTGGGGAGTTCCTCCCTCGATCATTGCCAATGAATATCTGCCCAAGCTCAGGCGCGATCCAGGCTACCTCGACCGCATCGGCTTCAAGGTCACAACCTCCAGCGGCCAGAAGATTGCCTCCAGCGACATCGACTGGAGCGCCTATGGCAGCAAAGTTCCATTCTCCATCCAGCAACCGCCGGGCAACAAGAACGCGCTGGGCGAATTGAAATTCCTGTTTCCCAACGCCCACAATATCTACATGCACGACACGCCGAACCGGGAGCTCTTCGAAGCAGATATGCGGGCATTCAGCCATGGTTGCGTCAGGGTGCAAAACCCGCGCGAGTTTGCTTCCGTCCTGCTCGGCTGGGATGCGGAAAAAATCGATGCCAGCACCGACAGCAAGAAAAGCCAGACGGTAAGGCTTACCGCCAAGGTTCCGATCCACATCGCCTATTTCACCGCCTGGCCCGGCGATTCTGGCAAAATCCAGTACTTTGACGATATTTACGGGCGCGATGAAGCCCTTGAAAACGCGATGCTGGCGACCACTGTTGCCCAACGTTAAGTCCATGGATAGTGAAAATTTTCCTGTCTTTGCGCCTGCTTAAGCCCTTGTTAATCACGGTCCTTCACATTCGCTAACTGGGGGTTGCCTCACGGTAGCCATATTCTTGTCTGAAAGCCGGAATGGGTGTAAACGGGCGTACATAAGCCTTGTGGCAACCTTGGACGGGGAACCAAAAGGAACCGGGACGATAATCCGGTAGTGTGTGGGGTATGAGTTTGGTCAGCAGGAAAACCGAACAACATCGGTCGGGGATGACGCATTTAAAGAAGACTCTCGCATCAACGGCGATCGCTCTTGCCATGGCCACTGGCTTGTGGATGAGCACCAATGCGCCAGCCATTTCAGGCGGCGAGACCCGCACCATTTCGCTCAAGCATATCCACACCGGAGAAAGCCTTACCGTAACCTACATGGTCAACGGCAGATATGTTCCCTCGGCCATGAAGAAAATCAATTACCTGTTGCGTGACTGGCGGCGCAATGAAGTTATTACCATTGATCCCAGGACAATCGATCTCGTGTGGGAGCTGCATGCCGACCTCGGCTCGAAGGCCCCTGTAAACATCGTGTGTGGATATCGCTCGGCCAAAACCAACGGTTTCCTCAAACGCATCGGCCGCGGCGTTGCCAAGAAGAGCCAGCACATACTCGGCAAGGCCATCGACATCTATTTCCCCGATGTCCCCACCATCAAGATGCGCAACAGTGCCCTGGTGCGCAAAGTAGGCGGCGTCGGCTACTATCGCAGTTCCGGCGGTCCAACCGGCTTCCTCCATGTCGACTCAGGCAAAGTGAGGCACTGGGGACCTGGCATCGGCGCGCGCGAGATGGCCTCGATCATGCGCGACTATCGCAAAACCGTCGGCGCCCGCCTCAACCGCAATGACTTGGTGATGGTGGCGGGTTCGAACTCGAATTCCCCTTCCCAGCAGGAAGCCAAGGTTTCGGCCAAGAAGTTGGCCCTCGAAGCCGCCTATGAAGGTGACGATGACGAATTGGCGGATTTGACCCAGAAGGCCAGCGAACTACCGCGGGCCGGGGCCGTTACGCTGGTGGAGACTGAACTGGTCATTGCCGCCGAACCCATCCCCAAGCCCCGTCCCAAGCCGATTGAGGTTTTGATGATGGCGGCGGTCAACATGAAAATCGAGCCCGCCTCGGGACCGCCGCCAACGCTGGTCGAGCCCAACCCGCCAATGACCGAAAGCATTGGTGCTGTTGAAGCGGCTGAATCCATGGCCGAACTCACCCAGCTCGATCCTGTCTCGAATCGTGCCGAAAAAGGCAGCCTGGCCTCCGCACTGCGCGATGGCACGGCGTCGGACGTTCCGGTTATCAAGACGATGACGGCATCGGCAGCCGGTACCGACCTGTTCTGGTGGCCGCGGCAGATCATTTTCAATGGCGATCAAGCCGTGCGCCGCGATGGGGCGCCCCAGCTTTTTGCCGACACCGCGACCGGCATCCTGCCCGGAAGTGCTGAAGCCGCCGAAATCCGCACGATACCGCAGCTGATAGAGGCGGCGATGCAGGAGCCCGCTTTGGGCAAAGGCGACCTGCAGGCGATCAACCGTCAAGGCAAGGGCGGCCTGCTGACCGGCACTCCAGCCTCAACCCTCGTGCAGCAGACCCTGGGCCAACTCGAAAGCCCGTAATCAGGCGATAGCGCCGAAACCTGGCGGGGCGGCTTTAGGCCGCCTCTTCGGTTTCCGCGGGCACCATGCCAAGCGCTTGCATGTAGAGATCGAGCATCGACTGCTCGTCCTGGCGCTCGCTGGCTTCCTTCTTGCGCAGTGAAATCACCTTGCGCAGGATCTTGGTGTCGAAACCATTGCCCTTGGCTTCGGCGTAGACTTCCTTGATATCGGCGGCGATGGTCTTTTTCTCTTCTTCCAGCCGCTCGATGCGCTCGACAATAGTGCGCAACTGGCCGTGTGCAAAACTGGTTTTCGTGTCTACCATGGTGGCCTCCCGGCTCGGCTAGTGTTTGTGGGTCTTGTCGAACGCCTGCTTCTGCGCGGGCGATGCTTCGCCCTGGTGCTTGGCCTTCCAGTCTTCATAGGGCATGCCATAGACCATCAGCCGGGCTTCATCGCGGGGCACCGCGAGGCCGCGCGCCTTGGCGGCATCCTCGAACCAGTTCGACAGGCAGTTGCGGCAAAAGCCTGCGAGATTCATCAGGTCGATGTTGGCCACGTCGCTGCGGACCCGCAAGTGTTCGACGAGCCTGCGGAACACCGCGGCCTCCAGTTCGGTCTTGGTCTTGTCGTCGATGTCCATCACCACCTCAAGGCCGGCCCGGAGCCCAAATCCGGAAGTTCCTTCATAAAGGGTTCGACCACCCGCGCCAGCCGTTCCACCCGCTCATCCACACCTGATTTTGGACAAACCGCGGCGCCCGCCGGCATCTAAGGTGATGATCGGAATCAATCTTCGCCATGGACTGACCATGGAGATGAAGCTAAAGCCTCAGTCATCTTGTTGCCCAACTGAGCCGCTGGAGTAATGCTTGTGCCGGGTCCAGTTGACGGCACCCGGCTATGAGGGAATGTTATGACCGATTCGCGGAGTCTTGGGGGAGGCGGCAGAATGGTACGAAAGGTGGCACTGGCCGCGGGAGCCGTAGCGCTCTTCTGCGCCATGAGCGCGTCCGCGCAGGCCGGTCTCAAGATGTGCAACGATACCACGAACCAAGTCGCCGTGGCCATTGGCTACAAAGACAAGGAAGGCTGGGCCAGCGAAGGCTGGTGGACCATCGATGCGCGGAAATGCGTGACACTGATCAAGATCGACCTCATCGCCCGCTACTACTATATTTATGCCATCGACAAGGACAAGGGCGGCTCGTGGGGCGGCAAGGCCATGATGTGCATGAACGTCAAGGAATTCACCATCCGCGGCATCGCCGAATGTACCGGGCCCGGCGACCAGAAAATCGGTTTCTTCGAAGTCGACACCGGCGAGGAGACCGATTGGACTGTCTCGCTGTCAGGTGAAAAGACCACGCCTGGACAAGGACAATAGACAGCGTGCGGCGGAACCGGAAGGTCAAGATCGTAGCAACTTTGGGGCCCGCGTCGTCGAGCCCGGAGATGATCGAAAAACTTTTCGTGGCCGGTGTCGATGTTTTCCGCATCAACATGAGTCACACATCCCATGCGCAGCTGCACGAACTGCACGGCCATATTCGCGCCATCGAAGTCAGGCTCAATCGGCCAATCGGCATCCTCGCCGATCTGCAGGGTCCGAAGATCCGCATCGGCACCTTCCGCGAAAAGGAAGCCAAGATCACCGCCGGCGGCAGTTTCATCTTCGACATGGACCCCGCACCAGGCGATGCCACCCGCGTCAGTCTTCCGCATCCCGAAATTTTCGCCGCCGCCAAGCTTGGCGACAACCTTCTCCTCAACGACGGGCGCCTGCGCGTCGAGATCGTCAAGGCCAGCCCCACCCGCCTCGACACCCGGGTGATTTTCGGTGGAGTATTGTCAAACCGCAAGGGCGTCAATCTTCCCGACACGGTGATTCCCATTCCCGCCCTCACCGACAAGGACCGCGCCGATCTCGAAGCCGCCGCCTCCGCCGGCGTTGACTGGATTGCCCTCTCCTTCGTGCAGCGCCCCGACGATGTGGCCGAAGCCCGCAAGCTCATTCGCGGCCGCGCCTGCGTCATGGCCAAGATCGAGAAGCCTTCGGCCCTCAACTGCCTCGAGGAGATTCTCGAAATCGCCGATGGCATCATGGTGGCGCGCGGCGATCTCGGCGTCGAACTGCCCCTGGAAACCGTGCCCGCCCGCCAGAAGCAGATTACCCGTGCGGCGCGCAAAGCCGGCAAGCCCGTGGTGGTCGCCACCCAGATGCTTGAATCGATGGTGGTGGAACCGGTGCCCACAAGAGCCGAGGTTTCCGATGTCGCCACCGCGGTATATGAAGGGGCCGACGCCATCATGCTGTCGGCCGAAAGTGCCACCGGTGCGTGGCCCGACAAGGCGGTGGCCACCATGGACCGCATCGCCCAGTCGGTCGAGCGCGATGGTTTTTACCGTGGCATCATCAGTGCCCAGAGGAACGAGCCCCAGGCCACCAGTGCCGACGCCATTGCCGCCGCCGCCCACACCATCTCCGAAACCCTGAAACTCGCCGTCATGGTGTGTTACACCGGCTCAGGCTCAACCGGCTGGCGCGTGGCGCGTGAACGCCCCGATACGCCGGTAATCGCCTTGACGCCAATCGCCGCGACAGCGCGGCGGCTGGCCATCGGCTGGGGCCTGCACTGCGTGCTGACCGATGATGCCTCCGACCTCGACGACATGGTGATCAGAGCCACCCGCATCGCCTACTCCGAAGGCTTCGCCCAGCCCGGCCAGCGCATCATCATCATGGCCGGCGTCCCCCTCGGCACCCCCGGCGCCACCAACATGCTCAGGATCGCTTATGTCGGCAAGGATGGCGCGGCGGGGAATTAGAGATCGGAAAATGCGTAGAGGCTTACGCCACTGAGCAAAGGTGACGGTCATGAATTCAGTGCAGTGTCACAGTTGTTCCCCTAAACTGCCTTCCAATAGGCTTTCAGGAGTTGAACAGTTACGTGACTTTGGTCGTCGCAAGAATTGTTGGTCATCGGATTGCGATTGCTGCCGATACCTTGGTTGTTAAGAATGATAAACCGCTACCCCTACACCAGGGAGTAATCAAATCATGCATGCTACCTGGCGGTATTTGTGTATCCTTCGCTGGTTCTCCCGAACTCGCCGCGAAAGATATATGGAAGTTTGCGAAACTCAATCCCAACGGAGCAGACTTCTCTGTCACAGTGGAGTTTTTTGAGCAATCTAGCAAAGTCACTAATAACGACTACATCGTGGCATTCGCAAAGAATCCAAAAATTGTGAAGATTGCAAATGGGGAGCGGCAAGCGGGTCTATCAAAGACACTTTGGATAGGCGACAAATCGGCTTACGAGGCTTTTCGAGCACAAGAGGCGCGAGCAAAAAAGAAGTACGAACGTGGACGGGCGATTAGTGGGGTGCTGATGGCAAACGAACTTCCAGATTCAGCATCTTCCGAATTGTATTCTGCGATGCGTCACGTTGCTCTCAGTCGCGAAGTACCAACGGTAGGTGGTTTTGTATCCTTAGTGAGTAACATTGAAGAGGGATTTAGGCATCCATGCTTAAGTGACATGCTTTTTGATTGGCCCGTGGACGCCAGCCCAGACTTTGATCTCCAACTGACCGATAAAATCACATTTGGGGCTTCAGGAGAAAATGAGGGATACTCAATTTCACAGTTTGCCACAGGCTACGGTGACTTTAGTTTCGTTGGGTTCTATTTGTTGCGGGGCAGACTCGCATACATTTTTCACCCCACAACGACGTTGATGGCTGACAAATGTACGGTTATCCGTGATGTTAGCCCCGTTGATCTTCCGGCAAAACTGACCGAGGCATTTAAGACGGACTATGGATGGCTCGTCTGGATAGCGTCGCCCTCCCCCGACGTCAAAGTAACAAGCCGTCGGGTTGCCGACAAAGAGTTAGATGGGGGCATTCAATTAGGCTTCATGATGGAGTGCAACACTTTCCCACCCCCGGACAAGCCTCAAATGCTTCCAGCACTCAACGTGTTCCTTCCAGGTCCAACTGGATAGAACGGTAACGACGCAATCCGGGTGCTTCCAATTGAACGACAGTTACCAACAATGCCCCGGTCCCGGGGCAGCGGTGGAGGGTTGCGTTAATCTGAACCAGAGAGATTCCGGCTCAAGCCGGTGATGGAGAGATTGAGAGAGATTGAAAACTCTCAAATCCCCGGCTCGATCTTCTCCAGTGTCTTCACCGCATCCTGCACTGCTGACATGTTGAGATTGATCGCAAGTGCCCCCTTGAAGGCACTGCGGGCGAGGCTGTTAGCATTTTATTCACAATTATATGGATGACAAAGCATGACTGATTCGGCTATACATCCATCCCGACAGGCCGACCCTCAAACATCAAGACCGCTCGCGCAAAATGCGGGCGGTCTCCGCTTCGAGACCCAACAGGATGCTTTCGACTATGCCCGCGATTTCCTCAAGAAGATCAACAGCGGAACGATGCCGCGTAAATTCTGGTTTGTCGAAAATGACCATGACGGAGAGGTTCCCG
>JANLWG010000066.1:0-9094 GCA_031364405.1 Hyphomicrobiales bacterium
GGTCACGGGCGGTTGTGGCTTTATCGGTTCGGCGGTGTGCCGTCATCTGGTGGGTGAGCTCGGCTATCATGTGGTCAATGTCGAAAAACTGACTTACGCGGCGAGTGCGGGATCAACCGCCGAAATCGCCGGCAATCCGCTTTACCGCTTTTACCAGCTCGATATCTGTGACCGCGACGCCATGCTCAAGGTGATGCGGGATGAGGCGGTGGATGCCGTCATGCATCTGGCCGCCGAAAGCCATGTGGACCGTTCGATCGATGGACCGGGTGAATTCGTGCACACCAATATCATCGGCACCTTTGCCCTGCTGCAGGCGGCGCGGGCCTATCACGGCGGCCTCGCCGGGCGGCGAAAATCGGTCTTCCGCTTTCATCATATTTCGACCGACGAAGTGTTCGGCGATCTGCCGCTGGATGGCGGCCGGTTCACCGAGGAGACACCCTATGCGCCATCGTCGCCCTATTCGGCGTCGAAGGCGGCCTCCGATCATCTGGTGATGGCCTGGCACAAGACCTATGGGCTTCCGGTGGTGCTGTCCAATTGTTCCAACAATTACGGGCCTTATCATTTTCCCGAAAAACTGGTGCCGCTGATGATCATCAACGGCCTTGAAGGCAAGGAACTCCCGGTTTACGGCGGCGGCGAGAATGTCCGCGACTGGCTTCACGTTGAAGATCACGCGCGGGCCTTGGCGCTGGTGATGACCAGGGGCAGGCTGGGCCAATCCTATAACATTGGCGGCCGCAATGAGCGCAGCAACCTGGCTGTCGTGCAGGCGATCGCCGATCTGCTCGATGCGTTGGTGCCGCTCAATACCGGGCCGCGCCGCCAGCTCATCCGCTTTGTCGGCGATCGTCCTGGCCACGATCTGCGCTATGCCATCGATGCCAGCAAAATCGAAAACGAGCTGGGCTGGCGGGCCAGCGAAACTTTCGAGACAGGTTTGCGCAAAACCGTCGAGTGGTACATGGCAAACGGTGACTGGTGGCAGCCACTGCGGGCGGGCCGTTATGGCGGCCAGCGCCTGGGAACCGTCAAGGCATGATCCGGCTGGTGGTCACCGGGCGTCATGGCCAATTGGCCAGCTGCTTGCGGCTTGCCGGGCAAAACTCCGGCGATATCGAAGTGGTGGCAGTTGGCCGCCCCGAACTCGATCTGGAAATTCCCGCCTCGGTCGCCGCGGGTATCGCCGCGGCACGGCCCGATATCGTGGTCAACGCCGCGGCCTACACCGCCGTTGACAGGGCCGAGCAGGATGAAGCCCGGGCCTACGCCGTCAATCGCGATGGTGCTGGTGCGGCAGCACGTGCCGCAGCCAAACTCGGCGTGCCGTTCATTCATCTGTCTACGGACTATGTCTATCCAGGCGACAAAGCTGGCCCCTATGTTGAGAGCGACAGCACCGGTCCGCTTGGCGTTTATGGCAAGTCGAAGCTGGCGGGCGAGATGGCGGTCAGGGCGGCACATCCCGCGGCGCTGATCCTGCGCACCGCTTGGGTCTATAGTCCCTATGGCGCCAACTTCGTCAAAACCATGCTGCGCCTGGGTGCCGAACGCGACAGCCTCGGCGTGGTCGATGACCAGACCGGAAATCCGACCAGTGCGGTTGATCTGGCTGATGCCATCGCGCGCATTGCGCCAACGCTGGTGGCCTCGGGCGGCGAACCGCTTATTTTGCATCTTTGTGGCATGGGGAATGTCACCTGGTGCGGGTTCGCCCGGCACATCTTCGAAACCAGCGCTGCAATGGGTGGCCCTCGCCCCGCAGTCCGGGCAATTTCCACCGCCAGCTATCCGACACCGGCCAAGCGTCCGGCCAATTCGTGTTTGTCGACGAACGCCTTCCGGGCAAAATTTGGTTTCCAGCTAAGGCCTTGGCAGCAGGCTGTGACGGAAACCTTGTCGAAACTCGTGCAACCAGCGATTTGATCGAATTTGTTAACCAAGTGTTAAGTAAGAATCACCTGTAATTGTCAATGATTGTTTAACAAATATTTTTTCCTCGAGCCTCTTGCTAGTTTCGTCAAACAGCTTCTAAGAAGGTGTAGGGGGCAGCTGGGATTCAAGGACTGTGATCATTTGCTCATGTTACAGAATGTCATAGGGCCGGGGCTCAGGGCCAAGCTGGGAAATGCCGTTTTGGCGGCTCGATTGTTCCAGCGCCAGAGCCCGTCTTCAGCGCTCTATTTTGTCGATTCCCTCGCCAACTTGATCGGCAGCCGCTTTGAATATCGTGACCGGCCGATTCGCAGGATCACCGGCTCGTTGTTCGTTTGCGGCGATGCGGCCGTGGTCATCCGCTATATCGGCCAGCGTGAACTGGCCATCCTGGAACGGCGCAAGTTCGGCCGGGTCTATCTGCTGGTCGACGACGATTTCTTCGCGCTCAACGACAACGACGGTCTGCCTTCCGACTATCGCCAAAAACTCCTGGCCTATCGCGACGGCATCATGCGGCGGTTAATGGAGTTCGTAACTCATGTGGTGGCGCCCTCGCAGCGAATTCTGGCCGGCTACGGGCACAAGCACACGTTGTATCTTGATCCCGCCCAATGCCATGCCACTGGCAGCCTCGCCCATCATCAAGGCCGCCGTGGCCTCGATGTGGTGTTTGCGGCGACCCGTTCACATTTGTTCGACCTGCATTTTTTTGCCGATGCAATCGCCGAATTTCTGCTGGCCCGGCCCGATGCGCGGCTCACGACTTTTTTGAATGGCCATGCGCCGAAGGTGCTCAAAGGCTTGCATAACGCCATTCATCTGCCCACCATGGGGTGGAACCGCTATCAGGCTTTTGTCGCTGAAAACCACTTCCACGTGGCGATTGCACCAGCCCTTGCCACCGACTTCAACCGGGCCCGCTCGCTCAGCCGGCTGCACGACCATGCGGCTTATGGAGCGGCGGGGATTTACAGCCGGCAGGCTCCCTTCTCGGGCATCATCGCCGATGGCAACTCCGGGTTGCTGTTGCGCAATGAACCAGCGTGCTGGCGCGATGCGCTGTTTGGCTTGGCGAAACAGCCTGACCGGGCGGAAAAACTTGCGACCGAAGGTCAGGCATTATCGCGCCGGCTGGGTGACCGGCAACGGGTCCGCAGCTTCTGGATGCAGGAACTTGGTATGGGCCGGCCCGATAGGCCAGACGCTGTCCAATAAGCCACATTTAACCAAGTTTCACGACATATCTGTGGTAATTTGCCCATAGTTGCCAGCGTTATTCGATCTTACACGGTCCCGGTGTCAGGTTAGTCTTGTTGATTCAAGGGGCATCGGGTTAATAGAATGTGTGAACCGGGAAAACCCGGGGTCTCGCAGGCGGGATGACCAAGACGTAGTGGATAGAGGGGATCCTTGGCGTAATGAGTTCAGCGGTATTTAACCGGTTTGCGTTGATGGCAGCGCTTGCCCTGTTGTCGGGGTGCTCGACGATTGCCCGCTCGGGGCCAGGTGAATCGGCGATAAGCGATAAGTCAGCCGATCTTGCCGGCTTCACCCTCATTGAGGCAACGGCTGAAAACGTCATTAATTACCGGGTTCTGAGCATCGCGGACAATGCCGGCACGGGCGGCATTCCGTCGGCCCCGCGGGTGGCGCTATCGCCTGGCGATGTTTTGAAAGTCAGAATTTCCGAAAGCAAGGAAGGCGGTTTGTTCGCGCCGCTGGCCTCTGGCGGCACACCCTTCGATAATGTCCGGGTCGATCACAACGGCACGATTTCGCTGCCCTATGCGGGCCACATAAAAGTCGCCGGACTTGATCCGCAAAGGGTTGAGGACCGTATCCGCGCCAAACTCGCCGGGGTCACTTTCGAGCCGCAGGTCTATGTGGAACTGATGTCCGATCGCGGATCGAGCGTTCTGGTCAGCGGTGAAGTCAAAACGCCTGGCCGGTTCTCCATGATGGAAGGCCCGCTGACGCTGATCGATGCCATTTCACGGGCTGGCGGTGCGGCCAAACCGGCGCACCAGGTCGATGTGGTGATCCGCCGTGGCAGCAAGGTCACCCGCCTGCCGATGTCGGCTGTGCTGAATGGCAAGAACGCGCAACTACAGGCTGGCGACGAAGTGATCCTCGAGGCCGATGTCAAGGTTTTCAACGCGCTCGGCGCGGTCAAGAAAACCGGGCAGGTCGAGTTCCCCAAACCCAATCCCTCGGTGCTCGATGCCTTGGCGCTGGTTGGCGGATTGGACAATTCGGTTTCCAGCAACACCGGGGTGTTCGTCTTCCGCCTGCGCGAGCCGAAAGCCTGGCTTGATGCCGACAGCCGGTGGCAGGAAGGTCCGGCGATTTTCCAGTTCGACATGTCGAAGCCTGAAACCATGTTCATTGCCCAGGCCTTCGGTGTCAGATCGGACGATACGATCTATGTCACCAACGCGCCGGCCATCGAATGGATCCGGGCGCTGGCGCCCATCGCGGCGACGATCCAGACAGTGCAGAGCGCTGTTACCGTCACCCAGCCGATCAACCAGGCTTTGACCGGCAACTGATCGGTTAGCGCCGCCGCAGCCTGTGAGTCCGCCATGACTATCGCCGTATTCGGCAGCATCAATATGGATGTCACCGCCTATATGGAGCGCCTGCCTGAACCGGGCGAAACCCTGCATGGCCGCGAATACAAATTGGGCCTCGGCGGCAAGGGCGCCAATCAGGCGGTGGCGGCGCGCCAGCTTGGCAGCGAGGTAAGTTTCATCTGCCGTCTGGGGGCTGATGATTTTGCCGGGCCAGCGCTACGTGAACTTGCCTCCTATGGTATCGATCTCGCGCTGGCCGCCAGGGATCAGGATGGCGCCACCGGCATCGCCATCATCAATGTGGGCGAGGGTGGGGAAAACTATATCTCGCTGATCGGCGGCAGCAATCTCAAAGTCGATGCCAGCGATGTTGAACGCGGCCGCTCGGCTCTCGAAAAAGCCAGCGTTCTTTTGCTGCAACTCGAAGTGCCGCTTGCCGCATCGCTCCAAGCCGCGGCGATCGTCAAAGCCCATGGCGGCACGGTCATTCTCGATCCAGCTCCGGCATCCAAGGGCGGCTTATCAGAAGCGGTGTTGCGGAGCGTCGACATCATCACACCCAATGAAACCGAAGCCGCCCTGATTCTCGGCTGGCATCCCGTCACATTGCAAGATGGCCTGAAAGCCGCGCGCGAATTGCGGGGGCGTGGCGCAGCGACCGCCATCGTCAAGCTTGGCGCCAAGGGTCTCGCCGTCTCCTCGCCAAACTGGGAAGGCACCGTTGCCGCTTTCCAAGTCAATGCCATCGACACCGTGGCCGCCGGCGACTGCTTCAACGGCGGCCTCGCCCACGCCCTCGAACAGGGCCTTACCATCGCCGCCGCCGCCCGTTACGCCGCCGCCTGCGGCGCCCTCTCCACCACCAAAAAAGGCGCATCGGCCGCGGCACCAACAAAAGCCGAAGTGGAAGCGTTTCTCAAGAATAGCTAATTCTGTATCCGCTTGGTCAGCGTGCCGTCGACCACCAGGTTGCTGCCGGCCACAAAACTTGCAGCGCCACTCGCCAGAAACACCACGGCATTGGCAATCTCTTCCGGTGTGGCCATGCGGCCAAATGGATTTTCGGCGATGGTCTCGGCGAAACCTTTGGGGTCATTGACCTCGACACCATGCCAGAAGCCGTCCTTGAAATAAGTGGTGCCGGGCGAGACCACATTGGCGCGGATGCCTTTGGGCGCTACGTGGCGGGCCAGCGATTTCATGTAGAACAACAGTGCCGCCTTCATCGCCCCGTAGGACACGCCGCCATAGCCATAATCCTCTGAGCCCGAGATTGACGAGATGGCGATGATCGAGGCCCCCTTGGATTTTTCCAGATAGGGCAGTGCTGCCGTCACCGCATTCAGCGTGTGCAGAATGTCGACATCGAAGGCGGCACGGAAATCTTCCTCGCGAAAACCCTCGGCCATGGCGCTGGTGTTGGCCACCACAATGTCGAGACCGCCAAATTCCTCGGCAGTGTCGTTAACCCAGGCCTTGAGCTTCACCCCATCGGCCACATCAAGGGCGCGGCCCGAGGCGCGAACCCCGGTTGCCTTCAACGCCGCAACCGTCGCCGCCACCGCCTTCTCATCCCTGGCACAGATCGCCACATCAACCCCTTCCGCCGCCAGCCCAAAGGCAATCGCCCGGCCAATGCCACGGGTGCCACCCGTCACCAGCGCGCGGCGGCCTTTGAGTTTCAGGTCCATCTCACACCACCTTCACCGCCGCCGGGTCCCAGCCTTTCGGCTTGGGGTATTGCGGGTTCATTTCTTCGAGCGTCTCCCTCACGATGCGGGCGATGGCGGCGTTGCGCAACCAGTTCCTGTCGGCGGGGATCACATGCCAGGGTGCGTGGGCGGTCGAGCAGCGGGTGATGGCGGTCTCATAGGCCGCCATAAAATCATTCCACAGGGCGCGGTCTTCGAGATCGGCGGGGTTGAACTTCCAGCGCTTTTCTGGCGTGGCGATGCGGTCGCGCAGGCGCTCGGCTTGTTCATCCTTCGATATGTGCAGCATGAACTTCAAGATGCGGGTACCGTTCTGCGCCAGGGTTTTCTCGAACTGGTTGATCTCGCCGTAGCGCTGCTCGATGGCCTCAGGTGTTGCAAATTTCTTCACCTTCACCACCAGCACATCTTCATAGTGCGAGCGGTTGAAAATGCCGATATAGCCGCGCCCCGGACAGGCCTTGTGGATGCGCCAGAGATAATCGTGTGAAAGTTCATCGGCACTGGGCGCCTTGAAGGGGGCAATCTGCACGCCGATGGGGCCGCAGGTATTGAACACGGCGCGCACCGTGCCATCCTTGCCGGAGCAGTCGATCCCCTGCAACACCACCAGCAGCGAGCGTTTACCCTCGGCGAACAGCCGGTCCTGCAGGGCGTCGATTTGGGCTGCGTCTTTCGCCAGCCCCTCTTTGGCCTTGTCCTTATCGGCGAAGGCCGACGCGTCGCGGGGATCGCTGCTGGCGAGATCGAATTTCTTGCCCGGTTCGGCCACGAACTGGCTGGCAAAAGTTTTTTTCCGGTCCGTCATGACTACCTCTCTGTCACCACCAGCGTGGCCCAGACACCCCTTGATTGCAAGGGATCATGGGCCTATCCCCAAATGAAATACGACAGCAGGGAACCGCTTGACCGTGACTCATTCCAACAAGGCGCAGATGGCCGCCGCCGCTTTTCGACTGCCCGCCCTTGATCAGGATTTCCTGTTGGGGGACACGACACGGGGCTTGCGGTTTCAGCTCGAATATCAGAAAGCCGAAGAGCACTTGCGCGCCTGGGGGGTTGCCACGACAATTGTGGTGTTTGGTTCGGCCCGCGTCAGGGAACAGGATGGTTCGGGCTGGTATGAAGCGGCGCGTGAGTTCGCCAGACTTTGCTCGGAACACGGCGGCGCCAAGCTCGATCACCAGTTGCCGCGCCACAACGTCATTGCCACCGGCGGCGGACCCGGCATCATGGAGGCGGCCAATCGCGGCGCTTCCGATGCCAACGCACCCTCGGTCGGCTTCAACATCACGCTCCCCCTCGAGCAGGAGCCCAACGCCTATTCGACGCCCGATCTCACCTTCCGCTTTCACTATTTCGCCATGCGCAAGATGCACTTTGCCATGCGGGCTTCGGCACTGGTGGTGTTCCCCGGCGGCTTTGGCACCATGGATGAATTGTTCGAAATTCTCACCCTGCGCCAGACCGGCAAGATGGACGATCAATTGCCGGTGGTGCTTTACGATTCGAAGTTCTGGAAGTCGGCGGTGAATTTTCCGCATTTCGTCGAAAGCGGCCTGATCAATGCCGCCGATCTCAAGCTTTTCGGCTATGCCGATACGCCCCAGCAGGCCTGGTCGGAACTGATCGCCCGCGGCCTCAACATCCCCAAGGAGTAAATCCATGCCCATCCGCCTGCGGTTCCATGGCGCGGCGCGCACCGTCACCGGTTCGTGCTATCTTCTCGAAACCGGTGACGTCCGTGTACTGATCGATTGCGGCATGTTCCAGGGCTCGAAGACCGAGCGGCAACTCAATTGGCGCGATTTTCCCTTCGATCCGAAATCCCTGACCGCCATGCTGCTCACCCACGCCCATATCGATCACACCGGGATGATCCCCAAACTCGCCAAGCATGGCTTTACCGCCAAGATTCACTGCACCATCGCCACCATCGATCTGTGCGGCGTGATGCTGCCGGACTCGGCCTATATCCAGGAACAGGATGCCAAGTTCCAGAACGGGCGCAATGCCAAGCGCGGCCTCCCCGAAATCGAAGCGATCTATACCTCCGAGGATGCCGCGGCAGCGCTCGGGCATTTCTCGCCGGTGCCTTATGAAACCTGGATGGAGCCGGCCAAGGGCATTCGCGCCCGCTGGTGGAATGCCGGTCATCTCCTGGGATCGGCCTCGATCGAGGTCGAAGTGGCGCGTGATGGCAAGCAGCCGTTGCGCATTCTGTTCTCGGGCGACATTGGCCCCGAGCACAAGATGCTGGAGCCCGACCCGCAAGCCCCGCAGAATTTCGATGTGGTCATCTGTGAATCGACCTATGGCGGGCGTGACCGTTTCGAGCGTTCCGAGGAAGGCCGCCGCGACGTCCTGGCCGCCGAGGTCAATGCCGCCGCCGCCCGCAAGGGGGCATTGCTCATTCCGTCCTTCGCGGTTGAACGCACCCAGGAGATCGTCACCGATCTCGTTGGGCTGATGGAGAGCGGCAAGATTCCCAAAACCCAAATCTTCATCGACTCGCCGCTGGCCAGCAAGGCCACCGCCATTTTCGTGCGCCATTCAAAATCGCTCGATCATGGCGATGCCCTGGGCCGGGCTTTCAATTCCGAATATGTCAAGGCCACCGAGAGTGTCGAAGACAGCAAGGCGCTGTCGCGCTTTGGCGGCTTCCGCATCATCGTCGCCGCCAGCGGCATGTGCGATGCGGGCCGCATCCGCCATCATTTGAAAAACCATCTGTGGCAGGCCTCCACCACCGTGCTGCTGGCGGGCTTCCAGGCCGAGGGCTCGCTCGGCCGCATTCTCCAGGATGGCGCCAAAATGGTGACCATCATGGGCGAGCAGATCACCGTGAAAGCCCAAATCCGCCGG
>JANLWG010000083.1:0-7625 GCA_031364405.1 Hyphomicrobiales bacterium
GCGCTCGGCCTGCCTGGTCTCGTTGTGTACAAAGCGATCAACACGGCGGACTCGATGATCGGCCACAAGTCGGAACGTTACAGGTACTTCGGCTGGGCCGCCGCCCGCCTCGACGATCTCGTCAACCTGCCCTGCTCGCGCCTGACCGGCCTACTGTTCGCCGCCACCTCCGGCAATCGCTTCAAGATAACTTTCGACACCATGAAGCGCGATGCCCCCAAACACCAATCGCCCAACGCGGGCTGGCCGGAAGCAGCACTGGCAACAGCACTGGGATTGAAATTCGGTGGCCCCCGCGCCTATGATGGCGAGACCGTGGATCTGCCCTGGATGGGCGATGGCCGCAGCAATCTCACCCGCGCCGATATCCGTGCCGGCCTCAAATTTTACGGCCGCGCGATGACTTTGCTCTGGGTTTTGGCGCTCGCCTGCGCCGTGGCTTTTTGAGAACCATCGGCAGGCCCGCCGCCACCAGGATCACCTCGTCGGCAATTTCCGCGATGCGCTGATTGGCAAGGCCCTGTTCATCGCGGAAAGTCCGCGCCAGGGCATTGTCCGGCACGATGCCGAGCCCCACTTCATTCGAGACAATCACCACGCGGGCTTTGGTCGACGTCAGTGCCCCGCACAGCAGCGCCACCTCGCGTTTCACATCGCGCCGGTGATGCATGAGATTGCCGATCCACACCGTGATGCAGTCGATCAACACAAAGCCGGTGGCGGCGGCAGTGAACGCCGCGACGAGATCAAGTGGCGCTTCGCAGGTCGTCCAGCCCTTGTCGCGCTGTTCGCGGTGCTGGTCGATACGCGCCCGCATTTCATCGTCGAAGGCTTCCGCCGTGGCGATATAGGTCTTGCCGCCCCGGTGCTTTGCAGCAACTGCCTCGGCGTGGCGGCTCTTGCCCGAGCGCGCGCCACCCAGGATCAACGTGACACGGTTCACCAAGGCACCTTCGGAATGCGCGAGATGAAATGGCCGCGCATCGTATCAGGCCAGCTGCGAAACGGTACTTCGCCGGTTTCGGACAAGCCATGAAGTTCGAACCAGTCGAGGATCGCATCAGCCTGCGCCCGCGTCGGCGCATGATCGCCAGTGAAATAGCTGAAGCGTTGATCATCGCGCAGGAACACGCTGCAATGGCGCTTGCAGTTCCACAGGCAGGCCTGGGTCTCGATAGCGGTGCCGCCGCCCCGTTCGGCGATCGCCTCGCGCATATGGGCAATCAGCGTTTCGCCCCCGGTCAACCCATCGGGCCCGGTCTTGCCGGCAGCCGAGTGGCGGCAGGTGGTGCACATTACAATGGAACGCATAGGGCTTGCACGATCCGTTCAGGGGTTGCTAACGACTGGGCCTTCATTGTAGGCAAAGACCCCGCCTGTCAACGCGATGAAACCGGCATGAAATTCGACCGCATCGCCTTTCTCGCCTCGGATTCACCCGATGCCCGCAAGGCTCTGACCAAACTGGTAAAACAGCACGGCAACGCCGATCCCGCTGCTGCCGGCGTCGTCGTCGCCTTGGGCGGCGATGGCCACATGCTGCAAATCCTCCACCGCTTTGTTTCCACCGGCATTCCGATTTATGGCATGAACCGGGGCTCCGTCGGTTTCCTGATGAACGATTATCGCGATACCGGTTTGCCCGGCCGCCTCAAGGCTGCGGAACTCACCTCGATCCATCCCTTGAAGATGGTGGCCACCGACGAGGCAGGCAAAACCCACCGCGGCCTCGCCTTCAATGAAGTGTCCCTGCTGCGCCAGCGCTACCAGGCAGCGAAACTCAAGATCGCCGTTGACGGCATGACGCGCATCGAAGAGCTGATCTGCGACGGCATTTTGCTGGCAACGCCCGCCGGCAGCACCGCCTATAATCTTTCCGCCCACGGACCAATACTTCCGGTAAATTCGCCGTTGCTCGCTTTGACGCCGATCAGCGCTTTCCGGCCGCGCGGCTGGCGCGGTGCCATTCTGCCCCACCAAGCCAAAGTCACCATCACCGTGCTGGACCACGTGAAGCGCCCGGTAGCAGCGGTTGCCGATCATGTCGAAGT
The DNA here is from genome assembly GCA_031364405.1 of Hyphomicrobiales bacterium. Lineage (GTDB taxonomy): Bacteria > Pseudomonadota > Alphaproteobacteria > Rhizobiales > Aestuariivirgaceae > Aestuariivirga. The sequence goes on from JANLWG010000083.1 coordinate 2,052, forward strand.
TCGCCATGTGCGCGAGGTGGTCATCGCCGAAGACCGCAAGCGCACGGCAAGGATACTTTTCGATCCCGGCCACAGCCTGGCCGAACGTGTGTTGCGCGAACAGTTCCGCTTTTAGGCAGCCCTTACGATATCCGCTTTCAATCTCCTGGCGATGACCCGCACCCGGTCCTCGGCAAAGCGGCCGACGAATTCGAGATGTTTGGTGCGATCCTTTAGCGGAATGGTTTCGTAACGCGTCATCAGCGCCTCGATAAGTCGGCGGCCAAACCCTTCAGCGTCAAGTACGACACCTTCCTCCGCTTCTTCACGCGCCACATCGCAGGCCGCCTGCAAAATGCCATAACAGCTTTGCGGCAGGCCCGACTTGCCGTGCAATCCCTTGAAGCCACTGAGTCCGCGCCCGGCCATTTGATCGCGGGCCTTGGCCACCGGAATGCCCGCCAGGTGCGCCAGAGCGCGCTCCACCACATGCATTTCGCCGAGGCAGGCAGCCCGCACAATGATTGACGGTGTGAGCATGGCCTTTGCCACGAGAAACGCCACGACGCGGGCCAACTCGCTATCGTTGGCCTCCACCAGAATGCGCAGGATCGCCGTCTCTTCCGCGTCGGCAACAAGTACGGCTGCATCATTGGCGGCAACCCAGCCGCGCTCCGCCATCAACTGGTGCATGCGGTTGGAGGCGCGCTTGGCCTGCATGATGCGGATGTCGAGTGGCAAGTCGGGCCGCGCCAGCAGGCGCTCGGTCATATTCGCGGATTGGCCAAAGCGCTTATAGAGCGCATGATAATCGTTTTCGCCGAGGGTTACCGATGGATTGTCAAAAATCGCAAGGCAAGCTTCGATCGACGCCGACTTGATGATGAAGGCTAACGCATCGGCGGAAAGATCGGGCCGCCGGGCAATGCAGGTCTGGCGGGCGCTGTCGCCTACCCGCAAGACCGCCAGCATGTGCCAATAATTCAGGGCCGGCGTTGCCGACAGAAACGGCAGCGCAATTTCATCCTCATCCGAGATCAGGGCAAACATGATGTCGGCATGGAGACCGGCCGCCGCTGCGAGCCGGTCAGCCAGCTTGTGGCGAACATCGGCGGCCGGATCGCCGGTCAGCGCCAGAACGGCTGGCACAACCTGATCGCGTTCGCCAGGTGATGTCGAATCATCGGTGAGAAAATCCGCGAGTTGCCGCGCCAGCATCACCCGTTGCTCAACCACGCCGTCGGCAATGACACGGTTGAATATTTCGGTATCAAGGCCAGGGGCTGGTTCGTCGTTCAAGGCAGGCACCGCGGGATAAGCAACATTGCCGCCAACGGTGCCACCTAAGGCTTAAGATTTGGTTCACCATAATTTTTAAGGCGTTGGCAAGACCTCAGGTGATGACGCCTGCCTGCCTCAACTTGAATTGCAGAAGATCGCGGTCGAAGGGCTGCATCAACACGTCGGACGCGCCTTGCAAAATCGACTGGCCGATCATTTCAGTATCGGGAGTATCAGCGTAGAGAAATACCACCGGATTCTTGCCATGCACATTGCGGCGCAGAAGCCGTACGAAATCCTTTGGGCGCAGGTCAGCCCCTACCGCCGCCAGCATGACAACGTCTGGTGCGTTATCGTTGCAATACTGCAGGGCTTCTTCGGGCTGGCTGGCCTTCACCGTATCGAGACCAAGGCCGTCAAGAAGCTGTTGCAGCCTCCGGCTTTCCTTGCTGTCTCCGTCAATCAGCAGACATTTTGTCATGTCTACAATCCCTTCCAAATTCATCGGCACGTCCTCGCCCCCGATCCATCTGTTGCGACTCCTGCGCTTGCATGGTTAACGAGCCGTTAATGGCCTTATCCACAGCCCGTAAACAGCCATTAAGGCATTGTAGTGATGCAATAAAATACGTTTCCGAAGGTGGTTATCAACAGTGGCAAAATTGCGGCGTTCCCGCCCCGTTCACGACTCGTGGCGCGACTCAGGAACCAACTCCGCACAATCTGTAATTGCAGATGAAAAACCCCTTCAGCTTGGCCGCCGCATCCGCCAGACTTCCTCGACCGTGGCGTATTCACTGTAGCCCAGCCTGGCGATCGGCCGCATCGCCGCTGTATCGACCCGGCCACGGTCGATAAAGCGGTCATCGATGTAGATACCGATGACCCGCCCGATGGTCATCCAGTTGCTCACCCGTCCTTGGTCGTCAGGCAGTTCGATGACGCGGAACAGTTTGCACTCGAGGCAGACCGGACTTTCCGCCACCCGCGGTGCCTTGATCATCCGGCACGGCGCTTTGCCAAGGCGGGCCAATTCAAACTCGTCCACGTGGGCCCCAACATGAGCCGATGTCGCATTCATCTGCTCGCGCAGATCCCACGTCGCCAGGTTGACGGCAAATTCCCCGACCGCCTCAATGTTGCTGATGCTGTCCTTGCGCGGCCCTGAACCAAACACCACGTAGTGCGGGTCCTGAGCCATGGCGTTAAAATAGCTGTAGGGCGCCAGATTGGCCACGCCGTCAGGCGACAGCGAAGAAATCCAGCCGATCGGGCGCGGTGCCACCAGCGCCTTGAACGGATCATATTCGAAGCCGTGGTCATTGCGGATGGCATCGTAGAACATCGGATCACAGGCTCCTGAGAAGCGCTGCCAGATCGGCCACGCTGGCAATCGTGTGATCGGCAAGATGGGCAATGTCCGCACGGCTGGCGTTACCGCTTAGGACGGCAATAGCAAGTCCGGCGCCGCCGTTGCGGGCTTCTTCCATGTCATGCGGGTTGTCGCCGACCATGGCAATCTCACTCACGTCAAACCCGGTGATTTCGGCAAACCGGCGGATCATGTGGCCCGAGGGCTTCGCCACCGGCACCGTGTCGGCGGCAATGATTTCGGTAAAATGCTCAACCGCGCCAATGTGGATCATGTGGTTGGTGGCGGAAACATGGCTGTCATTGGTGGCGACGCCCAGCAGCAAGCCCATGGCGCGCAATTCCGCGAGGATCGGCTCAAGCGGCATCAACGGTTTGAGCAAGGCTTTGACCATCGGCGCATAGTCATGATCGAGAATACGCACTTTTTCCGCGATGCCGGAAGCATCGAGACCCGGCCACCAAACCGAAATCAGCTGCCGTGTCGTGCCGCCCGCCAGTATTGAGCCCGGTTTGAAAGTATTTGTCGCCCGGTCGAGTCCGGCTTTCTCCATCAGCAGGTCAGCGCCGTCCCGGTCGGTGTTGAAAAGTTCGGCCAGCATCAGGCGGTAGATTGGAATCCAGGTGTCATTCACCTCGATCAAGGTGCCATCTTTATCAAACAACACACCGCGAATGTTCATGCCTGCCCCCAACGGGTAAGCAGTGTCATGGGATCAGGCCGCGGACGATCTTCCAGCGCCGCTGTTGGCGTTCCCATATAAATGAAGCCCGCCACTTTCTCGTGCGGCGCCAATCCCATAACCCTGGCCATGCCGGGATCATAGGCCGGCCAATCGGTCATCCACTGGCAACCAACACCAAGTGCCGTGGCGGCGATCAGCATGGTCTGGCACACAGCGGCCGAAGACAGGGTCTGCTCCCACAACGGGATCTTGGGATGGGGTGCGGCTGCCGAAATAACCGCCACCACCACCGGCGCCCGGAGGAAAAGACCACCCGCGAAATCAAGCGACTCGGCGCCATGACCAGGATGAAGTTCCAGCCAGCGCGCCCGCAGGGCATCGCCAAATTTCACCCGCCCATCGCCCTCGAACAGAATAAAGCGCCACGGTGTAAGCTTGCCGTGATCGGGCACCCGCACCGCGGCGGTGAGAATCTCCTGCAGTTGGGGCCCCGTGGGTCCGGGCTCGCCCATGGCTTTGGCCGAGGCGGACTTGCGGCTGGCCAGCAGTGCGCGAATCGATGAAGTGTCGTTAAGCTTGGTCATGATCGCCGCAATGTGGCTTCAGCCCGCGGCCAAAGCAATGGTTTCAATTGCTACAGCCTTGTTAACCCAAAATTAACGAAGTCTTTGCCGCCCGGGGCCCTTCCGTGGTTTGGTGTGGTCACCGGCCGGGCTGGCTGGGGGATTATTGAACTGAGGAAACCGAAAGCGTGCACGACCCTATTTCCCGTGCCATCCATCATCGCCGCCATGGCAGCAGTGGATCTTATGCTGCCGTCGCGGCGGTTTTGTTTTTGCTGGCGGTTGTCACCATGGTGGCGCCTGGCATCGGCCACTCGGCTCAATCAGACAATCTGGAAGTATCGAGCGTCCCGGCGGAATCGATGACGAAGATATCCGGCAACGCCGCCCATGATATCGCCATTGAAACCGTGGCGCCCGGCCGCGAAGGATTGGAACTCACCGCCAGACTGACCGAGGATGGCGGTATCATCGAACGTCCGATTGCCTGGACTGTCTCGAGCCTCGCTGGCGAAAAACTTTACGCTGAAGAGCTCTCCATCGCCAACCTGAATGTCCCGCCGGGCAGCTATGTTATCGACATCAAGTATGGCGCGGTGCATCTGGCGCAAAGCGTCAATGTTGCGGATGGCACCAGGCTGATTGTCAGCTTCGTGCTCGACGCCGGCGGCATCCGCATTCTTCCGCGCTTGCAGGGCATGGCACTTGCCGCCACGGCCTCGCGCAATTTGGTCTATGCGCTGAGCGGAACGCACAAGGGCGAGCTCATCGCCACGTCACGGCGCCCTGGTGAAATCCTGCGCGTGCCGGCGGGCGAATACCGCATCGTCAGCCGCTTTGAGGCCGGCAATGCCGAGGCGGTTAGCGATGTGCAAGTAAGGCCGGGCATCATGAGTGCCGTCGAGATCGACCATGCGGCGGGTCTGGCGCGCCTGGCCTTCGTTGGTGCGCCCGGCATTCACGTCAAATGGAGCGTCGCCGACGATCACGGCCAGTTTCTGCCCCCGCTGGAAGGGCTTTCGGCCGATGTCGTGTTGAAACCCGGAACCTATACGGCTAGCGCTTCGACGGGTGCGGAAGTGCTCTCGGCCAAATTCATCATTGCACCAGGCGAAGCCCGCGATATCATCCTCGGCAACTGAGGAGTATCCCATGCCCAAAACCATGAAGGCCGCGGTTCCGTGGTCGATCGGCACGCCACTTGCTATCGAACAACTGCCCATCCCCGAAGCATAGGCTGGTGAAGTTCTGATCACTGCTGCGGCCGGCGACCCGGTTCGGACCGTTCAGGACAGAATTGGCGGCTGCCCTGGCCACGGCGTTAAGCCAATGGAACAATCGCACGATCGGGAAATGAATGTGCAATTGACACGTGTTCACGATCGGGCGTGGGCGTTCGCCGTGGCGGCGCGCACCACTGGCGCCACCTTGCTGCCCATGAGTTCGATGGCGCGCAGCACCTGTTGATGCGGCACGGCGCCAATCGCCATCTCGATCAGGATGCGGTCGTTGCCAAAGATCTTATGCAGGCCCACGATCTTTTCGGCCACCTCCTCGGGGCTGCCGATCAGCAGATGGCCGCGCGGCCCGCACGCTGCTTCAAAATGCGAACGCCCCTGCGGTGCCCAGCCGCGCTCGGCGCCAATGCGGTTCATCACTTCGGTGTGGGCCGGGAAGAATATTTCCTTGGCGGC
>JANLWG010000161.1:0-29552 GCA_031364405.1 Hyphomicrobiales bacterium
GGCGGGAGTTGATTTTCCTTTCGTCGAAGCAGGTATCAGTCTTTCGGTTTTGGCATTGGGTGCGATTGTCGCCTTGCGGTGGAATGCCCCTGTCCCGGCTGCCATGACGATCGCCGGGTTCTTTGCCGTTTTTCACGGCCACGCCCATGGTACCGAGATGCCGGCCGGTGCCGCGGGCCTGACATATGCGTTCGGTTTTGTTCTGGCGACGGCAACACTCCACGGCGCGGGCCTTGCCATCGGTCTTATGGCACAGAACTCCCGCCGCCTCACCCAAATCGGCGGCGGTGCCTTGGCTTTGGCCGGTGCAGGCCTCCTGACTGGCGCAATCTGATCCAGCACTTTTCCTGCCATATCAAATTCCCTTGCTTTCCTTCGCCGCCTTCTTAAAGCCTTCGGAATAGCCGAAAGGAATCTGCGGAAGCTTGCCGGAGAAGAGATTGTGCACGGGCATGATCTGGAGGCGCGGGAACCTGCCATGGCCGGTTTTATAAATGCCCACCGCCGTGGCCGTCGAGACCGACAAGACCTACATGGCAAGGAAGCACAACCAGCTGGCGGCGAACAAGTAGCCTGCGGCGCCCTGTTGTCAAGAGCCGGAAGGTGATAAGCTAACTCCATATTGTTGTCTTTCAGATTGGATGACAAGTGCGGCGCATACTTCCTATCCTGTTGATTGGGCTGCTGCTGAGCTTGGGTGGCGGTAGGGTCAGTGCTGGCCCCATGGAGGATGGCATTACCGCTTCCGATAGGGGCGACTATGCAGCAGCGGTAAAACTCTGGTGGCCGCTTGCCAAACGCGGGAATGTGCAAGCACAGGCTCTTTTGTGTGCAGTTTATACCAACGGCCTCGGCGGTCAGGTGGATTACGCAGAAGCCCTCAAATGGTGCGGGCTGGCGGCCAAGCACCGGATAGCAATTGCCCAATATAACCTTGGCATACTTTATGCCAACGGGCTGGGCGTTGCGCAGGACCCGAAGGCCGCAACGAATTGGTACCGGCTGGCCGCCGAACAGGGTTACGCGGAAGCGCAGTTCAATCTTGGCGGCAATTATTTCAATGGTCGGGGTGTCAAACAGAATTACGGTGCTGCAGCCAAGTGGTGGCAACTCGCGGCCAAACAGGGAATGGCAGAAGCCGAGGTCAATCTTGGCCAGTTGTATCGCAACGGACAGGGCGTCAAACAGGATTACAAACAAGCCTTGAAGTGGCTCCGCCTTTCTGCGGATCAGGGGAATATGTACGCGCAGGCAAATCTCGGCTCAATATACACTGACGGAGATGGCGTTCCGCAGGACTATAAAGAAGCTGTCAAATGGTATCGCAAATCTGCCGATCAGGGGCTTGCCGAAGCGCAATACAATCTTGGCACGCGGTATTTATTTGGTCAGGGTGTCGCTGAGGATCACAAAGAGGCAGGCGTGTGGTTTGCGCTCGCGGCGGAGCAAGGCATTGTGGATGCGCAGTTCTTCTTCGGCATCATGTACTTGAATGGCGACGGCGTTCCGCGGGATTATGCCTTGGCTGCGAAATGGCTTGGCGCAGCGGCGGAGCAGAACCATGCAGATGCCCAGTACAATCTGGGCGTCCTGTATGAGAATGGGAATGGCGTTCAGCAAGATTACAAGGAAGCGGTCAGGTTATACAGGCTGGCGGCTTTGGCGGACCGGGCCGTCGCACAGACCAATCTCGGGATGATGTACGGACATGGACGCGGTGTGCCTCAGGACTATACCGAAGCGGTCAAGTGGTACCGGCTGGCAGCCGCAAATGGGGATGCGACAGGGCAAAACAATCTTGGCGCGGCACTCTTTGAGGGGCACGGCAGTCCAAAAGATATCGTGAAAGCTTACATGTGGATGATAATTGCCGCTGAACGGGGCGATTCCTACGCCAGATACCAACGCTATAGTGTCGTAAGAGTGCTGACATTCGAACAGATATCGCAGGCCCAGAAACTCGCCCAAAAATGCAAGGCGTCAAACTTCAAGGATTGTGACTGATGTTGCCTGCCATAGTCAGGCTTCCGGTGTTTCGGAGTTTGGAACATCTGTGAAGACCGAGGTCCATCAAATGTCGCCGTCCTTCGGTCTGAGGGCACTCGGTGTCGCCGGGACTCCATTCTGCAAACCGAAGCGCAATTAGATTGAAACAAGGTTTGAACGCCCCCTTCAAGCCTCCTAGACGCCCAGTCCCTCTACCTGCCGGAATTCGGTTCCATTGAGTGTCAGCACGTCCCAGCCAAGGCTCAAGGCGGTCGCCGCGATAATCAGGTCGTGGGCGCCGAACATTTTCCCTTTTTGCCGCTGAATTGCGCGAAGCCGTGCATGTTGAAGCGCGGCATTCATGGTGAAATCGAACACCGGCAGGACAAGCGCGGAATGCTCGATGAATTCCCGGTGATTAGCCGCGCTGCGCGCTGTTTGCGAAGTGTACACCTTCGTAAAATTCGGAAATGGTAGTGGTGCAAAGTCCGACTTCCTCCCCGGCCGGACTCAATCTGCCAAATCGGTCCGTGCCTCACACTCCGCCTTGATGAAGACGCCCGTGTCGATGATCAGTCCCATTTGTAAAGTGCCGCGGGAGAGCTGGCCCTAATTTCGGCGAGGTCCTTTTCGAATTGTATTACGTCTTCCGGGTCAAGGCGTTTGCGGCCAGCCCAAAATTCGCGGAACTTCCCCACCGTAACTCGCTTCTGTTACGCGGGAACGATGCGTACGAGCACTTTACCTCCGCGCATCACCTCGAAGCTTTCGCCCCGATACTGCGCCCGGTTGAGTATGTCGGAAAAATTGGGTGCTGCTTCTATGGCAGTAATACGTGTCTTGTTGTTACTCTGATATTGCGAAAATCAGATTATCAGATTATCAGATGATCAGAGTTTCTACAATCCGACTTATTGCAACCCGGTCCCTGCAGCGATGTTACATGCCGCATCTCAAGGGTGGAACGCCGGAATCCTTCGCGCACCGCCGCCGCACAAGATGAAACATTGCGGCAAAATGGACCCTGAATGACCCTCGTCAACGTCAAACCCTCCGACGAATTCGAATTCGCTCCTGGCAAAGGCGAGGTGCTGCTCATTGCCTGCGGGGCGCTCGCTCGCGAAATCGTCGACTTGATAGAACGCAACCGCTGGACCGCATTCGACCTCCAGTGCCTTCCCGCCAAATGGCACAATACGCCCGGCAAGATCGTGCCCGGCGTGCGCGAAAAAATCCGTGCCGCCAAGGGGCACTACAAATCGATCTTTGTGCTCTACGGCGATTGCGGCACCGGCGGCATGCTCGACAAGCTTTTGCAAGAAGAGGGGGTGGAGCGCATCGAGGGTCCCCATTGTTATGCGTTTTTTTCCGGCAATGAGGCTTTTGCCGCCAAAGCTGAGGACGAGTTTACTGCGTTTTATCTAACCGATTACCTGGCCCGCCATTTCGACAAGCTGATCTGGGCTGGCCTTGGGCTTGACCGCCATCCGGAATTGCTGCCGGTGTATTTTGGGAACTATACAAAAATCATCTATCTCGCCCAGACTCCCGACGAGGAGCTGGCAAAGAAAGCATTGTCCGCATCGCGTAAACTCGGCCTTAAGTATGAATATCGTTTCACCGGCTATGGCGAGCTGGAGCGCGATATTTTGGCCCGATCCGGCACAAACTGACACCTCGCTGACAGACTCCATCACGCTTACGTCAGCCAGTCTTCGGCATATTGGCCCCAGTGTTGGAAGACACTCAATCAAGAGGAGACTTTCATGCGTTACAAATCTTCGATGATGGCCCTGGTTCTGGGTCTTGGAATCTACGGTGCGGTGCCGGTGGTTGCGGCATTTACCCTAGTTGGCGCAACACCAGCCTTTGCCGACAGCGACAGTGGTGACGGCGGTGACGGCGACGGCGGCGACGGCGGCGACGGCGGCGGCGACGACAGCGGTTCCGACGACGACAGCGGTTCTGACGACGACAGCGGTTCCGACGACGACAGTGGTTCCGACGACGTCGACAGCGGCGATACGGCCGGTAGCGATGACGACGGTACGGCTGACCAAGGTGATGGCGGCACCGATGATTCCGCCGATGCCGACGGTACCGATGATTCCGTCGATGATGACAGCAATCTGTGCACTGCCACCAATCCGTGCGGCGGCGACAACTAGCCCCGGCAGAACTTCGAGCCGCTATTCGGCTTCCCAGGCAGATCGCCGGTATGTTCCACCGGCGATCTCATAATAATCACCGGCGTTGGCGCAGAAGATGTGTCCTTCGAGCGCCAACCCGGTCTTGCCATCGAGCGAGCCAGCGGTGATCGACGTGTAGTCGAGGCCATCGCCTTTCCAGAACAACACCGATCCGCATTCTGAACAGAAGCCGCGCATGGCCGTGGCGCTTGAGCGGTACCATTTGAGCGCAGGGCTATCGGCGATCTCCAAATCCCCATCGCCGGCCGCCGTTGCCGACATGTAATTACCGGTCTGCTTGCGGCATTGCTCGCAGTGGCAAGCGATGACCGGGCTCAAGTGCCCCGACACCTTATATTTTACCGCACCACAAAGACACGATCCGGTTTTCATGTTGTGAATTCCTTGGCAAGGGCTGCAATATGATCAGGGCCAATGCCGCAGCAACCGCCAAAAATCGACGCACCCTGGGCTTTCCACGCCTTTGATTTGGTGACGAGATCATCGGGTGAAATGATATCGACGAACTGCCAGTCCGGCATTTTGAAATAGCCGCATTCAGGGTAAGTGCCGAGCGGTCCATCCCAATAGCGCCGCACGATTTCCAATGCCTCGTCAGTATCGTTGGGCGAAGTGTGCATGACACTGATGACGGCGGGTTTCGTCCGCACCAATACTGGCGCGATGGCGTCGAGCAATTGATCCTCGCGGCCGAAACCAGATAGTTTACCGTCTTCTCGCCGTTCTACGGAAATGCCGACCCAAACCGGAAGTCCCGTCGCCAATGCCGCCTCCGTTGCCCAAACCGAGTAATCCACATCACGCATCATCTCCATCATCAGAAGATCGCAGCCCGCAGCGGCGAGATTGTCGGCCTTGCGCCTGAACAGCGCTCGCGCCTCATTTTCCGGCCACCGAATATCCTTGTCGGTACGGTCGCTGCCGGAAACCACCGGCCGCATCGTTGAAATCGATCCGGCGACAGCGGTATTCGTTCCGTCCGCCGCGCGCTTGGCGATCGCCACGGCCGCCTGGTCGATCGTGAGGAGGCCTTCATCGCGGCCGCGCGCGTTGAACAGCAGGGCGCTGCTAGCAAAAGTATTGGCGGTGATCACATGGGCTCCGGCGCGAATGTAATCCGTATGGACGGATTGCACTATCTCCGGATGGGTGAGATTGACCTCGGCGCACCAAGTTTCGCCGCTCATCGGCGCGCCGCGCCGTTGAATGTCGGTACCGGTGCCGCCATCAAGAATGATGGTCCTGCCAGATTTCAGTTTCTTGGCGATCTGTTCGTACATTCACTGTCCTGACTTCTGGCGCGCGTTGATAAACGCCCGCATGTGGAATTGCGCCTGTTGGGGCGTGTAAGTGAAGGCTTGTCCCACCGGGCAAGCACGGCGGGCCAGGCAGCCGCGCTCTATGCAGGGAGCGCCTTCTGGTTTTGCAATGTGAGCAGCGCAAGCCGCAACATCATAGTCGGTGCCGCTGAAAGCGTTGACCGGGCAAGCTGTCAGGCAGGGCTTGTCCGCGCATGTTTGGCAAGGATGAGGGCCCGCCGACATGGGTGGCAGATCGAACGCCACCGGAAACAGCAGAGCGGCGCGGTAGGCGTGCCACAAGCCATAGGTTGCATGGATATTGAAGCCCAGTGGTGAGATATGTCCGGCACCCGCCCGCCTGGCCCAAGTGAGAAATGGCAAGGGCGGCTTGTCAAATGGAAATACCGCCTCGGCACCGAGATCACGCGCCAGCCGCGAAATTACATCACGCGCCCAGTCATCCATCGCATCCCGGCTTGGATCGCGTTCGCGGGTGAAACGGCGGAACATGTCTGGCCCGGCATTGCCGATGAGAATCACAAAACGTGCCGATGCTGGAACCTGATCGGTGGGCTTTGGTTCGAACCAGCCGAAAGGGGTAAAGCCAGCCCTTCTGATCGCCGTCAGGACGGGGTGTTCCATCGGGCGGTCAGCGCAGCCAGCGCGGATCGCCCGGTTCCAGCATCTCGCGTGGCAGCTTGATGTCGTGGTTTTGCCGGATCACCTTGTCGATCTCCCACGGCAAATAGTCGGGATAGTAGGTCGTGAGAATTTCCTTCTTACGGGCCGCCGCACGCTCGATCAAATCGGGTTTACCCGCCTCGAGCCATTCTTTCGGGCTCATGCGATTGGCGATCTGCGGATAGATATATTCTTTTTGCATGAGCGTCAGCGTCTGGTCATTGCCGAGAAAATGACCGGGGCCTTCAATGCATACGTCCGCAATGACGTCGAACGACAAGGTCTCGTCATTCACTTCGATGCCCCGCACATTGCGGTTGATCGAGCCCAGCATGTCATTGTCGATCAGCAGGCTCTCAAGGCAGAAGCCGAGGAGGGAGGCATGCATGCCTGCTGATTCATACATGAGGTTAATGCCGGTCATCGCCGAGATTCCAGCAGTTACACCTTTCTCATAGCCCGCTTGCATGTCGGGCAATTTCGAATCGCACATGCCCGCAGCTGATCCCACCGTGAGATTGTAGAAATGCCCCATCTGGGCACAGCCCGAAGTGATCAGCGCCTGTTCACCCGATCCACCCGACATGGCACCGGTGCGCAAATCCGATACGAACGGCCACGGCCCCCAGATGGCGACAGCACCTGGAACGATGCAGTTGATGTAAACCAGACCAGCCAGGCATTCGGCCACTGCCTGCACGATGGTGCCAGCGAGCGCCGCAGGCGATGTGGCCCCGGCCTGCGCGGCGGAAAGTAACAGCACCGGCATGCCGCCCCGTGCTGCTGTTTCGAGGCAGCGGCAGGCATCTTCGGCGAATTTCATCGGCGGCACGACAAAGCAATTAGACTGCGACACGAATGGCCGCTCTCGCCACTTCGCTTCGCCACCGGCAATGAAGTGCAGCATCTGCAGGCACTCATCCACGTGTGCTGGGTCCACCATGCTGGTGCCCACATGTTTCGAAGTGCCAGCGAGGCAGGCATACATCGTATTGATGTCGAGGTCGTGCCCGGTGATCATGTCGCGCGCGGTGAGTGAGCGCTGGAAAAAATGGATGTGGTCGCAATTATCGACGATGCGGGCGGCATCATAGAGATCAGCAAGCAGCGACTCGCGATAGATCCTCGTCTCGGGCTCGACGATGAAGACGGCGGCACCGGCCGTTCCGAAATAAACCCTGTTGCCCGATGGCTCCATATCATGCTTGGCATCGCGTCCGTGCAGCACGAAGTTGCGCGCACAGCTGGCGAGTGTGTCCTCGACCAGCACACGCGGAATACACAGCCGGCCCTTGGCATTCATAAAGCAGCCGCGCGCCGTCATCGCTTCGATGCAAGTCGGGATCGCCTGGCCGAGGCCTACGGTTTCCAGCAACTTCAAAGCGGTATCGTGAATGCGCTGCATGTCGAGATCGGTGAGGGGCTTGTATTGACCGCCCATCATGCCTGGGCGAACGGCGGCCTCGGCCATGGGAATGGGACGTGACCGCAAAGCTTTACGGGCTTCACGGCCACCCCTGCGGCGGGAAAGATCCTCAACTGCGGTCATGTTTCGAACTCCTGGATTTGGCAGCGCATTTGCTCCCTTTGGGCCGATCCTGCAAAGACCCGATTTTTCTCCCATGTGGTGAGAATAAATCACCATCACAAAAGACCTTTGCCACAACAAACCGCTTAACCTGTCGATTTCAATGATGATAGTAACAGCAAGACAATATCTGTGGTGAACCAACTTGGCCAGACGCGATCTTCCGCCGCTGCGTGCGCTCACTGCCTTTGAGGCGGCAGCACGGCTTGGCAGTTTCCGCCTTGCCGCCGGCGAAATGGGCATCACCCGGTCTGCCATCAGCCATCAGGTGAAATCGCTTGAACTGCGCCTTGGTGTTCAGTTGTTCAGGCGCGATGCCAGACGGGCCGAACTCACTCAGCTTGGTCAAACTTATTACCCCGCCGTGCGCGAGGCCTTCGACCAGATCGAGGCCCAGACCCGCGCCCTGCGCCCGCCCGCCGCCGACAATGAATTGACCCTGCAGGTCTATGTGACGGTGGCGCTCAAATGGCTGATCCCCCGGCTCCATGATTTCGAGCGCCGCTTCCCCGATATGAAAGTAAGACTTTCGACATCTTATTTCGATTGGGATTTTGACGAGAAAAATGTCGATGTGGGTCTTGTGCTGGCACGCAACAAATCCGCCGATCATTATTACCGCACGCTGTTTCGTTCCATGTTGACGCCGGTCTGTTCGCCCACGTTGTTGAAGGGGCCCAACGCAATCAAGACGCCGCAGGATTTGAGCAAGCATAAGCTCCTCGATGTCTATACAGCCGAGGAGGATTGGCACCTCTGGCTCGAGGCCGCCGGCGTGCACGGCGTCAAACTTTCCAACCGGTTGGCGTTCGATAGTTATATCCTCGCCCAGGAAGCCGCCATCGAAGGGCGTGGCGTCGCCATGACCATTGGTCCGTTCGCTACCGAGGAGCTTAAGACGGGGCGGCTGGTTCAGCCGTTTCCACTCCGCGTGCCCCATCGCCATAACTGGCTGTTCGCCTGCAATGCCGAGCACCACGCCAAACCCAAGATTAAACGCTTCGAAGAGTGGCTGGTGAAGCAAGTTGCCGCCGATCCATTGCTCGAAACTTACCGCGACAAAGGAAGATAACCCGTGAGCGATTTGGAAATTATCACTTCGAGTCCCGAGACATCAAGGCGAGGCGGCCGAGCCGGCGGGCGCCGCGCCGCTCCCGGCGGCAAGTTATCAGTGCCCCAACTGCGGCGTCAAAAGGTCGTGCGCGCATTTCCACCGATGAGCATCGTTTCCGCCGACGAGATTGAATCGATCCATCATGCCTCGCTCCGGGTCCTTTCCGAAATCGGCATGGACTTCGCATTGGCCGAGGCCCGCGATATTCTGAAAAAGGCTGGTGCCAGCATCGATGGTGAGCGCGTGCGCTTTGAACCTGCGATGATCGAGGAACTGATCCGCACCGCACCCGCGCAATTTACATTCCATGCCCGCAATCCTGAAAACAATATCAGCCTTGGCGGTTCGACGATTGCTTTCGGCACGGTGGCAAGCCCACCCAGTTGTTCCGACATGGATGGCGGCCGGCGCACTGGCAATCAGGCCGACTACCGCAAATTCCTCAAACTCGCGCAATATTTCAACTGCATAAACTTCCTGTCGGGTTATCCGGTGGAGCCCACCGACGTCCATGCTTCGATCCGCCATCTCGAAGCGCTGCGCGACATGGTTATGCTGACCGACAAACCATTCCACGCTTACTCGCTGGGGGCCGAACGCATTCTTGATGGAATCGAGATCGCGCGAATCGGGCGTGGTATTTCGCATGAGCAATTGGAGAAGGAGCCCTCGCTCTTTACCATCGTCAACACCAACTCGCCGTTGAAACTCGATTTTCCCATGCTGCGCGGCATCATGGAAATGTCGGCACGCAACCAGATCGTGTGCATCACGCCGTTCACCCTGGCAGGCGCCATGGCGCCAGTGACGGTTGCCGGTGCCCTTGTCGAGCAGAACGCCGAGGCGCTCGCAGGCATCGCCTTCACCCAGCTGGTGCGCAAGGGATCGCCGGTTATCTATGGTGGATTTACTTCGAATGTCGATATGAAGTCTGGCGCTCCCGCTTTCGGTACGCCAGAATATATGAAAGCCTGCGTCGTCGGCGGTCAGCTGGCAAGACGCTATAACGTTCCCTATCGCACGTCGAACACTTGCGCCGCCAACACCGTTGATGCCCAAGCGGCATACGAAAGTGTGTTTTCGCTGTGGGGTGTTACCATGGGTGGCGGCAATCTCATCATGCACGGCGCTGGCTGGCTTGAAGGTGGGCTCGTCGCCAGCTTCGAAAAATTCGTGCTCGATTGCGACCTGATCCAGATGGTGATGGAATTCTTGAAACCACTGGAGACAACGCCTGATGCACTTGGTGTGGAGGCCATTCGCGAAGTGGGGCCGGGTGGGCATTTCTTCGGTGCCCAGCACACTTTGGCGCGCTACACCGATGCTTTCTACACTCCAATCATTTCCGATTGGCGCAACAACCAGCAATGGCTGGCGGCTGGAAAACCCGAGGCCTGGCAGCGCGCCAATGCCGTCTACAAGCAGGCATTGGCCGACTATCAGCAGCCCCAACTTAGTCCGGCGCTGCAGGAAGAGCTTGACGGATTCGTTGAACGCCGAAAGCAAGAGGGTGGTGCTCCCACGGATTTCTGATGGGAGAGGTCATCGTCATCGGTGGTGCGAATGTCGATATCAAGGGGCGAAGCCATGAGGGCTTCATTCCCGGTACCTCCAATCCCGGTGATGTCGTGACGAATGCCGGCGGCGTTGCCCGCAACATCGCCCACAATCTGGCTCTGCTCGAAGTCAATACATCACTCATTGCGTTCATCAGTGATGATCCCAATGGCGCGATGGTTCGGCGTGAGACGGCAAGTTCCGGTGTTGATATCTCTATGCTCGAATTCTGTCCGGAACCCACTGGCGTCTATCTCGCCATCATTGATGATCGTGGTGAATTGGTGAGCGCGATCAATGATATGCGCGCGGCGGAGGCGATGACGGAACAACATTTGAGACGCCATGAGGCTCGCCTCGTAGCGGCGGATTTGATTGTCGCCGACTGCAACATCAATCTCAATTGCCTTGCGTGGCTATTTGATTTCACGCGCCGCCGCCAAGTGAAACTTCTGATTGAGCCGGTCTCCGTTCCGAAATCGCGCAAGTTGCTTGAGCTTCCCTCAACCGCAGGTGCATTTGCGATTACGCCGAACCTCTCGCAATTGCGCGCCATCACCGGGATTGACGATGAAGCCGCCGCGATCAACCAGCTGCATCGCATGAACTTCGCCAACGTCGTGGTTCATCGCGGCAGGGCAGGTGTATTTGCCTCCGATGGGCACACCTGCCAACCCGTTCCGGCAAGTGCCGGATATGCGGTGAGTGATGTAACTGGCGCAGGCGATGCAGCGGTGGCGGGATTGATTCTAGGACTCGTGTCGGGATTCAACCTCGAAAAGTCGGCGCGCTTGGGCCAGCACGCCGCTGCACTAAAAATTCAATTGCGAACATCTGTTGCCACCGGCCTGAACCGTGTAAACCTCTTGGCGTTGTTGGGTTAGCGGATATGCAGAAATTCAACTTAAACATGACGAAAGAGGTTGCTGACGCCCTGCGCGACGGTGGTGCCGTGGTGGCGCTGGAGTCGACCATCATCGCGCACGGCATGCCGTATCCGCAGAACGTCGAGACCGCCCGCGACGTTGAAGCAATCGTGCGCGCGGCAGGGGCTGCGCCAGCGACCATTGCGATTGTCGCAGGTGCGGCAAAAATTGGATTGACTGACGATGAACTTGAAAAATTCGGGCGCGGCGGCAGCGGCATTCGTAAAGTCTCGACGCGCGATCTACCTTATGTCGTCGCCCGCAAGCTCGATGGCGCCACCACGGTTGCCTCTACAATGCGGCTCGCCGCGATGGCGGGCATTCACGTTTTCGCCACCGGTGGCATAGGTGGTGTGCATCGTGGTGCCGAGCACAGTTTCGATATTTCCGCCGACATGACCGAGTTCGCGCAGTCCGATGTCGCGGTGGTAACTGCGGGCGCCAAAGCCATTCTCGATCTGGCGCTCACGCTGGAAACTCTCGAGACACTCGGTGTTCCCGTCGTAGGTTTTGGCACTGACGAGTTCCCCGCCTTCTATTCACGCACCAGCGGCCACGCTGTGCCGATGCGTTGCGATACCGCTGCCGAAATTGCGGCCATGTTGCGTGCCAAGTGGTCGATGGGACTTAACGGTGGCGTCGTCGTCGCCAATCCAATTCCGTCATCGGCTGAAATTTTAGCGCACGAAATTGCGCCAGTGATTGAAGCGGCAGTGGCCAAGGCAGCACAGCAGGGCATTCACGGCAAGCACGTAACGCCGTTTTTGCTGGCCGAGATCGCCGGTGTCACCCAGGGCCGCTCGCTCGCCGCCAACAGAGCACTTGTCAAAAACAATGCCCGGATCGCCGCCGAGATTGCCGTTCAATTTGCCAGAGGTTCACCATGACTGTCGAACGCCGTGGCCGCCGGCAAGGTGCAGCACATAATCCGGTCGTGCAATTGCCATGGTCGCAACCCAGGCTCACGTTCGAGCCGTCGCGCATACTCTCCGATGATCACATCGAGACTATCCATCGCCAATCGCTGCGCGTGTTGCAGGAGATCGGCATGGACGTGCTCTATCCAGAAGCCCGCGAGATACTGGCACGGGCCGGCGCGCGCGTCGATGGTGACCGGGTCAGGATCGGCGGCGACATTGTCGAGGAGGCAATAAAGACCCCACCAGCGGAATTCACCTTTCACGCGCGCAATCCCGCCCATAATATTCAGATTGGTGGCAAATGGATCGTCTTCGCTCCAGTTGGCGGACCGCCCAATTGTTCCGATCTCGACCGCGGCCGCCGCCCCGGCACGCTGGAAGACAACGGCAACTTCGTAAAGCTCAGCCAGTTCTTCAATTGCATTCACACCGCTGGCGGCGGCTCGGTTGATGCCATCGACATCCATGCTTCAATCCGCCATCTGAGGGTGACGCGCAACAAGGTGCACTACTCCGACAAGGTGCCTTTCGTTGCTTCAACCGGGCGGGCCCGGTTGTTCGACAGTATCGAAATCGTCCGTCTGGCGCGTGGCATTTCGCACGAGCAGTTACTGAAGGAACCTTCGACCTACACGGTGATCAACACCAATTCGCCCCTGAAGCTCGACACACCAATGGCCATGGGCATTATCGAGATGGCCCGCCTCAACCAAATCTGTGTGGTCACACCCTTTACGCTCCTGGGTGCCATGGCGCCGGTCACGATTGCCGGCGCCCTGGTGCAGCAAAATGCCGAGGCCCTGGCTGGTCTTGCACTTTCGCAATTGGCCAACCCCGGTGCGCCCTTCGTCTATGGCGCGTTCACTTCGAACGTCGATATGAAATCGGGTGCGCCCGCCTTCGGTACACCCGAGTATATGAAAGCCTGCATCGCCAGCGGGCAGTTGGCGAGGCGTTACAAACTACCGTACCGCACCTCGAGCACCAATGCGGCCAACAGTGTGGATGCCCAGGCTGCCTATGAAACCGTTTTCTCCTTGTGGGGCGCCATCATGGGCGGCGGCAACATCATTCAACATGCGGCAGGCTGGATGGAGGGCGGGCTGGTTGGTTCCTATGAAAAATTTGTGCTCGACGCAGACCTCTTGCAGATGATTGAGGAGTATCTGAAACCAATCATCGTCGATGATGACTCAATGGCGCTCGATGCCATGCTGGAGGTGGGGCCGGGCGGCCACTTCTTTGGCGCAAAGCACACTCTCTCGCGTTACGCCACGGTGTTCTATCAGCCGATGATTTCAGATTGGCGGAATTTCCACCAATGGGAAGCGTCAGGTTCGCCCCAGGCCCACCAGAAAGCCAATGCCCTGTGGAAGCAGGCTCTGGCCGAATACACCGCACCCGCGCTCGATCCGGCAATCTCCGAGGAAATTGACCGGTTCATCGCCCGCCGCATCGAAGAGGGCGGTGAAATCACCGATTTCTAATCGCGTGAGTAAACCAGCCGCAGGTGCGGCCGCGCGGACCCATCATCACCAAGCGCCATTTCATAGGACAGGCGCAGTGCCTGACTTTGCTGGCCGCGCGGCAATTTGCTCAATGGGCCTTCCACTGCTGTCCCAATCGGTTTGGTGAAAGCGTCGCAATCATTGCGCCCAGCTACCTTCGCGATAAGTATTGCCATGCAATATACGCCGACGGCTCCCGATACATTTGCCCGGGCCTACAATTCCTGTTCCGGACCACTCACGATCCGATTTCTTTCATCTGCGTCTGTTACCCAATCAACTTTCAAAATCGTCGAAAATGGTCGCAAATACAAGGCCGCGTGGCCGATGAATTTTAGCGTGAAACGTGCGTACGCAACATCAAAATATTAGCTTGGTCTTAGTAAGTGAAGTCTGTGGAAACCGGTAAGCGTATTGCCATTCTACTGCATGCTAAAAGCATCCCGATATGATTGTTGCCCCAAATAATAATTGACGATTGCATCATCGTAACGTTTGGCATTCGCTGCTGCTGTTGCTTTGTCGATCTTCCTCGAGGCGAAGACCTTGAGGGAGGATTTCCGATCCTTTTCCGCACCTTTGCGGGCTGATTCGAGCAGTTTCCGGAAATCTTCGAGCTGGTCGCGATTTGGCGAGCCCAGCCAGATATTACGCAGAGACAGATCATAGAGGGGATTCACGCCGTCGGAAATTTCAGACTGGCCGTCAAAATCGACGGTCGCCACGCATTGGCCCTGCGCCACCTTGATTGGCACGCAAAAATTGGTGCAAGCTGCCGCGGTCGACGTGCCGCAGCAATTGCACAAGCTGGCCGCCTGCGTCGCTGTCGTCAGCAAAACCATCGCACCCGCCATGGCAATTGCGTAAAATTTCATCGTGCCTGCTCCCTCAAATGTTTCGCCGACTCTAACCTGTGCGGCAGCCCATGCAAGTGCTGACAAAGATCATGCCCAATTGGCTTGACCCGGGCCCGGTCTTTGGCTGAATAAACCTATGACCGAAGTCCGCTTTTATCACCTAGAACGCCAGCCCCTCGACAAAGTGCTGCCGCGAATGTTGCAGATGGGGCTGGAGCGCGGCTGGAGGGCCGTGGTTCAGGCGGGATCGGAGGAACGGATGGAAGCCCTTTCCAGTCTGCTCTGGACGTTTGATGATGAGGCTTTTGTGCCCCACGGCAACAAAGCAGATGGCGCGGCCGAATTACAGCCGGTTTGGCTGACTGCAAGCGATGAAAACCCCAATAGTGCCGTCGTGAAATTCTTTGTCGATGGCGCACGGCCTCGGGATATTGCGGGGCTGGTTCGTGCCGTCATCATTTTCGATGGTGGCGATGAGGCAGCGGTGGCATCCGCCCGCGAGGACTGGAAACGCTTCAAGTCAGAGGACTGCGAAGTCAGCTATTGGCAGCAGGATGGCGAAGGCCGCTGGCAAGACCGCGCCCAGAAGTAACGGTTTTCAAGTCCGCTGTGATGGAATCGTCATCAGGATCGCTACCCCCAGTGCTGTCGAAATAACTGTACCAGTGATCACGCCCACGCGAACCGCCGTGGCGAGTGCCGGTGCGTCGAAGGCCAGTGAACCGATAAACAGGCTCATGGTAAAACCAATTCCCGCAAGGCATCCGCAGGCCGCCATGTGCCGCCAGCCGCATCCTTCCGGCAAGCGCGCCAGGCCGGAACTCACAGCGGCGGCAACCGCCACCATGATGCCAAGCGGTTTTCCGATCACCAGTCCCGCCGCTATTCCCAACGGCACAGTTTCCATCAGTTTCGACAAGCCAAATCCATCAATGGGAATGCCGGCGTTGGCGAATGCAAAGAGCGGCAGGATGAGGAACTTTACATAGGGGTGGAGCGCTTCTTCAATGCTGTGAATGAACGGCTCGCCATTGTTTCTGCGCAACGGTATCATCATGGCCAGCGCTACACCGGCAAGCGTTGCATGAATGCCTGACTTGAGCACAAACACCCACATGGCGAGCCCTACTAATATATAAAGCGCCGTGCGGCTGATGTGCAGCCGGTTGAAAACCAAGAGAACGGCTAACGCCGCGCCCGCCAGCACCAGTGACGAGATCGCCAAATCCGCTGTATAGAACGCTGCGATGATGACAATTGCGCCGAGATCGTCAAGCGTAGCAAGCGTCAGCAGGAATACCTTGAGGGCCGGTGGCACACGGTTTCCGGCAAGCGAAAGTGCGCCGAGCGCAAAGGCAATGTCAGTTGCGGCGGGAATGGCCCAGCCACGCAGCAACTCGCCTTGGCTCCAATTGATCAGACAGTAAATGAGCGCCGGAACCGCCATGCCGCCGACAGCAGCTATTGCCGGCAAAACGATCTGGTCGCGCGAAGAGAGATTGCCTTCGAGTACTTCGCGTTTGATTTCGAGTCCCACCAGAAAGAAGAACACCGCCATCAATCCGTCGTTGATCCAATGTAACAACGACTTGCTGAGGCCAATGGTCCCCACCGAAATAGTCACCGGCGCGTGCAGCATGCCGTCGTAAAGTGGGCGCAGTGCATCCATGTTAAAGGCCATGATGGCGGCGATTGCTGCGAGCACCAGAATTAGTCCGGCGGTGGTTTCCTGGTGGATGAAGGCGTGCAGGCGGGCGAGTGCGCCGGAATATTCGTCATGCGCCGTCATGAAACAGCTTCGTGGGTTTCCAGCCAAAGATTCTCTTTGGCTTCAAGGTCTACGGCAAGCTTGGCCCGCAACTTGGCAAAATCCGCAGCCTTCCCGGGTTCTTGCGAGTAGATATTCTGATCGGCCAAGGCGCGGTCGAGAATATCGAGTTTATCCTTTATTTTTATGATACTTAGCTCGACATCCTGAATCTTTTTCTTAAAGCCCGGTGTGACGGGTTTTGGCCGTGTTGCGGCGGCGGCTTCCTTCATCGGCTGCACTTCGCGCGACGTGCGCGCGCGGCCCAGCACAAGGTCGGTGTAATCGTCCATGTCGCCATCGAAGGGCTTCACCGTGCCATCATGCACCAGCCACAGGGTGTCCACGCAGGTCTCGATGATGTGGCGCTCGTGGCTGATCAGGATGACCGCACCTTCATAATCATTGATGGCGTGGATCAGCGCTTCGCGGCTATCGATATCGAGATGGTTGGTTGGCTCGTCGAGCACCAAAATGTGAGGGCCGTGGAATGTTGCCAGCGCAAACAGCAACCGGGCTTTTTCACCACCCGAAAGGGTACTGCACTTCGAATCGGCGAGTGCCGCACCAAACCCGCTGGCCCCGAGCTTGGCCCGGCGCCGCGATTGGGTGGCATCAGGCATCAGTTCAGAAAAATATTCATAAGGCGTGCGATTGGCATCAACCTCATCAAGCTGATGCTGGGCAAAATAGCCAACGGTCAATCGCGCCGGCACATGCATTTCGCCGGCTGACACTTTAAGCTTGCCACATAGCAATTTAGCGAACGTCGATTTGCCATTGCCGTTGGAACCCAGCAGTGCGATGCGGTCATCGGGGGCAAGCCGCAATGTGATGTTGCGCAGCACCGGTTTGTCGCCGCCGTAGCCAACGCTGGCCTTGTCCCAGCGCGCAGCGGGTGGCGCCACCGGTTTTTCGGGATTGGGAAACAGGAAGGGTGCGACACGGTCATCCACCATGCCAGCGATTGGTTCGAGCTTGGCCAGTGCCTTCAGGCGGCTTTGTGCCTGGCGGGCTTTTGAGGCTTTGTAACGGAAGCGATCAACAAAGGCCTGCATATGGGCGCGCTGGTCATCCTGCTTGCTCTTCAATTTCGCATTAAGCGCCTGCTTCTCGCGCCGCTGCCGCTCGAAATTATCGTAGTTGCCGGTGTAAAGCGTAAGCTTGCCCTTATCGAGATGCAGAATGCCGTCCACCGCGTCGTTCAAAAGATCGCGGTCATGACTCACCATCATGATCGTGTGGGGATAATCGCGGATGTAGCTCTTGAGCCAGATGGTGCCTTCAAGATCGAGATAATTGGTGGGCTCGTCGAGCAGCAAAACATCAGGCGCGCCGAATAGGGCCGCGGCCAACGCCACGCGCATGCGCCAGCCGCCGGAAAGGGCCGAGCAGGGGCCCACCTGCCGCTTCTCGTCAAAACCCAAACCTGCGAGAATGCGGGCGGCGCGTGCCGGTGCGGTGTGTGAATTGATGTCGGCCAGACGCGTCTGTATATCGGCGATGCGGTGGGGGTCGGTCGCCGTCTCGGCTTCGCGCAACAGGGAGGCGCGCTCCTTGTCGCCTTCCATAACCGTATCGAGCAGGCTTTCCGGCCCCCCCGGCGCTTCCTGTGCCACCGTGCCGATACGGGCGTTGCGCGGCAGGCCGATGCCGCCGGCTTCCGAACTCAATTCGCCAAGAATCAGCTTAAGCAGCGTTGTCTTGCCAGCACCATTGCGGCCGACGAGGCCGATTTTGTGGCCATCGGGCAAGGCGGCGGAGGCGGCTTCAAGAAGCAGGCGGCCGCCGATGCGATATGTCAGTCCATTGATGTGTAACATGGAGCGCCATGTAGCGGGGGTTTGCGTGCAATGCAAACAGGTCTGCCTCGGCCCACCGAGCGGGTAACGGCATAAACCCGTCGCATTAGGCGTTGACAGGTTTATTGCTGCACTGCACAAACTACTGGGACTAGGGCGTTCGTCATCAGGGGGAAGTAATGGCAAAGCCGGGGCCAGCATCGCCTGTCGAGAATATTTATCTCGACGAGATTACCATGATGTTGCGCGATCTGTTGCGCCAGGTGATCAAGGTGAGGGCACCGGGTGTGCTGGCAGTGATCGACGATCCCGGCAATGCGAACGGCATTCCCGCCGATATGATCGAGCACGCTTTGCAGGTTATTGGCATCTGGCTGCAGCTTCTCAACATCGCGGAAGAAAACTCCGCCATGCGCACCAGGCGCCAGCTTGAGTCGCAAAGCGGCCCCGATCACGTGGTGGGCTCGTTCTCCAACGCCTTTTCGGTCATAGCCGCGGCCAACGTTTCAGCGGAGGCTGTGCAACAGGCGCTCGATACCATTGACGTGCAGCCAACCATTACCGCCCACCCGACCGAAGCCAAGCGCGTTACCGTGCTTGAAATCCATCGCCGCATCTATTTGAAACTCTATGAGTTGGAGAGCCCCCGCTGGACCCAACGCGAGCGGCTGGCCTTGATCAGGGCTCTGCGCAACGAAATCGATCTCTTGTGGATGACCGGGGAAATCCGCCTCGAAAAACCCACGGTTCAGCAGGAAATCCACTGGGGCCTGCATTTTTTCCGCGAAACTCTGTTCGATCGCACGACGACGTTGTGCGACCTGATCGAAGCCGCAGTGCAGCGCCACTACCCGGAGTTGCCAGCGCGCGTGCGGCCGCCACTGAAATTTTCTTCGTGGATCGGCGGCGACCGTGATGGCAATCCCTTCGTTACTGTCGAAGTCACCCGCGCGGCCCTGACCGAGAACCGTCGCGCTATCACTGAGCGGTTGGCCAGACGGTTGAGCGAACTGGCCCAGCTCGTCTCGGTCAGCGTGAATGAAATTCCGGTTCCTGCATCATTCCAGGTGCAACTTGATGCCCAGCTTGCGATGTCGGGCCAGGCCGATGCTTTGCGTAACCGCAACGGGCCAGAACCGTTCCGCCAGTTTTTTTCCTGTCTCGAATTAAGGCTCGCCGCGACCGTGGGCAAAGAGGCGGTGGCAAAACCTTTCCGCAGTGCGGCCGAGTTGGTGGCCGGATTGTTGGCGGCCGAACAGGCCCTGGCCGACATGCAGGCCGTGTCATTGGCCTCCACTCTCATTCGCCCGGTGCGTTGGGAAGTCGAGATATTTGGATTCAGAACCGTCAGCCTCGACATCCGCCAGAACACCACCGTCATCAACCGCGTTCTCGCTGAAATCTGGCGCAAGATGAATCCGGTGACACCCGATGATCCGCCTGCCGCAGGAAGTAAAGCATGGTTGCAATGGATAAATTCCGAACTGGAAAAACCGCTGGGTTTCTTGCCGCAATTCCGCGGCGTTTCGGATGAAACGCGCGAACTTCTCGATCTTATTTTCCTTATTCGCGAAACCCTCGATGGACCAGACCCGCAAGCCATCGGCTGCTTTATCCTGTCGATGACGCAGAATGCCGGCGATGTTCTGGGGCTCTACCTTCTAGCCAAATATTGCGGCCTGTTCAGTGACGAAACCAGCCGCGAAACCTGCCGCCTGCGCATTGTGCCGCTGTTTGAAACCATCGACGATCTGCGCCGTGCCCCTGAAATTCTGACAAACTTGCTGGCAACACCCGTGGTGCGCGGTTCGGTCAAGGCCAATGGCGGCCGCCAGGAACTCATGCTCGGCTATTCGGACTCGAACAAAGATGGCGGCTTCTTCTGCGCCAGCTTCGAATTGTTCGAGGCCCAGCGCCGGCTCATCCGCATCGGGCGCGATTCCGAAGTTGACGTGAGCTTCTTCCATGGCCGTGGTGGTTCGGTGAGCCGTGGCGGCGCACCTACCGGCCGCGCCATTGCCGCCCAGCCCGCAGGCTCTGTCGGTGGCCGCATGCGGGTGACCGAGCAGGGCGAAGTCGTGTCATCGAAATTCGCCAATCGCGGTACAGCACTTTACAATCTTGAAGTTCTCGCTTCGAGCGTCTTCGTTCATACTTTGAAATCGCTTGATGAACCCGAGCTCAAGATAGTTTCCGAGCATCAGCAGGCAGTTGAGTCGATTGCCCAGGGCTCATTCCGGCACTACCGCAAATTGGCGGAAGACCCCGCGCTCATGTCCTATTTCCAATCGGCTTCACCGGTGGAGGAGTTGGCCAATTTGAAACTGGGCTCCAGGCCCGCCCGCCGCTTCGGCGCCAAGGGCATCAATGATCTGCGCGCCATCCCGTGGGTTTTTGCCTGGAGCCAAAACCGCCATCTGCTCACCGGCTGGTATGGCCTGGGCTATGCCTTCGACGACTTCCTCGTGCCCCGTGGCGGCGAGGGACTAAAGCTGTTGCGTGATATGTACAACCGGTCGCGCGGTTTCAGGTTGGCCGTCGACGAAGTTGAAAAATCGCTTTACCTCGCGGACATGGGTGTGGCTGAGCAGTATGCCAGCCTGGTTCCCGACCGCAATGACGGTGAGCGCCTGTTCGCGTTGATCCGCCACGAGCACCGCCGCACCTCTCGGGCCATCCTCGAACTGACCGGCGAAAAGGCTCTTTGCGTGCGATTTGAAGGATTGCGCCGCCGTTTCGAGCGCGTCCGTCCGATGGTCGATCAGGCCAATCGCTGGCAAGTAGACCTGTTACGACAGACCCGCACCAATCCCGGTCAGGAGCAACTGATGATGCCGCTGTTGATGACCATGAATTGCGTTGCGGCAGGATTAGGCTGGACCGGTTAAATCGCACAAACGGGCCGGTTGTCGCAAATCCGACGCAATTGGTTAACAAGTTTGCAATGGGATTGGCCGAGTCTGGTATTCTCAATCTGTTAATAATCACCGGCCATGCGCCACAACATTCCGAAGGGAAGTTCAATGATCAAAGCGCCCGTATCACGCACTGCCAGCCTTATGCTTTTCGCTGCCGCGCTTGTGGCAGCCCCACTTGCTATCGGTGGAAATGGACCGATCTCCTACGATCAGGCCTTTGCGCAAAAGGGCGGCAATGGCAATGGTAACGGAAACGGCAATGCGGGCGGTAATGCCGCGTCCAGCAATGCGGGCGGCAACAAGGTTGCTTCGACTGATGATAGTTCAAGCACTGTGTCAAGTTCGAGCAACAAGAGTGCCGCCAGCAGCAAGGGCAATATTTCCAGCAAGCTTGGCGCCCTGAATGCAGCCCATGCGTCTGCCCAGGCATTTGCCAATGCCTCGCCCAATTCCCGCATTGGCCGGATTGCCGCATATTATCATGCGAACGAAGCTGCCGAGGAAACTGCGGCAGATGCCGCTGCCGCACAAGCCAATCTTGGCCTGGTCAATGCCGTGGCGGGCGCTCAGGCAGCACTTGATACTCTTGATCCTGCAAGCCCCGATTATGACGCGGCCTTGGCTGCGGCACAGGAAGCACTCGCCAAGGCGCAGCAGGATGCGGCAGCAGCAGGTTTGACCGATGTCACACCTGAAGCGGCGCAGGCCGCAGCCGATCTTGCCGCCGCAGAAGCAGCGGCCGCTGATGCCGCGGCGCAGGCCGCACTCGATGCCGCCGCCAACAAGACACCGGTTGATGCGGAAACCAGGGCTGCGCTCGATACCTTGCTTGTTGGCAAATTCCCGTAAGATACAACTAGCACTCCGTGAGTTTGACCGGCCTGAGGCGATGATCGACAGCCTCGCGCTGGTCAAACACGAAGCATTCGCCTTCCCACAGGCTATCATTTGGCGGAATTCTCTCAAGGTAATTGAGGATTCCGCCTTTGAGATGATAAACCTCGGTGAAACCCTCTTGCAGCAGGAAGCTTGAGGCTTTCTCGCAGCGAATGCCGCCGGTGCAGAATATGGCGATCTTTTTGTGCTTGGCGCCGCCTAGTTGAGCGCGCGCATAGGCCGGAAACCCGCTAAATCGTTCCGTGCCCGGATCAATGGCGCCCTTGAAGGTTCCCGCCGCCACCTCGAATGTGTTGCGCGCGTCGATCACTAGAACCTGGCGATCGGAAATGAGCGCGTTCCAGTCTTGCGGCGCCACATAGCGCCCGACCCGCGCCGCCGAATCGACACCGGGAGCGCCGATGGTGACGATTTCTTTCTTGAGCCGCACCTTCAGGCGCCTGAATGGCATGTCTGGCGCAAATGAAGTCTTGTGTTCCAATTTCGCGAACTCGGGAAAGTCACGGATCGCAGCCATTGCTTTGGCCAAATCTTCCGGCTCACCCGCAATGGTGCCATTGATCCCCTCGGGCGCCAGCAGGATGGTGCCGCGAATGCCATGGTTGACGCACAGCACACACAATGGCGTGCGCAATTGCGCAAAATGCGGCAGGGCCACAAACTTGTAAAATGCGTTGATTTCAACTTCCATCGCGCCACCATCCATCGGGAAATATCCCCGGCCTCGCCTTTGAGTGCAAGCCCCTTGCCGAACAGCCCCCATTCTAGTGTATGATCGGCCTTCAATGCCAATGACAGGGAGAAAATCAATCATGGCAATATCAAAACGTGGGCTTCTGGTGGCCGCAGCAATGTTGGCGATGACGGTGCCGGCATCGGCCGCCGATATGATCGGCAATTGCGAATTGACTGGCGCCAAGGGTTCGATCCCGATTGCCAGTCCAGCCAAGGCCGGTCAGCTGACTGTCGAGGTATCGCTGCCTGCGCCTATCTGGTGGAATGGCGATACTCCAGAAGCAGTCAAAGACGGCATGGAATATTGCATCGCCGCCGAAATCGCCTGGCGGGCGGGTTATGACAAGCTTGAAGTCGTCAATGCCGGCTGGGACGCAATGATTTCCGGCCAGACATCGGGTTTCGATCTCGCCATGTCGGAAATCTCGATCACCGAAGAGCGCAAAAAAGTGCATGATTTCTCGGTTCCCTATTTTAGTTCCGATATCGGCGTGCTGGCCCGCACCGATGCGCCTGTCGATGAGAAATCGATCAAGAGCGCCAAGGTCGGCGTGCAGCAGGCGACCACCGGTGCGGCCTACGCCACCGACACACTCGGCCTGACCGATGTGCAGGTCTATCCCGACCAGGGCGACATGTTTGCGGCACTGCGCTCCGGCCAGATTGATGCGGCGATCACCGATACCTCGATTGTCTTGGCCGAAGTTGTGGCCAATCCCGGCAAGGTCGCGGTCGTTGGCCAATACAAGACTGGTGAGTCCTATGGCGCCATTTATCCGAAGGGCAACGCCAACAACCCGATTATCGACAAGATTTATCAGTCGATGATCGATGATGGCACCATGACCAAACTCGGTGCCAAATATCTGGCGGCAGCCTGGGGCATAGACCCGGCCACCGTTCCCTATTTCAAACCCTAATCGGTTTTCCCCCTTTCCGCGATGGCGGAAAGGGGGATTTTCTCAGTGTCGAAAATTTCAACTGCCTCGATTCCGCGCCGTTCCGATGGGCTTGCCATCACGGCGCTGCTGTTTGCGTTGCTCGCTGTACTGGCGGCGATCGGCACAACCAATTTGGTGCGTGGCGCGCTGCATAATCTCGGCGCCTATGCGGGCGGTTGGGAGATTGTGTTCGTGGCAACCATTGCAGCGACTGCCGTGCTGTTCTGGCCCGCCCTTCGCGCCCTGAAGTTTTCACGCCGCGCCAGTGCGGCTCTGGCGAGCAATGATATTGTCGAAGCCCGCATCGATACTGCGGCAGCGCTCGAATACAGCTGGATCACCGCCGGCTGGAGTGTCTTTGCATTTATCGCGTTGGGTTTCGCCAGCTTCGTGCTGATGAACGATGCGGCGGTCGGCAAAACATTCTTCCTGCTGCCGCTGATGCAGGCGAAGTGGTGGCTGGTGACCAGGCAGTTCATCATCAACAACATTTTTATTTTCGTTGCGGCGGAAATTCTGGTGCTGATCTGGGGGCTGATCGTGGCGCTGGCCCGCCTGATGCCGGGCCCAGCCGGTCAACCCATTCGCGCCCTTGCCATTCTCTATTGCGATATATTTCGCGGCCTTCCGGCCATCGTCACCCTTTATCTGATTGGTTTCGGCATTCCGACATCGGGATTGCCGGACCTGATCGTTCCTCACATCGTCGGACTGTTCGTCGACCTCTCGTCGATGTCGGTCGCCGAGGCGCGGACTGCCACCCGTATCCCGGTGAGTTGGTGGTGCGTGCTGGCGCTGACGCTCACCTATGGTGCCTATGTGGCGGAGGTCTACCGTGCCGGCATCGAGTCGATTCACTGGAGCCAGGTTTCGGCGGCGCGTTCGCTCGGTCTCTCATACATGCAGACCATGCGTTATGTGATTGTACCTCAAGCGGTACGCCGCATCATGGCGCCGCTGCTCAATGATTTTATCGGCCTGCAGAAGGATACCGCGCTGGTGCAGGTGGTCGGTGTGATCGATGCCTTCAACCAGTCGCGCATCATTGCTGCCAATGCCTTCAATCTTTCCGCTGTCACCATTGTCGCCATCCTTTTCGTCATCATTACGATTCCCCAGGCCCGTTTCGTCGACCGGATGATTGACCGTGACAATGCCCGTATGCGAGCCGGGGGCTGACATGGCGTTTCTTGAAATCATAAATGTTCAAAAGGAATTCGGCCCGATCAGGGTGCTGCGCGGTACCAATTTAAAGCTCAACGAGCATCAGGTCGTCTGCCTCATCGGCCCATCGGGCTGCGGCAAGTCCACGCTGCTGCGCTGCATCAACGGGCTGGAAAAAATCCAGGGTGGTGAAATCCGGCTCGAGAATGACCGGGTTTCTGGCCCCGGCATCGATGTCGACAAGCTCCGCCAGAATGTCGGCATCGTATTTCAGAGCTTCAATCTGTTTCCGCACATGAGCGTCATCGAAAATGTCATGCTGGCCCCCACCAAGGTGCTGAAGCTCGAACATGCCGAAGCCGAAGACAAAGCCATGGTTCTGCTGAAACGCATCGGCCTTGAGGACAAGGCGCGGGAGTATCCCGATCGCCTGTCGGGCGGTCAGCAGCAGCGAGTCGCCATCGTGCGGGCACTCGCCATGGAACCGAAGCTGATGCTGTTGGACGAAATTACTTCCGCACTGGATCCTGAACTGGTGGCGGAGGTTCTCAATATCGTGCGCGATCTGGCCCATCAGGGCATGACCATGCTGCTGGCCACCCATGAAATGGGCTTTGCCAAGGAAGTCGCATCGAAGATTTGCTTTCTCTATGAAGGCGTCGTTCACGAGGAGGGGCCGCCTGAGCAACTTTTCGGCAACCCCAGGCAAGAACGCACCCGGGCCTTCCTGAAACGGATAATCGCCGCGGGCCGGCTCTAAATCTGTCAGCTTCCGTTCACACTTGTGGCCGCGTTGGGCTGTTTGGAACCTTAGTTCCGCCACGGAGTTAAAGCACATGACATCGACAAAACTTAATGGCGCAACCCTTGCGCCCGATTGCCATTGGAGCAAATAAATGAAGACGTCCCGATTGACGGCCAGCCTTGTGGCCTTGGTCCTCTTTGCCGTGCCGGCCATGGCCGAGGATCCGGTTGTAACCGATCAACCCGCTACCGGACAGGTCCAGAAAATTCCTGACGAACTTCGTGCGCTGCTGAAAGACCGCAGGGCGGCGACTGAATTGTCCGATGATGAGCTGCGCCAGCGGCTGCAATTGGCCAAGAGTTTCATGGAAGTTGCGGGCCTTCCCGGCAACGTGAAGAAGCGCCTGCAGAACTTGGCCAGGCAGGCCCAGAATGAATTGGCCGTTCGCCAGCAGGCCACCAACCAGACAGAGCCGGCCGCCCCCGCACTCGAACCACAAGTGGCCGCCGAGCAGCCTGCCACCCAGGAGCAGCCTGCCGTCGCCGCACCGTCTGCAGAACTTCCGCCGGAACTTGTGGCACTGCTGAACGATACCAGGCCCGCCTCCGAACTTTCCGATGCCGAACTGAAGCAGCGCTTCAGTCAGGCGCGCGGTTTCTTCAAGACCGAAGGCCTGCCCAAGGACGTGCGGCAGTCCCTGGCCAGGCTCGCCAAGCAGACCCGCGGTGAAATCGAAGCCCGTCAGCAAGCCCAGGCCAACCAGACAACGACGACCGCGGAAACTCAGCCAGCGGTTCCCGCCCCAGAAACCGCGCCGGCCGGCACCCAGGTTCCAGATGACGTGATGGCCTTCATCCAGGATGACCGGCCACTGAGTGAATTCTCGAACCAGGAATTGCTGGCCCGCGCACAAAAGGCGCGCGAGCTGTCTCTTGACACCAAGTTGCCGGAAAACACACGGGCCCACCTCCAGCGCATCGCGCGGACGTCGCGTCTTGAAGCATTGGCCCGCAAGCAATTGGTCAATCAGCCAGCCGATGATCAGCAGACCCAAACACCGGCCGCGGGTGATCAGCAGCAGGCCCAGGTGCTTGATGGCAACAACGCCGATCCAGCGGCGGAAGCCGAGGCCAAGACATTCCTCGATGGCGGCGTGCAGGTTGAAAAACTTTCGGACCGCGAACTCAGAACCCGCCTCACGTCCATGCGTGATTTGCTGGCCGGCAACAAACTTTCGCAGCAGACCGAGCGTGCGCTCCGCATGAAATTGCGAGCCGAGCGTGAAATTTTGCGCGGCCGCATTGCCCTGAAACAGGTGAAACCGGGCCCGCCGGCCGCCGCTACCGATCAGGACAGCAATCAGGGCACCATCAACAACAACGCCAATGTTACGACCAATGTAACCAACATAACCAATATCCAGAACGTGAAAGTCGTGCTTGCCGACCGCAGGCCGGCAAGCCAGCTTGCCGATAACGAGCTGCGCCTGCGCATCAATGTCTATCTTGGTGCCGTCAATGATGACCGCTATGATGAACAGGAGCGCCGGTATTGGCGCGAGGCCATGGTGCGTGACCGGCAGTTTCTGCGCTACCGCCTTATCGAGGAGCGCCGCCGCCGCGCCGCCGATCTCAGCGTTGGTTTCCACAATGGCGATTTCAATTTTGTGCTCGGGCTGAATTTCGAGCCGGATCGCCCGCCGCCGCGCGATATCTTTGCCGCCGAGGTCGATGAGGCGGATATCGAGGATGTTCTCTTTGCCCCGCCGCGCCGCAGGATCGAGCGCCGCTACACGGTTGAGGAAGTCGAATCCCAGCCTGAACTGCGCGACGCGCTTGCGCGCATTGAAATCGACACGGTGCATTTCGGCTTTGGCGAATCCTTCGTCCGCGAGGAGGAAGTCGCGAACCTCGACAAGATCGCCGAAGTGATGGAAAAAATCCTGACCGCTCACCCGCGCGAAGTTTTCTTCATCGAGGGCCACACCGATGCCGTTGGATCGGCCGCTTCCAACATGGTGCTGTCGCGCCTCAGGGCCGAGGCGATCAAGCAGGCGCTGACTACGTTCTATGTGATCGCGCCGGAAAACCTGAAGACCATAGGTTACGGCGAACGCTTCCTGAAAATTCCGACAGCCGAGGCCGAAGCCGAAAACCGCCGCGTGTCGATTGCCCGGGCAACAGCGCTGGTGGGCGAGCTCGACAACTGATATTGCCAACCCTTGCAACGCGACTGGGCCGCCGGTATATGGCGGCCCACTCGTTTTCAGCCGCACAAGGGAAAAGCAATGGCCACCGAACGCACCTTCTCGATCATCAAGCCCGATGCCACCAGGCGTAACCTCACCGGCGCCATCAACGCCAAGATCGAGGCTGCGGGTCTGCGCATCATCGCCCAGAAACGGGTGAAGTGGAAACAGGCCGATGCCAAAAAGTTCTACGCTGTGCACAAGGAACGCCCGTTCTACAAGGACCTGGTGAAGTTCATGACCTCGGGGCCGATCGTCATGCAGGTCTTGGAAGGCAATAACGCGGTGGCCAAATATCGCGACATCATGGGCGCCACCAATCCAGCCAGCGCCGATGCCGGCACCATCCGCAAGGAATTTGCCGAATCGATTGAAGCCAATTCGGTGCACGGTTCCGACAGTGCCGACAACGCCAAGAAAGAAATCAAGCTGTGCTTCAGGGCAGCCGAGATCGTCGGCTAGACGATGTGGACCGCCTCGTACATCGCCGCCATCGTCCTCGTAAACTGGCTGTTCGAGAATGTGGCGCCCATAGCCACTCCGGTCGGCGATTTCCGTTTGGCTGCGGTCGTCGTCGGCGTCGTCCTCGTGCTGCGCGACTATGCCCAGCGCGAAGTGGGTCACAAGATCCTGCTGGCGACATTGGCCGCCGGCGTCGTCACCTGGTACATGACCACTCCGTTTCTGGCGCTGGCCAGCGTCACCGCCTTTTTCATCTCGGAGATGGCTGACTGGGCGATCTTTTCATTCACCCGGCGTCCACTGCAGAGCCGCATCCTGATTTCGAGTCTGGTTTCGGTGCCACTCGATTCGCTGGCTTTTCTGTATCTCGCTGGCTTCCTGTCGTGGCCCGTCTTCGCCACGCAGGTGGTGAGCAAAGCCGTCGGCGTGCTGATCGTCTGGTTTCTGCTCAGGGCGCGCGAAAACCGCAAGCTGGCCGGTGCTGTCTGAGCCATGGCCGCCTCCACGGCGTTCATTGATTTTCTCCGTGAACAGATGGCGGGTTTTGCGCCGGTGTCGCGCCGCCGCATGTTCGGTGGTGCGGGCATCTTCCGCGACGGCCTGATGTTCGCCCTCGTCGCCGATGATGGGCTCTTTTTCAAGGCCGACGAGCACGGTTCTGAAGCCTTCAAGGCCGAAGGCCTCGAGCCGTTCTCCTATCCAACCAAAACCGGCACCCGCACCCTCACCACCTATTGGCGCGCCCCTGAACGTTTGCTCGACGACCCCGACGAAATGGCCCTGTGGTGCCGCAGGGCCTATGACGTTGCACTAAGGGCGGCGAAAGCCAAGCGCTGAGCTAGCGCCTTTCCTCCGCATCGATTTCCGCCTCGCGCTGCTCGAGCGCACGCTTGAGGGCGGCAAGGCCCTTCTGCTGTTGCTTGAGGGTGGGCGGCGGCAACAGGTGCAGCCCGTGGGCATGGGCCAGGGCCTCGAGCTTGGCCGAGAGGCGGTCGCGGAAGTCGTCCTTGTCCTCATGGGTGCGCAGGCACGGCTCATTGAGCGGCCCGTTGCGGCAGTGCCCGATGCGCCGGCAATAGGCATCGGGACACCGCGCCAGCGGTTCATCGCGCTCGATATATTCGGTGATCATCGCAATACTCCGTCGGGCGGATGGATGTGGGGGGAGAGGGGTGGAGGGAAATG
>JANLWG010000180.1:0-5805 GCA_031364405.1 Hyphomicrobiales bacterium
GCCTCTCCAACTAAAAGCGTTCAATATAAGAAGAATTTGTGACACAGCAACGAGAATGGACTCTCACTTGGCGGGTAACAGGTGTCGGACCTTATGTACTAACCGTTGCGCAATGCTTCAAGAAACGCCGCATCGGGATAGGAATCGGCCGGCAATCCCATCTTGATCTGCATATCCTTGACAGCGGCTCTGGTGCCCTTGCCGATCTTGCCGTCGATATCACCCACGTCATAGCCCTTGGCGGCGAGGAGGTTCTGCAGTTCGACGATTTCCTTGTAGCTGAGTGCCGTCACCTGGCCATTGCCGGGGCTGACTTTGGGCGCACCGGCAATGCGGGTGGCGAGATAGCCGGCGGTGGTCGAATAGATCAGCGACTCGTTCCACTTGAGATAGGCCGAGGTGAAATTTTCATAGGCGAGGAAGGCTGGGCCATTGCGGCCCATGGGCAGCAGCAGCGAAGCCGGGAACTTGTCAGCCTTGAGGTCTTTGCCGACGCCCTTCACCCCCCACTTCACCCACTGGGCGCGGGGATGCTGAATGGCGATGTCGGCTTCTTCCCAC
The DNA here is from genome assembly GCA_031364405.1 of Hyphomicrobiales bacterium. Lineage (GTDB taxonomy): Bacteria > Pseudomonadota > Alphaproteobacteria > Rhizobiales > Aestuariivirgaceae > Aestuariivirga. The sequence continues at coordinate 562 of JANLWG010000180.1, forward strand.
GGCAGGCTCGTGGGCACCCGCACTTCCTGCAACCACGGCTGATTGGCCTGCCAGCCATGCTTGACGAGAAGTGCGGCGGAAGACGCCATCACGTCGGGAATGCTGGTGCGCAGGTTGCGGCGGCCGTCGCCATCGAAATCCACAGCGGTCTCGTCATATTCCTTGGGCAGAAACTGGGTCTGGCCGATTTCGCCAGCCCAGGCGCCACGCATTTCATCAATGGTAAGATCGCCCTTACCGACAAGATCGAGGGCGGCCAGCAGTTGCGGGTGGAACTTCTCAGGCCTGCGGCAATCCCAAGCCAAAGTCGCCAGCGACTGGATGGTCGGCAGGTCGCCGACATAGCCGCCAAAATCGGTCTCCAGCGCCCAATAGGCAATCAGCACCGGGGCGGGCACGCCATATTGCTGCTGCACCCTGGTAAAGATCGCCTTGTGCTGCTGGCTCAACACCTTGCCCTGCTTGATGCGGTAATCGGTGACCATGCGGCCCTGGAATTCCAGAAAACTCTGGGAGAACACGTTCTGGGCGCGGTCTTTCTTGATGATCGCGGGATCATACTTCACGCCATCGAGTGCAGCGATGCCGGGCTTGGCGATGCCCATGCTGGCAGCTTCGGCACGCACCGATTTGATGAAGCCATCGAAGCCCTTGGCCGAATTGCCACAGGTGGCCGCGAACGCAGTGGCTGGCGACATGAGAATAGCAACAAGTGCCGCGGCGGAGAGCCGGAGGTTCAACATTCGAAAACTCCTGATTCGATTAATCCCGGATATGACCGCTAACCATCTTGAACGTCAATTTCAAGGCCATGCCGAATTGCTTTGATGCAGTCGGCGATACTATGGCCATAACGCACCAGCGGCTTCTTGATGCCGTAGCGAATGAGATCGCGGCGCACCTGTGCTGGAGCCCCGGTGAGATAGACCACGGCGTTGTGCCTGGTGGCGCTCTTCAAGAATCCGCGCAGTGAATGGGCGGCGGAATAATCGACGAAGGGCACTTGCGTCAAATCGAGGATGAAACCCTTGGGCGGCTCACCAATGCGTTCCAGCGTGGTGGCGACGGTGCTGGCGGCACCGAAGAAAAAGGCGCCGGCAATGCGGTGGATGACGATGTCCGGATCGGTCGCATATTGAGGATCGTAGGGCTGGCGCCTGCCATTGGCATCGTCGGCCCGATCGTCTTCGACGAGATGAAATTCGCGGTGGGTCTGCACTTCGATGGCCTGGGCCATCGGTGCATGAACAGAAGGCAGCCCAATGTCACACCGACGACGATGCCGGTGGTGAGGTCGACGAAGACGGTAAGCCCGAAGGTGGCCAGCAGCACCGCCGCATCGCCGCGAGAAGCCGTGAGCAGGGATTTGAATTCAGCTTTCTCCGCCATGTTCCAGGCGACCACCGCCAGAATTCCGGCGAGCGCGGCCAGCGGAATATACCCGGCAAGCGGTGCTGCCACCAGCATGAACAGCAGGATAAATCCCGCATGCAGCATGCCCGAAATGGGACCATGAGCACCCGCCCTGACATTGGTGGCAGTGCGGGCGATCGTACCCGTCGCGGTGATGCCGCCAAAAATTGCGCAGGCCACATTGGCGATGCCCTGCGCCACCAGTTCGCAATTGGAGCGGTGACGCCTGCCGGTCATCGAATCGGCGACGACGGCGGAAAGCAATGACTCGATGCTGCCAAGCAGGGCTATGGCCAGAGCATCGGGCAGGAGTTCCTGAATCTTTGCGATGCTCATGGGCGGAAGTGCTGGCGCTGGCAGTGAACTGGGAATGCCGCCGAAACGGCTCTCAATCGTTTGCACATCAAGTCCGAACGCCCAGCTCAGCACGGCAGCGATAGTGACGGCGATAAGGAAGCCCGGCCAGTGTGGCCGCAATTTGCGCAAACCCACGATGATGGCAATCGACAGGCCGGCCACAACTGCCGCATTCACATTGAAACTGGGCATTGCCTGCCAGAGGGCTGCGAGCTTGGCTATGATATCCGCCGGTTCCGCCCGCGGCAGCGTGAGGCCAGCAATTTCCTTGATCTGGCTGGCGAAGATGATGACGGCGATGCCGGCGGTGAAGCCAACCGTCACCGGGTGCGGCACATATTTGATGTAGGTGCCAAGTTTGAGCGCACCGATGGCAAAGATGATCACCCCTGCCATCATGGTCGCCAGCAACAGCCCCTCGGGCCCATGGCGGTCGATGATCGAGGCGATCAGCACGATGAAGGCACCGGCCGGGCCACCAACCTGGAAACGGCTGCCGCCCAATGCTGAAATCAGAAAGCCACCGACGACGGCGGTATAGAGCCCCATGGCGGGTGCCGCATGAGACGCGATGGCAATGGCCATCGATAGCGGCAGAGCCACAATCGCCACGGTGAGGCCGGCAACAAAATCCGATTTGAAATTACCCAGGCCATAACCCTCGCGCAGCACGGTGATGAGCTTGGGAGTGAAAAGTTCAGCCGAAGTTGCCTGCTTGGGCGGGGCAATTGGGGGTTTCAACGTCGGACTCAAAACTGGGAATGGGGTTTCAAGCCTAAGCCTGACGTGGTCCCCAGTCCATCGCTCAATTAACGATGCGGGAAATCGCCAAGAGGGCGGCGGCGATTTTATTAACGCGGGGATCAGCCTGGCAAGTGGCGCGGCAGGCCAGCACCGCAACTGAACGCAGGATCACACCGTCATCGAGGATTTTGAGATGATTGGCGGCAAGGGTTGAGCCGGTCGAGGTGATATCGACGATGATCTCGGCAATGCCCGCCGCTGGCGCACCCTCGGTGGCGCCGGGGCTATCGACGATGCGGTAGCCGGTGACACCTTTTCCGGCGAAAAAGCGCCTCGTCAGATTGTGATATTTGGTGGCGACCCGCAGCCGCCGCCCATGGCGCTCGTAAAAACTCTCGGACACCTCGTCGAGATCGGCCATCGCCGCTACATCGAGCCAGCATTCGGGCACGGCGACAACCACGCTGGCCGGGCCAAAACCCAAACGAACCAGAATATCCGTGGACGGATCATCAGGCGGAATGGTTTCGCGCAGCAGATCCTCGCCGGTGATACCAAGATCGATCTTGCCATCCCTAAGGTTCCGGGCAATTTCGGAGGCCGAGAGGAAGGCCACTTCAACGTTGTCGATACCGGCGAGGCGGCCGCGATAACCGCGATCAGCCCCCAGGCGTTCGATGGCAAAGCCCGCCGAGGCCAGCAGCCCGGCGGCGGCTTCCATCAACCGGCCCTTGGAGGGAATGGCGAGTGTCAGCATGGTCATGCCAGCACCGCCCTGAGCCGGTCGGTGTGGACGGCGCAGCCGACGGCCGGCACTTTCATCGGCGCTCCCATGTCGGACAAGAGATTGTCATAGCGGCCGCCACCGGCAACGCTAACGGGCCCTTGTGCTGTGTCGACCTCGATCTGGAAGGTGAAGCCGGTATAATACTCGAGCTCGCGTCCGAACGTCGCGGCGAAGTGGAAACGGCGCGGGTTGAGGCCCAATTCCTCCATCTCGAAAATGCGCCGCGTGAAATAATCCCGCGCTGCGCTGAAGCGCTCGCCACCGGTGATTTTCGCCAGTGCCACATCGGCATCGGTTGCGGCTGCGGCGATGGCGAGATAGGCGCTGAGCTGACCGGCCTTGTCGCGGGCGAGCGGTGTTTCGCGCCGGTCGGCGGCTTTCTCGCCGAGGCGCGCGGCGATTTCGGCGGCATCGCGTCCGCCCACCAGCGGCAGATTGCGCGCGCTGAACTCGGCTTCGACAACGGCCAGTGCCGAGGTTTCATCAAGCCTGTCAATCAGGGCGGAAATGCTCGACCGGCCGCGGTTGTTCCGGGCGCAAAAACTTTCGAGCAGATCGCGGAAGGCCAAGGGCCGCCAGAAATGGTGCTGCAAACGCTTGCGCCACCGGGTGGGCATTGCGGTATCATCGAGAAGTGCCGAGAACAGGCCAAGGTCGCCCAGGGTCACGCGGAATTTCGTTAGCCCGGCAGCTTCAAGGGCTGAGATGGCGAGCTTGAGAATGCGGGCTTCAGCGGCCACCGGGCTGGGGCTGGCGAACCATTCGAGCCCGGCCTGGGTGAATTCCTGTGGGCTCATTTTCTCGTCGGGAAAGCGGAAGGCGGGGCCGCAATAGCAGTAACGTGTTTCAGCATCGGGTCTTGGCGCATGGCTCAAATGATAGCGGCAGGCGGGCACGGTCAAGTCGGGCCGCAAGCACATCTCGGCCCCCGAGGGATCGGTGAACACGAAAGTCCGAGCCCTTATGTCTTCGCCCGAGCGCTCGAGAAAAATATCGGCGGGCTGGATGATGTCGGGCGCGATATGATCGAAACCGCCACGCTCGAACACCGCCATGATAGTGGCGTTCTGGCGCTCGAGTGCTTCGCGTTCGGGCCGCGATTTGCCGGCCATTATCTTCCTTCTCCCCTCGCGGGAGAAGGTGGATTGCGCCGCAGGCGCAAGACGGATGAGGGGACGGCTGCACCGGCGAAGGCCCCCTCATCCGGCGCTTCGCGCCACCTTCTCCCGCAAGGGGAGAAGGGAGTATTGAAAAAGAACCTTCTCATCTCCCCCCCAGTGCCTTCCTTACTGCCTCAACCAACTGCGCCTCAGGCACCGAGAACTGCGCCAGTCTTTGCTCGGCATATTCCTCGCGTGAGTGAATGCCCTCGGCGAGTTTGGCACCCAAGGCCAGATCCTTGATCTGCACTTCACCTTTGGCTTTCTCGTCACCACCCTGAATGATCACCAGCGGGGCGCCGCGCTTGTCGGCATATTTCATCTGCGCCTTCATGCCGGCGGTGCCCACATACATTTCGGCGCGAATGCCGACTGTGCGGAGTTGCTGCACCATCTTCTGGTAATCGCCGAGACGGTCCTTGTCCATGACCAGCACGACAACAGGAGCGAGTGTTGCTGCTTCTTCCGCCTTGCCGGCAAGTTTCAGTGCTGAATAAAGCCTGGACACACCAATGGAAAATCCCGTCGCCGGAACCGGCTGGCCGGTGAAGCGGGCGACGAGATCATCATAGCGCCCGCCGCCGCCGACGGAGCCAAAGCGCACGGGCTTGCCGTCATCGTCCTCGGTCTCCAAAAGGAGTTCGCATTCGAAGACGGGGCCGGTGTAATATTCGAGGCCGCGGACGCAAGATGGGTCTATGCGAACGCGGTCTCCGTACCCACTCGCTTCGACCAAAGTCATTATCGAATCTAGTTCTTCAACGCCTTCGCGACCGCGCTCAG
>JANLWG010000212.1:0-3250 GCA_031364405.1 Hyphomicrobiales bacterium
GATCCGCGCATCGTCGGCCATGACTATACCATGGGCAATTCTGAAGGCGGCCGCAAGGCCATGGAAAACCTTCTTCAGATCAATCCGAACATCAATGTGATCCACACCATTAATGAACCAGCGGCCGCTGGCGCCTATGAGGCGCTGAAGGCCGTCGGCAAGGAGAAGCAGGTGCTGATCATGTCGGTGGACGGCGGCTGCCCGGGTGTGAAGAACGTGGAAGCCGGCATCATTGGCGGCACCTCGCAGCAATATCCACTGCTGATGGCGTCAATGGGCATCGAAGCCATCAAGAAGTTCGCCGACACCGGCGAGAAGCCCGGCGTCACCGAAGGCAAGAACTTCTTTGACACCGGGGTGGCCCTCATCACCGACAAACCGGTTGAGGGCGTTCCTTCAATCGACACGAAGGAAGGCCTGGCCAAGTGCTGGGGTTGATCCCGGCACATTTTCGGTGAATGATTGCCACGACACGGAAGGGCGGTCCACGTGGCCGCCTTTTCCATAAGTAGAAGGCGATGAAATCGCCGTGGCGGAGGGAATGGGGCATGGCCAAGACTCAGGAATTCGAGAAGGTTCTTGATCAGAGCGACAAGTCGGTTGCAAGTTTCGACGACACGCACAAGTCGGCATTGTCGCAAATCCAGCACTTCCTGCATTCGAGTCAGGCGGCCGTGCCGCTGATCGTGCTCATCCTCTCGATCGCCGTCTTCGGCGTTCTCGTCGGAGGCAAGTTCTTCAATCCTTTCTCGCTCACCCTCATCCTGCAGCAGGTCGCCATCGTCGGCATCGTGGGCGCGGCCCAGACACTGGTCGTTCTTACCGCCGGTATCGATCTTTCGGTCGGCGCCGTCATGGTGCTCTCCTCGGTGGTCATGGGGCAATTCACCTTCCGCTATGGCATTCCGGTTCCCATTTCGATCCTGTGCGGGCTTGGCTGCGGCGCGCTGTGCGGCTTCATCAACGGCTGGCTGATTTCGGAGATGAAACTGCCCCCCTTCATCGTAACACTCGGCTCCTGGCAGGTCTTCAACGCTACCAAGTATCTCTATTCCAAAAACGAGACAATCCGCGGCCAGGATATCGAAGAGCAAGCCCCGCTGCTGCAGTCGTTCGGAACCCAGATCAAGATCGGCGGCGCCGTCTTCACCCTCGGCGTCATCTTCATGGTGCTACTCGTCACTTTCCTCTGGTACGTTCTGAACTACACGGCCTGGGGCCGCAGGGTCTACGCAGTGGGCGACGATCCCGAGGCAGCACAACTCTCAGGCATTCGTGTGAACCGTATGCTCCTGACGATTTACACACTTTCGGGTCTCATCTGCGGCTTCGCCGGCTGGGTCTTGATTGGGCGCACCGGCTCGGTCGCTCCCACCGCCGGGGAATTCGCCAATATTGAATCCGTCACAGCCGTGGTGATCGGCGGTATCTCGCTGTTCGGCGGGCGCGGCTCCATCCTCGGGATGATCTTCGGCGGACTCATCGTCGGCGTCTTCTCGCTCGGCCTCCGCCTCATGGGCACCGACCCGCAATGGACCTATTTCTTGATTGGCGTGTTGATCATCGGTGCCGTGGCGGTCGATCAGTGGATCAGAAAGGTATCGGGCTAATGACACAGCAACCCATTCTCACCGCCCGCGGCCTGGTCAAACGCTATGGCCGCGTCACCGCCCTCGACCACGCCGATTTCGATCTCTATCCCGGCGAAATCCTCGCCGTGATCGGCGACAATGGTGCTGGCAAGTCGACGCTCATCAAGGCGATCTGCGGCGCCGTGCTCCCCGACGAGGGCGAGATCAAGCTCAATGGCACGATGCTGCACTTCAAATCGCCGATGGAGGCGCGCGACGCCGGCATCGAGACGGTCTACCAGAACCTGGCGCTCTCGCCGGCGCTATCGATCACCGACAATATGTTTCTCGGCCGCGAGATCCGCAAACCTGGCATCCTCGGACAATTCTTCCGCATGCTCGACCGTCCGGCCATGGAAAAGCGGGCCCGCGACAAGCTGACCGAGCTTGGCCTGATGACCATCCAGAACATCTCACAAGCCGTTGAAACCCTCTCCGGCGGCCAGCGCCAGGGTGTGGCGGTCGCCCGCGCCGCCGCCTTCGGTTCCAAGGTCATCATCATGGACGAGCCGACGGCGGCACTTGGCGTCAAGGAATCGCGCCGCGTGCTGGAGCTCATTCTCGATGTCAAGCGCCGGGGCCTGCCGATCGTTCTCATCTCCCACAACATGCCGCATGTCTTCGAGGTGGCCGACCGCATCCACATTCACCGGCTTGGCAAACGCCTGTGCGTCATCGATCCGAAGCAGCACACCATGTCGGATGCCGTCGCCTTCATGACCGGCGCCAAGGAGCCACCGAAGGAATTACTGGCTGCCTGATGGCGTGATGATTGATCCACCTGACATTCAAAGCCTGGCCACGTTGATCCGCAACAAGGCTCAAGCCGTCAGCCGCTTTATGGTTGGAATCGCTGGCCCGCCCGCGTCTGGCAAATCGACATTGGCCGAAAGCCTGCGGGCGGCACTGGCTGCCGACGGCGAGATGGCGATTGTAGTTCCCATGGACGGCTTTCACTATGATGTTGCGATCCTCAATGCCCGTGGCCACCGGCCGCGCAAGGGCGCACCCTTCACCTTTGATGTTGCCGGCTTTGAAGTCTTGCTCAAGCGCATTCGCGACCGTGAGCCCGATATCGCCATACCAGTTTTCGACCGCGCCATGGAACTGTCACGCGCCGCGGCTGATATCGTCGATGCGAAAGCCAGAATCATTCTGGTCGAGGGCAACTACCTCCTGTTGAACCAACCACCGTGGAACCAGCTCAAGGCGCTCTTCGATTTTTCGATTTTCCTCAGCGTTCCACCGGAGGAACTGGAGCGCCGCCTGATCCAGCGCTGGCTCGACCATGGCTTCGACTTGGCCTATGCAATGAATTGGATCGCCACAAACGACAAGCCAAACATACTGGAAGTCATCAACAATAGCAGCCCCGCCGATCTCACCATATGAAGACCGGCCCACCAAACACAGTAAGCAGGTTCCATGACCGTCGGCGATAATCAACTTCTTCTCGACCTTTACAAAACCATGCGCCGCATCCGCACTTTCGAGGAGCGGGTGAACGAGCTGTTCGTGCGTGGGCAAACGGCGGGTTCCATGCTGCATATGTCAATTGGCGAAGAGTCGGTCGCTGGCGTGTGCAAGGCGATGGAGCCGGGCGACAGTTTCACCACCCA
>JANLWG010000220.1:0-2329 GCA_031364405.1 Hyphomicrobiales bacterium
CCAGACCGTCAGCGCGGTGCCGACCGCTCCGACGGCGCCGGTGGCGATATACAGAAAATCGCGCCGGTTCACTTCCGCATGTTCCGCTGTGGACACGTCTTGTTTCCCTTGTGTTGCAGCACCGGCCCCCGGGATGAGGGCTAGAAAATCCCCCCGGCGCTAAATCGTGGCGTTTTTGGCATTGCGGTGGAAATAAGTCTAGCCATCAAGTGTCGCAGCCGGAAGGAATTTTCCAGTTTCAGTCGTTTGCGCTAAATTCCGGGAATCATGATTGAAATAGCCCTCTACCAACCCGACATCGCACCCAACGCGGCCACCATCATGCGGATGGCCGCCTGTTTTGGCCTCAGGGTACGGATTATCGAGCCGGCGGGCTTTACCTGGACTGATTCCACCCTGAGGCGAGCCGGCATGGACTATCTCGACCGGGTTGAATTGGTCCGCGATAGCTCATGGCAGACCTTCCGCGAGCAGACCGCCGGGCGAAGGCTGGTGCTGCTGTCGACCAAATCAACCTTGCCCTATACGGATTTTGCCTTTGCCGAGGATGATATCATCATGATGGGCCGCGAGAGTGCCGGCGTTCCCGGTCACGTCCACGCGGCAGCCGATGCCCGCCTGCTGATTCCGATGCGGGTGGGCCTGCGCTCGATCAATGTCGCCATGGCTTGCGCTTTGGTAACCGGTGAGGCATTGCGTCAGTTGAGGATGTTTCCGTCATGAGCGATCTGCAAGACCGTCAGTCGAGGGCCAGTACCTGGTTCGAGTCCCTGCGCGATGATATCTGCGCCAGCCTTGAGGCAATCGAAAGCGGTGCCCGCTTCATCCGCAAGCCCTGGGACCGGCCCGAAGGCGGCGGCGGCGTCATGTCGATGCTGCACGGCAAGGTATTCGAGAAGGCGGGGGTGCACTGTTCCACCGTCCACGGAGAGTTTTCCCCGGAGTTCCGCCAGCAGATGCCCGGCGCCGGTGAGGATCCGCGCTTCTGGGCCTCGGGCATTTCCCTGATCGTTCATCCGTGGAACCCCAATGTGCCCGCCGTCCACATGAACACCAGATTTGTCGTCACCGCGAAATCATGGTTCGGCGGCGGCGCTGATCTGACCCCGGTGCTCGACCGCCGCCGCAACCAGGACGATCCCGACACCAGGGATTTCCACGCCGCCATGCAGCGCGCCTGCGATGCCCACACGGTTGCCGATTATCCCCGCTACAGGAAATGGTGCGATGAATATTTCCACCTTTCCCACCGCAATGAACCGCGCGGGGTGGGCGGCATCTTCTTCGATTATCTCGACAGCGGAAACTGGCATGCCGATTTCGCCTTTGTGCAGGATGTGGGCCGCGCCTTTCTGGAGGTCTATCCGGCCCTCGTCCGCCGCAATATGAAAATCCCCTCGACCGAGGCCGATCGCGAGGAACAGTTGATCCGCCGCGGCCGCTATGTGGAATTCAACCTGCTCCAGGATCGCGGCACGCTGTTCGGTTTGAAAACCGGCGGCAATGTGGAAGCAATCTTGTCTTCAATGCCGCCATCGGTAAAGTGGCCCTAAAGAGAGACACCATCCATGGACCTTCGCAACGGCTTTGACATCAAGCGCTATATCCGCACCATTGCGGATTATCCCAAGCCCGGCATTCTGTTCCGCGACATCACCACCCTGCTCGCCGATCTCCACGGCTTCCGCGCCGCCGTCGATGAACTTGCCTGGCCGTTTCTCAAGGGCGAGATCGATTACGTGGCGGGCATCGAGGCGCGTGGGTTTATTTTAGGGGGTGCCGTGGCCCACACGCTGGGGCGCGGATTCATTCCGATTCGCAAGAAGGGCAAGCTGCCCTCGCGCGTCATCGGCCAGGAATACGCGCTCGAATACGGCGTCGACACCATCGAGATTCACGCCGACGCCATCACCAGGGGCGACCGCATCCTGCTGATCGATGATCTTGTCGCAACCGGCGGAACCGCCGGCGCCGCCATTGACCTCATTCGCAAATCCGGCGGCGAAGTGGTGGCGGCGGCGTTCGTCATCGATCTGCCGGATCTGGGCGGTTCCGCGAAATTAAAAGCCAAGGGCGTCAAGGTGCATACACTGGTGGGCTTTGACGGGCATTAGCGCCGCGCCACCAGCACCTTGTCTTCGTGGCTGAAGACCAGTTCGCCGTTCTGGTTAAAGCCTTCGTTGAACGAGAAGACCAGTCCCCAGTTTGGCCGCGCCAGCATCTCGCGCTTGCCGGTGATGGTGCTGCGGTAGCTGAGGGTGTCGCCCGGAAACACCGGCTTCAGCCATTTGAGATTGGTGAAGCCCGGCGATGGACCAGCAAGCGCCAC
>JANLWG010000227.1:0-8783 GCA_031364405.1 Hyphomicrobiales bacterium
CGGGGATGAGGGGCTCTTGCACCAAGTCCTCTCACCCGGCGCTACGCGCCACCCTCTCCCATGCAAAGCATGGGAGAGGGTAACTTTGCTCACATCGCCTTGGCGGCGTCGGTGACTACACTTGTCCAGGCACCTTCCGGCTTTTTGGTGATGACCGGATCGGAACCACCCTTCATCAGTGTCTCCACCGTGCGGTCGGCGGCGGCTGTATCAAGTGTACCGTCGCTGCCTTCGGTTAGCTTGTTGATTTCCTGGATCATCGTCGTCTGGTGGGCTTCCGTCTGCGAGCCCGAAGCGTCGTTTTCTAGAACGATCTTTACAGCATCGGCGGGACTAGTCCTGGCATCGTCCCAGCCCTTCATCGAGGCCTTGACGAATTTCGCCATGGTGGCGACGAAGGCCGGATCCTTGAGTTTGTCCTCCAGCACATAGAGGCCATCTTCGAGCGTGGCCACACCCTGGTCTTCGTATTTGAACACCACCAGATCTTCGGCCTTCATGCCGGACTCGATTACCTGCCAATATTCATTGTAGGTCATCGTCGAAATGCAATCGGCCTGTTTCTGCAATAGGGGATCGACGTTGAAGCCCTGCTTCAGCACGTTGACGCCATCAGCGCCGCCGGTGGTCGGAATGCCGAGCTGGCTCATCCACGACAGGAACGGATATTCATTGCCATAGAACCACACGCCAAGGGTCTTGCCCTTGAAGTCTTCCGGCTTGGTGATGCCGGTATCTTTGCGGCAGGTGAGCATCATGCCCGAGCGCTTGAATGGCTGAGCAATGTTGACAACCTTCGAACCTTTCTCGCGCGTCGCCAATGCCGACGGCATCCAGTCGATCACCACGTCCGCCCCGCCGCCCGCCAGCACTTGCTGGGGATTGATGTCGGGGCCGCCGGCCTTGATGGTGACATCGAGGCCCGCATCCTTGTAGTAGCCCTTCTTGAGGGCAACGTAGTAACCGGCGAACTGAGCCTGGGTGACCCATTTCAGTTGCAGCGTGACTTTCGCCGTTTCCACCGGCTTCGTGGAGAATTTCTTCCACCCGAAGTAACCGGCGACAATGATCGCCAGCGCCACAATTATGATAATTGTTCTCTTACTCATCTTGATGCTTCTCCCTATCTGCCGCCTACCTTCGGTAGGACGGATGCCAAAAGGTCACCCCGCGCTCGAGAACGACGAGAAGACCGTAGAACGCCGATCCCGCCAGTGCTGCCACGGCGATTTCGGCCCATACCAGGTCCAGACTGAGGCTACCCGCCCCGGTCGAAATACGAAAGCCCATGCCGACGATGGGCGATCCAAAGAACTCCGCGACGATGGCTCCAATCATCGCCAATGTCGAGTTGATCTTGAGCCCATTGAAGATGAAAGGCATGGCGGCGGGAAGCCGCAGCTTGATAAGCGTAGTGAACCAGCCTGCGCCGTAGCTGCGCATCAGGTCGCGCTCGAGATGGCCCGAGGCCTGAAGTCCGGTCACCGCATTCACCAGCATCGGAAAAAACGTCATGATAATGACCACGGCGATTTTCGAACCCGGCCCCGATCCAAACCACATGACCATGACCGGTGCGATGCCGACCATTGGCAAGGCCGAAACAAAATTGCCGAGCGGCAACAGTCCGCGGCGCAAGAATGCGATGCGGTCGCACAGAATGGCCACCAGAAATCCGGCAAGCGAACCGACGGCCCATCCGGGGATCACCGCGTAAACAAAGGTTTGCACAAAATCGATGCCGAGCATTTCCGGCGACAACATGATTCTCGACCAGATATCGCTAGGGGCGGGCAGCAACACCGGCTGGATGGCAAAAAGCCGCACCACGAATTGCCAGACCGCCAGCACCGCAATGCCAAACAGCAGGGGTGCTGCATAATCGCGAAGAGCAAGAGGCTTCACGGTCTTGCCCCCATCAAGCCGGCAACCAGGCGCTCCGCCCGCCCCACGCCATAGACCAGGCTTGCCGCCAGAACCGCCGCCGCCACCAGGGCGGACCATATCTGGATGGTCTGGCCATAATAGGAGCCGCCCAGCATCCGCGCGCCAAGGCCTCCTTGCGCACCCGTCGGCAATTCACCGACGATTGCCCCGGTCAAGGCAATGGCGACAGCCACTTTCAGCGACGCAAACAGAAACGGCATTGCTGCTGGAAACCGCAGCTTCCACAAAGTCTGTGCCGCACTGGCATGATAGGTCCGCATCAGATCGAGCTGCATCGTTTCGGGAGAGGTCAAGCCCTTCACCATGCCGATCGCCACCGGGAAGAAGCACAGATACATCGAGATCAGCGATTTCGGCACCAGCCCGGTAAAGCCGATTGAACCCAGCACCACGATGACCATCGGCGCAATCGCCAGAATGGGAATGGTCTGCGAGGCGATGATCCACGGCATCAGGCTCTTGCTCAGCAGTTTCGAATGCACGATGGCGATGGCGAGACCGACGCCCAGCAGCGTGCCGAGTACAAAGCCCAGCAGTGTGGACGAGAGCGTTACCCACAGATGATAGACCAGCGACTTCACTTCCCATGGCGCCACCAAAAAAATGGTGTTCCACATTTCGACAACGATCTGATGCGGCGCCGGGATCACCGGCCGCTGGTGGTTCCACGAGATCGCCAGCGTATTGTAAAGTCCGCCGCCCGCCGCCACGATCTTGGCCTCCGCCACCACGGAATTCATCGGGATCGCGGCGATGTACCAGGCGACAAGGATGATCAGACAGATCACCGAAACGGGAATGGCGTGGCCTTCTGAGGTCCGCGGCTCGATGGCAAGTGTTTCAGCCATGGGATGGGCCCTCATCCGGCCGTCGGCCACCTTCTCCAATTCGCTTCGCGAACGGGCGAAGACGCTCGCTGCATGTGCCTTCGCCCGTGCGTAGCATGGGAGAAAATGCCCGGCAGGGCGGATGAGGGCTCTTCTCAATCTTCATAGCTGTGCCCCGCCTTCAAACCCTCGCGCACCCGGTGGGCGATTTTCAGGAACTCTCGCGTCTCGCGGAAATCCAAGGTGCGGTTGCGCGGCAGATTGGTCTCGATTACATCGATGATGCGGCCAGGCCGGGGCGACATCACCACGATCTTGGTCGACAGGAACACCGCTTCAGGGATCGAGTGCGTCACGAACACCACGGTTTTCTTTGTCCTGTCCCACAATTCGAGAAGTTGCTGATTGAGCTTGTCGCGCACAATCTCGTCTAGCGCCCCGAAGGGCTCATCCATCAGCAGCAGCTTGGGATCAAACGCCAGGGCGCGCGCAATCGACACGCGTTGCTGCATGCCGCCCGAGAGTTGCCAGGGAAATTTCTTCTCGAAGCCGCCAAGGTTGACCAGGTCAAGATTTCGCCTGATGCGTTCAGCCTGGTTGTCGAGTCCCATGATTTCCAGCGGCAGGCCGACATTGCTGTCAACCGTGCGCCACGGATAAAGTGCCGGCGCCTGGAATATGTAACCATAGGAGCGGGCGAGGCGGGCGTCTCGCGGGCTCATGCCATTGATTGAAATCGTTCCGGAACTCAAGCTTTCCAGATCGGCGATAACGCGCAGCAACGTAGTCTTGCCGCAGCCCGAGGGCCCGATGAAGGAGACGAAATCCCCATCCTCGACCGTGAGGTCAACGTGAGCAAGAGCGTGGACCGGACCATCTGTGGCGGCAAAAGTGAGGCTCACGTCCTTGGCTTCAATCACGGCCTTTGCCGCCATGGTCACTCCCCGGAGATTCTTCTTGATTAGGCAAACGCTATCCGCTCTTGACCAATTGATCAAGAATTAACAGGATAGGCCCCGTGCCAGAAGTCAAAACATCGGCTGCCCGCAAGACCCGCATCCAGACGCAGAATGAGGAACTCATTCTCGATGCGGCCCTTGAGGTGTTTTCGGCCTATGGTTTTCGCGGCGCCACGGTAGATCAGATCGCCGCCAAATGCGGCTTGTCTAAACCCAATCTGCTCTATTATTTCCGCCGCAAGCACGACATTTATACAGCTGTGCTCAAGCGCACGCTGGCCTCCTGGCTTGAACCATTGTGGGCCCTCGACGCCAACGGCGAACCCATCGAAGAATTGTCGCGTTATGTTTCAGCCAAACTTCGTCTGTCGCGCGAGCGGCCAGAGGCCTCGCGGCTTTTCGCCAATGAAATCCTTCACGGCGCACCCGCCATCGGCAAGTTCCTCAAGGGACCGTTGAAGCGCCTGGTGGATGACAAGGCCGCGGTAATCCAGGGCTGGATTGGCGCGGGCCGACTTGCCGCTATTGATCCCCATCACCTCATCTTTGCGATCTGGGCAACCACCCAGCATTATGCCGACTTCGATGTTCAGGTCCGTGCCGTTTTGGGAAACCACGACGATTATATGGCCGCCGCCGAGCAAGCGCTGCTCAGCCTGCTGGTGAATGGACTGAAACCTCGTCCTAAAGAATGAAGTCGGACGCGCTGAACGCCAGCGTTCCGGTGAAGGTGATGCGAAAATCGGCAACGGCGTCCCCGTTCACATCGCCCTCAAGGATTGTCTGCCCGGCCGCGAAAGCATAGTGCAACTCCCCTGCGGTGCCGCCCAGCCCGCCGCTGCCATTGCTGGCGGCAAGGTGGAAGGCATCGTCAGTGCCGCCGCTTACAGCGTCGATGCGGTCAAGTCCGATGCGGTCCGCACCCTGCACGAAATCGGTGACCAGATCGCCGCTACCGGTGAGCGGCATTTCGGTGACGGTGGTAAACAGGTAAGTATCGGCGCCGGCACCACCAGTCAACTGGTCATTACCTGTGCCGCCTCGCAAGACATCCTTGCCCGCACCGCCGTTCAAGATGTCATCGCCACCTGCGCCATTGAGCACATTATTGCCAGTGCTGCCGGTGAGGTTGTCATTGCCGCTTTGCGATCCCGTCACGCGCTCGATTGACACCAGTGTATCGCCTGCCGCGCCGCCACTTGTGGCACCCGTCGCCAAGTCGACTGTCACTGCGGCGGCAGAAAGATAATTCGCCATGTCCGTGCCCGTGCCGCCATCGAGCGTGTCACTGCCAGCCCCACCATGGAGAATGTCATTGCCGGCACCGCCAAAGAGCAAGTCGTTGCCGCCATTGCCTTTAAGGATATTGGCAGCCGCGCTACCGGTGATGCTGTCGTTTCCAGCCCCACCCGTTGCATTCTCGATATCGCTGGCGAATGCAATGGCAAGGTTCTTCGTCATGCCGTCCGCATCACTGAAAGTGCCGGGATTGAGATCGATGCGCGAGGCCGTGCTGAAGCCCGATAGATCAAGTGTGTCAATGCCACCATTGTCCCAGATGGTCAGGACGGGATGGGCATTCTTGGTGAAGTCGAAAATACTGCCGCCGGTACTGGCATTGAAGCCATAGATGGTGTTGCCCGTCCGCGTGGTGATCTCGGCACCATAGAGCGCCTGGATGGCGAGAGTATCGTGCAGCATCGGCGTCTGCGCGTAGTATTGCTTGTTGTCGCTGGCAATCCAGTCGGCGCCGGTATTGTCGGCATCAAAATACGACATGACCGTGTACATGATGGTGTCCTGCGCATAGAGCGCATCCAGATCATAGGTCGGGCTCCCGCTATTGTAGTCACCGGGATGTTCCAGTCCCAGCGCATGGCCAAGTTCGTGGAGATAGGTGAGAAAACCCCATTGGCCAATCCGCGGCGTCACCAGATTGTTGGTGCCGCTGTTGGAGCCATATTGTGGATTGAACCAGACCGACCCCGCCCCCGCCCTCGAACCGGGGAAATAGGCTTGGGCGTAGTTGACGTTGGTAGTGGTGTTCTGCAGGGTAATTTCCGGACTGGAGGCTGTCTCGACAAAATCGGCTGCCACCAGATCGTCCCACAGGCTAATGGCCAGGCGTGCCGCATCACGTTGGGCGGTTGCCAAGCTGGAGAAACCCGCACCCTCGCCACTGCTGATCGACCACATGGGTACAACCATTGGAAACCCATAGGTGATCGTCGCACCCGCCCAACTAAGCCCGGCTCGCAGCAAGTTATCGACAATCTGTGAGTTCGTCCATGTAGCGGGCAAATAGGCTCCCCTTCTCAGCAAATCGATGTTGGGGGCAATCTTTGACTACTGCAATTAGGCGTTGGTTAATTCACGGTCAAGGTTTTACCAAACCGCCGTCATGCGCAAACTTGCCTTGGTCAGACTTAACAATGACAATTTGAACTAATCCGGAACTCTCACCGCGCGGATTCGATGACCGCAACTGCGGCGGCGGTTACAGCGATGGCAAAAAAGTCGATTTCGCCCAGCGTTTCGCCACGATGCAATTTCCGCACGGCGGGTGAATAGGCGGCATAGGCGGCACAATCTACACGGAACACCGCCTCGCCCCGGCCAATGCGGAACGCCAGAAGCTGCCGCCCATCACCACCGAACAGAACCCACGTGACCCCGGCACAACCAATGAGCAGACCAAGCCACGCCCTGCCGCTGCTGTGCTGCCTGTTGAGTCCCGGCGCGATAAGCGCCGTCATGAACGGAACCATGGCGAACACCACGCCTGCCGACAGGGAACCGGTCCAACGCAGCGCCCCAAACGTCGAAATAAAAACACCGCCAGCAAAAAGCCGATGATACAATAGCCCAACCATGAACGAAGGCCGGGCAGTGCCAGTTTGCCTTGCGCTGCTACCAGCACCAGAAAAATCGCCGCCGCGATCGGGAAGCGCAAAAAGGTCAGGGCTTGGGGTTCGATCTCGCGGGCAATCAAACCGCCGACGGTGAAACCCGTGGCAATCAGTGCCGTGAACAGCACCATCGCGCCATTGGCGAGCGCTGGTTTTGACGAAACTCAGCCCGCCGGGCGCGGCGCGTAGTCAGCACCGTTCACGTTAGGCGGGCGGCCATCGAGATGCATCTTGCTCACCCGTTCCGCCGTCTCCGCGATGACTTTGCCACGCCGCACCACCTTGAGCCGGTTGGCTTTCAGCCTGATTGCCTCGATCGGATCCTTGGCCTGCAGGATCACAAAATCCGCTTTGCAGCCCTTGGCCAGCCCATAACCTTCAAGCTGCATGGCCTTGGCCGGATTGACCGTCACCGCATCGAAGGCCCAGCGCATGGCCTCGCGGCTGGTCATCGGCGCCACATGAATTCCCATCGAAGCAACTTCCAGCATGCAGCCCTGTCCCAGTGGATACCATGGGTCCATGACGCAATCCTGGCCGAAAGAAACATTGATGCCCGCCGCCCGCAGTTCCGGCACCCGCGTCATGCCCCGGCGCTTGGGATAAGTATCGTGGCGCCCCTGAATGGTGATGTTGATCAGCGGATTGGGTGTCACATGAAGCTGGGCTTCCGCCATCAGCGGAATAAGCTTCGAGACATAGTAGTTGTCCATCGAATGCATCGAGGTGAGATGCGAGCCCACCACTCTGCCATGCAGCCCGAGCCGATGGGTCTCGTAAGCCAGCGCTTCCACATGGCGCGACATCGGATCGTCGGTCTCATCGCAATGGATGTCGACCAGCAGCCCGCGCTTGGCGGCAATCTCGCACAGCTCTTTCAGGCTCGCCGCCCCATCGGCCATGGTGCGCTCGAAATGCGGGATTCCGCCGACCACATCGACGCCCATATCCAGCGCCCGGATCAGGTTCTGCTTTGCCGTCGGCGAACGATAAAAGCCATCTTGCGGAAATGCCACGATCTGCAAATCGAGATAGGGTGCAATTTTCTGCTTCACCTCAAGCAACGCTTCCACACACAGCAAGCGGTCATCGCAAACATCGACATGGGTACGGATGGCGCCCACGCCCTGTGCAACCGCCAGATCGCAATAGGCGAGCGCGCGCCCAATCACCGCCTCATGGGTAAGCAGCGGCTTCAACTCGCCCCAAAGGGCAATGCCTTCAAGCAGGGTGCCCGATATGTTGAGCCGGGGGCTGCCCAGCGAGAGGGTTGCATCCATGTGGAAATGCGAATCAATAAAGGGTGGCGACACCAGATATCCGTTGGCCTCGATGACGCTCCGGGCCTCCCCAGCGATTCGTACGCCCACTTCGGCAATCCGGCCGCCAGTACAGGCAATGTCGAGGCCCGTCCTGCCATCGGGAAGTGTCGCGTTACGGACGAGAAGATCAATCATGTGATTCCATCGAGATTTGCCTGAATTTGTTGAGATTAGCGCCAATGCAATCCGATTGGAAATAGACGATTGGCATTCGGCGGACGCCAGCCGGACCATTGAGTTTGTGTCGCAAATTTAACCGCCCTGCAACCTTGTCTTGCCGCGAATTGCAGATGACGGTAATAAATCCCTGCGGGAATTGCAGGGGCAGGCTCTTTGGAAGCTTGCAAATGGGAAAAATAGATAGATGGCAACGGTTCCCCGGAAACCAGGGAATGACCCAGAATCAGGTGAACAGCGGCATTTTTTGCTGCTGCAAGGCCCATGCGGTGCCTTTTTTCATCAACTCCAGAGATCGCTGATCAAGCGTGGCAACCGGTGCACCCGCGTCATTCTCAACGGTGGAGATCTGGCCAGCGCCAGGTTTGATGGCTCCCTGATTTACCGGCGCTCGTTCGCCGATTGGCCCGATTGGATCAAGGCTGTGGTGCGCAAGGAAGGCATTACCGATCTGGTGGTCTATGGTGATTGCCGGCCTTACCACCGGACCGCCATTGCCCGCCTCAGGCCTTTGGGTGTTCGCATCCATGTCATGGAGGAAGGCTATCTGCGCCCCAACTGGATCACCCACGAGCCTGACGGTGTCCACCGAATTCGAATCGTCTATTTCCAACCGGGTTACATAGGCGCTAACCTCAATAA
>JANLWG010000242.1:0-7319 GCA_031364405.1 Hyphomicrobiales bacterium
TGGGGATCTCCGAAGCGGGCGGTCGGCGCAAACAGTCCGGTCGGCTGATAGCCCCAGGACGGATCATAGGGATGCTCGGTGATGGGGAGAAGCTCGATGTGGGTGAAACCCAGATCGCGCGCATAGGGGATGAGATCAGCCGCCAGTTCGGCGTAGGACAGGAATTCATTGCCGTCCCGGCGCTTCCATGAGCCGAGATGGGCTTCATAGATCGACATGGGCAGACGGCGGTGATCGCGGAGCTTGCGCTCCTCAAGATAGGCTGCGTCGCTCCACATGAAGTTGTCAGTGCGGGCAATGCGCGAGGCGGTCTTGGGGCGCATCTCCGAGGCAAAGCCGTAGGGGTCGGCCTTCAATGGCATGAGTTTTCCGCCGGGCCCGAGAAGCTCGTATTTGTAGCTTTGGCCAACACTGGCGCCGGGCACGAAAGTCTCCCACACACCAATGTCGAGGCGCTTGCGCATGACAGTGCGGCGGCCATCCCAGCCATTGAAGTCGCCGACAACGGAAACCCGCTCGGCATTGGGCGCCCATACGGCAAAATGCACGCCATCAGCCCCTTCGTGGCTCATCGGATGGGCACCAAGGCGGTCGAACAGCCGGAGATGCGTGCCTTCGGCCAGATAATAATCGTCGAGCGGACCGAGCACCGGCCCCAGCACATAGGCGTCGATGAAGGACCAGCGATCAGCACCGCGCGTTGCCTCGTAACGGATGGTCTGCCGGACTTTAAGTTTGACGCGGCCTTCGAAAAAACCGGCCTCGTCACGCCTCTCGAGGCTACCGAGCGCTGCTCCGTCGAGCGTAAATGCGGCGAGCGTCCCAGCACCCGGAACGAAGGCCCTGGCGATCCAGTCGCGTTCCGCCTTATGCAGGCCCAGGAGTTTGAAGGGATCGCCGTGCCGGCCGGAGACGATGGCCGCGATTTCGGCAGCGCTGGTTCTCCACCGGGGCTCGGCCATTATTCACTCACTCCTGGGCGACGGGAATGTTCCAGATGTCGCGGGCGTATTCACGGATCGTACGGTCGGATGAGAACCATCCCATATTCACCGTATTGAGGATTGTCTTGGCCGTCCAGTCCTGCGGTGTCCGCCAGATGGCATCGATGTTGCGCTGGGCCTGGGCATAGGCATCGAAATCCGCCGCCACCATGAACCAGTCGCCATGAACGAGCGAATCGGCGATGGGCCGGTAGCGGCCGGGATCGTCGGGCGAAAACACACCGGCGGCAAGTGCTTCGAGAGCGCCCTTCAAGTTGGCCGAAGCTTCGATCAGCAAGCGCGGATCCTCGCCGCTCCCGCGGCGCTGCTCCACCTCGGCAGCGGTCAAGCCAAAGATCGCAATGTTGTCAGCCCCGACGTGCTCGAGAATTTCCACATTGGCGCCATCCAAAGTGCCGATGGTCAAGGCGCCATTGAGGGCGAACTTCATATTGCCGGTGCCGGAGGCCTCCATGCCGGCGGTCGATATCTGTTCGGAGAGATCAGCGGCAGGAACGATCACCTCGGCCAGGCTCACATTGTAATTCGGGATGAAGGCAACCTTCAGCAAGTCGCCGATGTCGGGATCGTTGTTGACCACAGCGGCGACATCGTTGATCAGCTTGATGATGAGCTTGGCCTGAGCATAGCTCGCCGCCGCCTTGCCCGCGAATATTTTGACACGCGGCACCCATGGGCGTTCGGGATGGGCCCGCATGGAATTGTAAAGCGCTACCGTCTCCAGAATATTGAGAAGCTGGCGCTTGTATTCATGAATGCGTTTGACATGAACATCGAACATCGCATCAGGATCGAGCGCCAGTCCCATGCGCGCGGAAATCAGATTGGCGAGCTGCACTTTGTTGGCGCGCTTGATGGCGGCGAAGCGCTTGCGGAAGCTGGCATCCTTGGCGAAGGGTTGAGCCTCGTGCAGTGTCCCGGCATCGTCGAGAACCTTGTCACCGATCGCTTCGCGCAACAGGCTGGTTAGCCCCGGATTGACATTGAATAGCCAGCGCCGCGGCGTGATGCCGTTGGTCTTGTTGTTGATACGGCCGGGATAGATCGTGTTGAGGTGCTTGAATACGCTCTCCTTCATCAGCGATGTGTGCAGCGCCGACACGCCGTTGATGCTGTGGGAGCCCACGAATGCCAACTGTCCCATGCGGACCCGGCGGCCGGCATTTTCGTCGATGAGCGAAACCGACGCCAGCATATCGGGGGTGCAAGCTGGCAGCTCCCGGGCCTCGGCGATCAGTTTGGCGTTGATCGCATAAACAATCTGCATGTGGCGCGGCAGCAGCCGCTCGAAGAGATGGATGGGCCAGCTTTCCAAGGCCTCGGGCAGCAGCGTGTGGTTGGTATAGGACATGACGGCGCGGGTGATGTCCCAGGCTTCCGTCCATGCCAGCCCGTGCAAGTCCATGAGCAGACGCATCAGTTCGGCGACAGCGATGGCAGGATGGGTATCGTTCAGCTGAACCGCCACCTTGTCGGCCAGATTGCCGATGTCCTTGTATTGCTGCAGGTGGCGGCGGATGATGTCCTGCAACGAGGCGGAGGTGAAAAAGAATTCCTGGCGCAGCCGCAGCTCCTGCCCGGCCGGAGTGGAGTCAGAAGGATAAAGCACGCGGGTGATGATCTCGGCCTTGTTGCTCTCGCCGAGGGCTCCTGCATAATCACCGCTGTTGAAGGCATCGAGGCTGATGGGGTCAATGGCGCGCGCCGTCCACAGGCGCAGGGTGTTCACCCGTTTGCCGCGCCAGCCGACCATCGGCGTATCGCAAGCCACCGCCATGAGTTTCTCGGCGGGCTTCCACCGCCGCCGCTGTTGGCCGTCTGGCCCGGTTTCCATTGTGACACTGCCGCCGTAGCCCACTTCATAAGCCGCTTCGCGGCGGCGGAATTCCCAGGAGTTGCCATTTTCCAGCCAATCCTCCGGCAATTCCATTTGCCAGCCGTCGACAATCTTCTGGCGGAACAGCCCGTGGTCATAGCGGATGCCATAGCCGTAGGCGGGAATATCAAGGCTCGCCATGCTTTCCATGAAACAGGCGGCCAGCCGGCCCAGGCCGCCATTGCCAAGGGCGGCATCGGGTTCCAGCGCTTCGACGAGATCGAGATTGACGCCAAGCTTGGCAAGAGCCGCCTGGAAAGCAGTGGTCAGCTCAAGATTACTCAAGGCATCGCGTAACAACCGGCCAATGAGGAATTCGAGCGACAGGTAATAGACACGCTTGACCTTGGCCTGATAGGAGGCCCTGGTCGATTCCATCCAGCGGTCGATGATACGGTCGCGCAGGGCCAGAATGGTTGCAGCCAGCCAGTCATGATCCTTGGCGACGATGGGGTCCTTGCCGATGGCATAGGCGAGCTTCGCCAGAATTTCGGCCTCAATGCTTTCGACATCGGTGCCGCGGGGGACGGGCTTCGGCATGGCATTCATGATTGCACTCTGGCTTTTTGCGCCGGTGGCGGATTGCGGTATCTGTCGCAGCATGATCGTCAACTCTTGCCCCAATATTGTTAGTTTGGCGGGAGCGCCTGTTTAAATCACGCGAAGTGATCTATTCATCCAATTATCACTCTTGTGTGCCCCGTGGCCAGTGCCGATGCAAGTCCATTGCCTGGAGCAATATCCGAAACCAGCGTCGTGGTGGCCGACCATGGCCCGTAGACCGCCAATGACGGGTGGTCGAATTTCGAGTGATCGGCCAAGATGATCGATTGGGCGGACCGCCGCATCATGGCACCGTAAATGAGGCCGGGGCCGATGCTGGCGTCGCTGGGGCCTTCCGCCGTCAGCCCGCTGGCACCGAGGAAAGCCTTGTTGGCGCGAAAGCGCTGCAACGCGTCGATGGTGTCGGGACCATGAATCAGGCCTTCGCGGCCATCATATTGGCCGGGCAGCATCAGCACTTTATGGGTGGGATTGGTGGCCAGTGCCATGGCGATGGAGAAGGCGTGGGTGATTATTGTTAGGTGATTGCGTTCGGCGGCAAGTCTGCGGGCAAAGTGCAAGGTGGTGGCGCCGCCACCGATCATCAGAATATCATTGGGCTCAACCAGCGTTATGGCTGCTGCGGCGATGCGTTCGCGCTCGGCTACCATCAGCGCCTCGCGTTCGGCCAGGGCAGGCTCAAAGGCCACCGGCCGCATGGCGCCGCCATAGGTGCGGTTGATCAGGCCGCGTTCGTCCAGTTCAACAAAATCGCGGCGCACGGTCTCGGTTGAAACAGCCAGCAGGGCTGCCAGCTCATTTACCCGCAGCGATGGCGCGGCGCGCAGTTCGGCAATGATGCGGGCCTGCCGGTCGGTTTTGTTTATACGGGCGCCAGGTGAGGTCATGATCTCATTCATGCACAACTTTGCCCGGCTTCCAACTAATAATTACCAGTACGATCAGTTTTTGACCGCTTGACAACATAATTTAGTTGTGCTTCAGTCGTATTTCGCATGAAGTCGGGCAATATATGCCCGAAGGAGCAACCTATGTATGACTACGGCCTGTTCCAGTTCGAATCCAAGCAGGACCTCTTCGACAAGGCCATCCGTTACTGGAACCCGGACAAAACCAAGTTCTGGCAGAAGGCCGGCATCGATCTGGTGATCGACAAGCGCGAAGGCTACTGCCTCTATGATATGTCGGGCCGCAGACTCATCGATCTCCACCTCAATGGCGGCACCTATAATTTCGGCCATCGCCACCCGGAACTGGTGGAGACGCTGAAAGGCGCCCTCGACTATTTCGATATCGGCAATCACTGGTTTCCATCGGTTGCCCGGGCCGCACTGGCCGAATCGCTGATCAAGGTTTCGCCCGGCATGACCTATGCGGTGTTTGCACCGGGCGGTGCCGAGGCCGTCGACATCGCCATCAAGAGTGCGCGCTATGCCACCCAGCGCCGCAAGATCGTCTCGATCATCAAGGGCTATCACGGTCATTCGGGGCTGGCTGTCGCCACCGGTGATGAGCGCTTCACCAAGATCTTTCTGTCGGACCAGCCGGAGACCTTCATTCAGGTTCCCTTCAACGATATTGACGCCATGGAGCAGGCCCTGAAGGGCCGGGATTGCGCTGCCCTCATCATCGAGACGATCCCCGCGACCTATGGTTTCCCCATGCCCAAGCCCGGCTATCTCAACGCCTGCAAGGCGCTGTGTAAAAAATATGGCGCCATGTATATCGCCGACGAAGTGCAGACCGGGCTGATGCGCACCGGGCATATGTGGGGCTGGCAGGCTTACGGCGTCCAGCCCGATATCATGGTGACCGCCAAGGGGCTCTCGGGCGGTCTCTACCCCATCAGCGCCTGTCTGGTAAACGACAAGGCTGGCGGCTGGCTCAATGTCGATGGCGCGGCGCATATTTCCACTTCGGGCGGCGCTGAACTGGGTTGTGTCGTCGCTCACAAAGTAATCGAAATGCTGCAACGGCCGGAGCTTGTGGCCAATGTTGCCTTCGTCAGCGATTTCATGGCCGAGGGCATGAGGGAGATGATGCAGCGTCACGCCGACATCTTTACCGGTGTGCGCCAGAAGGGCGTCATTCTCGGATTGGAATTCAGCAATCACGCGGAAGGTGCCGTTCATGTCTCACGCGCGCTCTATGAGCACGGCATTTGGGCGATCTTCTCCTCTCTCGATAAACGCGTGCTGCAATGGAAACCTGGCGTGCTCCTAACTTCTGAAATGTGTCAGGAAATTCTTGATCGCTTCGATGCCGCCATGCCGCGCGCCCGCGAACTCCTGCGCAATGCGATGAAGGTCAACTGAGATGGCTGAAACTCTTATGAAGGTTCCCGACGCCCAGTACGAGCAGGCGAAGATGATGCTCGATCGGGCCCGCTGGGCCGCCTCGAAGCTGGTCAGGATGGATCGCGCCAGTATCCTTCGTATTGCCGATGCGATCGCCAATGCGGGGCATGCCAAGGCGCAGCATTTTGCCGAATGGGCGGTGCGCGAGACCGGCATGGGCGTCGTTGAACACAAACGCCTGAAGAACGAAGCCTGTTCGAAGGGCATTGTCGATCTCTACTCAACAGAAGATTTCGTGGGCCCGCGCATTGATGCGGCCCGCAAGATTGTTGAACTGCCGCGCCCCGCCGGCGTTATCTTCGCGCTGATCCCGGTGACCAATCCGGTGGCCACCCTCTATTTCAAAACCCTGCTGGCGCTGATGACGCGCAACGCGATTATCTTAAGTCCGCACCCGCAAGCCAAGGCCTGCTGTGCCGATGCGGCGCGCGTTCTCGCCGAAGCGGCAAAGGCGGCCGGCGCGCCCGATGGCTGTATCCAGGTGATCGCCGAGCCCAATATTCCGCTCATCGAAAAGCTGATGGCGGACGAGCGCATCGATCTCATCGTGGCAACCGGCGGACCTTCGGTGGTGAAGGCCGCCTATCGCTCCGGCAATCCGGCTTTCGGCGTGGGCCCCGGCAATGCGCCGGTGCTGGTCGATGACAGCGCGGATTTGAAGCTCGCGGCCAAACGCATCGTCGAGTCCAAGTCCTTCGACAATTCCATTCTGTGCACCAATGAGTCGGTGCTGCTGGCGTTCACCAGTGTTGCCGGCCGCCTGCTGGAGGCGATGAAGGCCGAACGCGCACACATCTGCACAAATGAAGAAACCGGGAAGCTCCGCGCCCTGCTCTTCCGGGATGAGGGTTTTAACATCGCGATGATCGGCAAGGACGCCAGCGTCATCGCCCGCGAGGCCGGTTTCATTGCGCCCAATGCCAAGATACTGGTGACGCAAGTTGACCTCGTTCAACCCGAGGAAAAACTGGTGCGCGAAAAACTCTGCCCGGTACTGGCCTTCGCGCGCGTACAGAATATCGATCAGGCGATCTCCGCCGCACGCTCGATGATGCGTAAATCCGGCAAGGGCCATTCCGCCGCCATTCACTCAAAGAACGAGGCCAACATCATGGCGTTCGCCGCCGCGGTTCCGGCGTTGCGGGTTGCCGTCAATGCCGGTTGTTCGCTGGGTGCATCCGGCTTTGAAACCAATCTCGGCCCCTCGATGACCATCGGCACGGGTTTTGCCGGTGGTTCCTCGATCGGCGACAATCTGACACCGCATCATCTCATGCACTACGCGCGCATCGCCTATAACAAGGAGACTTCAGAAAGCTTTGGCCGTTTCGAAGGGCTTGATCCGCTCAATCTGCCAAAGCGCGAGATGGCACCGGTCACACTCGCCGTCGACAATTCCGGCGAGGACGAACTCCGCCGCGAATTGCGCCGCATTATTCTTGAGGAACTGAACGCGGTTCTGGCCGCCTGACCTGACATGGCAACACTCCGCTCATTCATCTTCATTGACCAGCTGCA
>JANLWG010000252.1:0-5401 GCA_031364405.1 Hyphomicrobiales bacterium
GATTTCATCCTATATGGCCTATGCCTTCGGAAAGCTCGGTGTACGGAGCATTCTGATCGACGCCATAGGCGGGATCGCGGCGGAGCAACTTTCGTTTGCCACAAGGAAAGATGCCGTCCTCGCCGTCAGCTTCACCCCCTACGCCAGTGAAACCATCACTCTCACCCAGGCCGCGGCGGCGCGCGATGTGCCGGTGGTGACGATCACCGACAGCCCGTTCTCGCCCTTGGCCCAAATCGCCACGCTGTGGCTGGAAGTCGTCGAAGCCAATTTCGAAGGCTTCCGCTCAATGGCGGCAACGCTATCGCTGGCGATGACACTGACAGTGGCGGTGGCGGAAAAGCGCGGCGCGCGCTGACTCCCTTCTCCCCTCGCGGGAGAAGAGCCTGCCCCGGACTTGATCCGGGGTGGCGCGAAGCGCCGGATGAGGGGCCTTCCGCCGCAAATCCAAATCGCGTAGCGTCGCGCCATGGTTCAATCCGTCGAACAATTCATCGAACACTGGAAGGGCGCCAGCGGCGGTGAACGCGCCCAGTCGCAATCCTTCCTGAGTGGCCTTTGCCGCGTGCTCGGCCTCGAAGAACCAAAGGATGGTGACTACAAATTCGAATATGCGGTGGCCGGAGACAAGGGCACGGATTTCATCGATCTCTACCGGCGCGGTTCATTCGTGCTGGAAGCCAAACAGTCGCGGGCGCGCGGCGGCAAGAAGATGGTGGAAGGCCAGGAAGATTTCTTCCGGGTGGAGGAAGCGCAATCCCCGCGTGAGCGCTCGAGCCGCGCCTGGGATGTGCTGATGCTGAATGCCCGCCAGCAGGCCGAAGGTTATGCGCGGCATCTGCCGTCCACCCATGAATGGCCGCCCTTCATCGTGGTCTGCGATGTCGGCCATTGCTTCGAGCTCTACGCGGATTTCACCGGCAAGGGCCGCAACTACACGCAGTTCCCCGACCGTCAGGGCTTCCGCATTTTTCTCGACGATCTGCGAAAAACCGAAACGCAAGAACTGTTCACCAGACTGTGGACCGACCCGCACGCGCTCGACCCGACCAAACGCGCGGCGAAGGCGACACGTGAGATTGCCGCGCGGCTTGCGGCGGTGTCGAAACGGCTGGAGGCCCGCAAGTTCCCGGCGGAAGACGTCGCACTGTTTCTCATGCGCTGCATTTTCACGATGTTTGCCGAGGATGCGGAACTGTTGCCGAAACAGTCCTTCTCCAGTCTGCTAGAGCGCTGCATTGACAAGCCGCACATGTTCGCACCCGAGCTCGAAATGCTGTGGCTAGCCATGGATAAGGGTGGCTATGCTTCGGCCGCGCAGGGCCGGGTGAAAGAGTTCAATGGTTTTCTATTCAAACACGCAACGGCCTATGCGCTCGACAAGGAAGAAATCGGCGAGCTTCTGTTGGCGGCGAAGAAGGACTGGCGCGAAGTAGATCCGTCGATTTTCGGCACGCTGCTGGAACAGGCGCTCAATCCCGTTGAACGGTCGCGCCTCGGCGCCCACTATACGCCGCGCGCCTATGTGGAGCGTCTCGTCATCGCCACGGTGATCGAACCGCTGCGCGACGACTGGGGCAATGTGCTGGCGACGGCTGAGCGGCTCAATACCAATGGCGAAAACGGCGAAGCCGTCGTGGTCGTCAAGGCGTTTCACGAAAAGCTGTTCAACACCCGCGTGCTCGATCCCGCGTGTGGCACGGGAAACTTTCTCTATGTGACTTTGGAACTGATGAAGCGTCTTGAGGGCGAAGTGCTGGATACGCTCCTCAATCTCGGCGGACAGGAGGCGCTCAAAGGTTTCGACCGGCACGAGGTGGACCCGCACCAATTCCTCGGCCTAGAAACCAACGAGCGGGCGCGCCATATTGCGGAACTGGTGCTGTGGCTGGGCTATCTGCAATGGCACCTCCGAAACAACAAGGGCCTGCCGGGCGATCCGGTTCTCAAGGACTACCGCAACATCGAATGGCGCGACGCGGTGCTGGCGCATGACGGCGTCGATGCAAAAGGCAATTACAAGAACCCGCGCCGGCCCCAGTGGCCAGAGGCTGACTATATCGTCGGCAATCCGCCGTTCATTGGCGGCAAGGACATTCGCGCCCGCACCTCGGATGCCTATGTCGAAGCGCTATGGGCGGCGCACAAGGACATGAACGACGCGGCCGATTTCGTCATGTACTGGTGGGACCGCGCGGCGGAACTGTTGACGCGCAAGGACACGAGACTCAAGCGCTTCGGCCTCGTCACCACGAATTCGATCACGCAGGTGTTTCAGCGCCGCGTGGTGGAGCGGTATCTCAAGGCCAAGCATCCGATTTCGATTCTCATGGCAATCCCCGATCATCCGTGGACCAAGGCGACAAAGGACTCCGCCGCCGTGCGCATCGCCATGACGGTGGTGGCAGCCGGGGCGCATCAGGGGGTGTTGAAGGAAGTGACTCTGGAAGATGAGCTAGACACGGACGAGCCGCGCGTTCTTCTTCACGAGTCCCTTGGGGCGGTCAATTCTGATTTGACGGTTGGGGTTGATGTAACTCAGGTTGCGGCACTTCAAGCAAATAGTGGGTTGTCGTCGCGGGGTGTCATATTTCTTGGGGAAGGCTTCATCCTATCGGCCTCTGAAGCAGCGCATCTCGGCATCGGAAAAAGACGCGACGCGGAGAAATTTATCAAGCCATACTTGAGCGGTAGAGACCTAACCCAAACCGCTCGAAAATTATTCATCATTGATCTTGACGGACTTACGAAAGACCAAGTCAGGGCCCGGTTACCAGAGATTTACCAGCACCTCCTTAAGACCGTCTTCCCACTTCGCGCATTGAACAGGGAGGAATACCGGAGAGAAAACTGGTGGCTCTTTGGTCGTAGAAACACTGACATGCGCAACTCTGTTGATGGATTGAACCGCTTCATCGCAACGGTCCAAACATCCAAACACAGATTATTTCAGTTCGTATCTGGAGAAACTGTGCCGGACCAGACGCTTGTTGTGCTTGGTTCGCAAGATAGCTACATTCTTGGCATATTGAGTTCCCGAGTCCATGTTTCTTGGACGTTATCACTTGGAGGTACTCTCGAGGACCGTCCAAGGTATACCAACTCAATCTGCTTCGATCCCTTTCCCTTCCCCGATCCCGATGCCGCCACGCGAGACAAGATCGCATCGCTGGCCGAGACCATCGACCGGCATCGCAAGGAGGTGCAGGCGGCGCATCCCGAAGTGACGCTCACCCAGATGTACAATGTGCTGGAGAAGGTGAGGCAAGGGGCCCTCACCTCTCCCACCGCGCTGGCGCGCGGCGGGCCCCTTTCCTCTCCCGCTGACGCGGGCGAGGACATTTCGTCTTCTCCTGCGCAGCGGGAGAAGAAGGGACCCGCTGCGGAGCAGCGGGGAGATGAGGGCCCTTCGCTCTCGCCCGCCGAACGCCGCATCTTCGATGACGCGCTGATCCTCATTCTCAAGGAGCTGCATGACGAACTCGATGCCGCCGTGGCCCAGGCCTACGGCTGGCCTGCGGAGGTGACCGACGATGAAATACTCGTGCACCTCGTGGCGTTGAACAAAGCGCGCGCCATTGAAGAAGCGCGCGGCCTGGTGCGCTGGCTCCGGCCCGAGTATCAAGTCCCGCGCTTTGGTACGCCTGCGGAAAAGGCCGAACAGATCGAGGCCGATCTGGGTCTTGCACCGGTCATCAAAGTCAAACCATCATTCCCGCAAGGTGCAGTCGAACAGACGGCGGCTGTCATGGCAGCGCTGGCCAATGCGGCGGCACCCATCTCCGCCGCCGAACTGGTGCGGGGCTTCAAGCAGGGGCGCAAGGTGGAAGTACGCGTTGCCGCCACGCTTTCATCGCTGGCGCGCACCGGATTTATTTCCGCCCACGACGGCGGCCGCCGCTTCGCGCTGCGCCGTGTGGCGTGAGGTGCCTACGAAAGCGCTGGCGGTTCGGCTGGCGAGTCTCCGGCACCCAGCACCTGCTGGTCGAAGTCGATGATCGAGCCGGACATCAGGCCTGACTCATCGCTCGAGAGATAGCCACAGGCGCGGGCGACTTCGGCGGGCTTGAGGAGACGGCCCCACGGCCTTGCGGCTTCGGCTTTCTTCAGCCAGCCGTCTTCAGCCTCGTGATAGGTCTTCATGATGCGGTCCTCTGCGGGTGTATCCATCCAGCCGATGGTCAGGCCGTTCACTCTTATGTGGTGGCGCATCACGCTGTAAGCGACGTTCCTGGTGAGGGTGATGAGGGCGCCCTTCGAGGCGCAGTAGGCGGTGATGAAACTCTGGCCGCCGTGGCCCGACATCGAGATGATGTTGACGATGGTGCCCTTGGTCTTGTTCTTCTTCATCAGGTGCAACGCATCCTGCATCAGGAAGAAGGGGGCGCGCACGTTGACATTGAACATACGGTCATGGAGTTCGGGCGTGGTATCCCAGATGGTGCCGCGATCGGTGATGGCGGCGGAATTGACCAGCGCATCGACGCGGCCGAACTCCTTGTCACACGCGGCGATCACCTTGCGGGTATCGTCCATGGTGGAGAGATCGGCGGCGACGAAGACGGTTTTGACACCCTTCTTTTCGAGATCGGCTTTGACCCGCGCGCCATTCCTGGCGTTGCGGCCGGCGATCACCAGCCCCACACAGCCGCGATCAGCGAACAGGTGCGCAATGGTTTCGCCGAGGCCCTGGGTCGAACCGGTGATGACGGCGATCTTGCCGTCCATCGAAAGTTTGCTGAGCGAGTCGAGGTTCATCATTGCACCTTCACCGGCTTGCCGGACTTCCACGATTCAGTCGCGGCATCGGCGAGTTTCTGGGCCTGCAAGCCGTCCAAGCCATTGGGCCTCGCGGATTTGCCCGCGGCAATGCCATCGATGAAGCTGTTGACTTCACTGGCATAGGCCTGGCCGTAGCGTTCGGTGAAGAAGTTGAGAACGGGATCGGCCCGGAAGCCATCGCCGTTGGCCAGTTCCACCGTGGTGTTGTGCACATTGCCGCCGCGCAGCATGCCCTTCGAGCCATGCACTTCGATGCGCTGATCGTAACCGTAAGTGGCACGGCGCGAATTGGTGATGACGCAGATCTTGCCGCTGGCGGTTTGCATCTGCACCGAAGCGGTATCGACATCGCCGGCATCGCCGATGGCCTTGTCGACCAGCGAGGCGCCCAACGCCTGCACCACGGCGAACTCTTCACCAACCAGAAAACGCGCCATGTCGAAATCATGAATCATCATGTCGCGGAAAAGGCCGCCGGAGATTTTCACATAGTCGATCGGCGGCGGCGAAGGATCGCGGCTGATGATCGTCACAAGTTCAACGCTACCGATATCGCCCTTGCGGATGCGCTGTTCGAGATTGGCGAAGTTCGCGTCGAAGCGGCGGTTGAAACCAATCA
>JANLWG010000266.1:0-8370 GCA_031364405.1 Hyphomicrobiales bacterium
G
Source organism: Hyphomicrobiales bacterium (assembly GCA_031364405.1). Lineage (GTDB taxonomy): Bacteria > Pseudomonadota > Alphaproteobacteria > Rhizobiales > Aestuariivirgaceae > Aestuariivirga. The sequence goes on from JANLWG010000266.1 coordinate 2, forward strand.
TTTGGATTCAGTGAGGCGCTTGGCGATAATCTTGCGCATGCCATCGTGCGGTACGAGGTCGTAGGAGCCGGGCTCGAACAATTTGAGCACGGCCTCCTCGGTCATGCCGGGCGCCAGTGGAGCTGAAGCAGGTTTCGCCACTGGAGCAGTTGCACCGGGCTTGGCGTTTTCGACGTCCTTGAGCACCACGCGGCCGTGAGGGCCGGAACCCTTCAGCGCTGCGAGGTCGAGGCCTTTTTCCTTGGCAATACGCTTGGCGAGGGGGGAGGCGAAGATGCGAAGCCCCCCACCGGCGCTTTGCGCCACCACCCCCGCGCGGGGGGAGGATAAATAAGGAGGCGGCGCGTTTACAAGCTTTTCCTCCCCCTTCACGGGGGAGGTGGTGCGCAGCGCCGGAGGCGGAGCGGCCTTGATATCCGAAGCCTTCTCGCCATCGCCCAAAATCACCGCAATGGGCGTATTCACCGCCACGTCCTCAGTACCATCGGCGATCAGGATCCTGCCCAGAATGCCTTCGTCGACGGCTTCCACTTCCATCGTCGCCTTGTCGGTTTCGATCTCGGCCAAAATGTCGCCGGACTTTACCGTGTCGCCTTCCTTCTTGAGCCATTTGGCGAGCTTGCCTTTCTCCATGGTTGGGGAAAGGGCGGGCATGAGAACGTTGGTTGGCATGGGAAATGACCCTATTTGTTGGCGAGAACCGACATTTGGCCCGTGGCCTTGGCGAGATCGGCACTGAGCGCCTTGCGGATATCTTCGAGATTGGAAGCTGCCGTGCCGTGGCCCATCTCGGCGCAGGTGCTGGCCACTTGTTGGGCTACTCCGGCTAGAACATGTCCCCACGTCTCGGCCTTGCCGAACGCCATGGCATGGAGCGACAGCGATAACCCGCTATTGACGATCCAGGCGCGCATGACTTCGCCCGCCTTGGGATCGTGAAACACCGCGTGCGGTGGTTCCAGCTGATTTGGGTGGGTTTCACCGTGGTGGTTGTGATGGCGATGATCTGGCTTAGACATAAAGAACTCCCTTCGCCGCAGCGACGACTTCATCGGCATTTGGCAGCGCCAGTTTTTCGAGGTTGGCGGCATATGGCATGGGCACATCCTTGCCGGCGACGCGAGCGACGGGCGCGTCGAGGTAATCGAAGGCGTGGGTCATTATCTGTGCTGCGATTTCAGAGGTGACCGAGAATTGCGGATAACCCTCCTCCACCGCGACACAGCGATTGGTTTTCTTAACACTCTCCACCACGGTGACAATGTCCATCGGCCGGATAGTGCGGAGATCGATGACTTCCGCCTCGATGCCTTCGGCGGCAAGTTTGTCAGCGGCGGCCAGCGCATAGGTCATGCCGATTCCGAAGGTGACGATGGTCACGTGTTTGCCAACACGGGCGATGCGCGCCTTGCCGATCGGCACGATCCAATCGTCGAGCTTGGGCACTTCGAAGCTCTTTCCATATAGGATTTCATTTTCGAGGAAGATCACCGGATTGGGATCGCGGATTGCTGCCTTCATCAGGCCCTTGGCATCGGCCGCCGAATAGGGAGCGACCACCTTGAGGCCGGGGATTTGCGCAAACCACGCGGCATAATCCTGGCTGTGCTGAGCGCCAACGCGGGCGGCGGCGCCATTAGGGCCGCGAAATACAATCGGGCAACCCATCTGACCACCCGACATATAAAGTGTTTTGGCGGCGGAATTAATGATGTGGTCGATGGCCTGCATGGAAAAATTGAAAGTCATGAATTCAACGATCGGTTTCAATCCGGCGAACGCCGCACCGGTGGCGATGCCAGTAAAGCCATGCTCGGTGATCGGCGTATCGATGACGCGCTCGGGACCAAACTCATCAAGCATGCCCTGCGAGATCTTGTAGGCGCCCTGGTACTGGCCCACTTCCTCGCCCATCAGGAAGACATCCTTGTCGCGGCGCATTTCTTCCGACATGGCCTCGCGGATCGCCTCGCGCACGGTCATTGAAACCATTTCGGTGCCGGCGGGGATATCGGGATCAGCCGCGGCAACTGTCACTGGACCCTTCGAGGCCAGCTGTGGCGGCACCTCAGGGTGAGGAATTTTCTTCACCTCATCCTGAGGAGCCCGCACGGCGGGCGTCTCGAAGGACGCTTCGCCAATCACCGCAATTGGCGTATTCACTTTGACATTTTCGGTCCCAGCCGGAATCAGGATCGCCGTCAGCGGCCCCTCGTCCACGGCCTCCACTTCCATCGTCGCCTTGTCGGTTTCGATTTCGGCAATGACATCACCGGACTTCACCATATCGCCGACGTTCTTGAGCCATTTGGCAAGCTTGCCCTCCTCCATGGTGGGCGAAAGTGCGGGCATGAGGATGTTGGGCATTGCGGTTCTCCAGTCCTCAAGCGGTTTTGTAGATATCGGTGTACAACTCGGATGCTTCGGGCTCGGGATCGCCTTGGGCGAATTCAGCAGCCTCCGTCACCACGGTGCGAATCTCCGCGTCAATCTTTTTCAAATCGTCCTCGCTGGCAAATCCGCTCTTGATGATGCGGGCCTTCACCTGTTCGATCGGATCATGCTCCTCGCGCATTTTCTGGACCTCTTCCTTCGCGCGATATTTGGCGGGGTCAGACATCGAATGGCCACGGTAGCGATAGGTCATCATCTCAAGAATGTAAGGCCCCTGCCCGGCGCGACAGTGCTCCACGGCGCGGTCGGCTGCTTCCTTCACGGCACGCACATCCATGCCATCGACTTGCTCGGAGGGAATGCCAAACGCAGCACCTCGGGCGCCGAGATGATCCGACATGGCGGTTGAACGCGGTGCGGCCGTGCCCATGGCATAGCGATTGTTCTCGATCACGAAAATAACCGGCAGTTTCCAGATCGAGGCCATGTTGAAAGTCTCGTAGACCTGGCCCTGGTTGGCCGCACCGTCGCCGAAATAGGTGACCGACACGTGGTCATTACCGCGATACCTATTGGCGAACGCCAATCCCGCACCCAATGGCACTTGCGCCCCGACGATGCCATGGCCGCCGAAAAACTGTTTCTCGCGGCTGAACATGTGCATCGAGCCGCCCTTGCCTCTAGAATAGCCGCCGCGCCTGCCGGTTAATTCCGCCATGACGCCCTTGGGGTCCATGCCACAGGCCAGCATATGGCCATGATCGCGGTAGGACGTGATCACCTGATCGCCAACTTTCTGGGCCATCTGCATGCCGACGACGACAGCTTCCTGGCCGATGTAAAGATGGCAGAAGCCACCAATGAAGCCCATGCCGTAAAGCTGGCCAGCCTTCTCTTCAAAACGGCGAATCAGCAGCATGTCGCGATAGGCGGCAAGCTCTTGTTTCTCGGTGAATCCACTGTTGCGCAGATCGGGCTTCTCCCCCTTGGAAAGTTTTCGGGTGATATAGGCTGACTTGACCGCCATGCAAGCGTCTCCCCGGCTTGGAATGAGCAGGAGTCATAACACTAAATGCTTGAGAAGGCTCGCTAATTACATAATTAACTGAAAGTCAGTTGATCTCAAGGATTTCCTTGGGAAATTTCGGATTGCTGCAGAACAACAATATCGCCTGGGGCGGCCAAATCAAGTTGCGAGCGGGCAAATTCATCAAGAATATCCGGGTCGATCGAGTGGGGTCTGAGCAGTACGACGCGGTGTTCAAGGTGCGAGCGCTGCTCCTCGATAGCGGCAAGCGTGGTGGCAAGATCCGCTGTTTCGGCAGCAAGTTTGTCGCGATAGGGATAGCCGCGAGGGCCCTTTTCGGCATGCCAGGCGAAGTAACCAAGCAGGCTCAGGCACACACAGGTGACGACAAAATCAAATCGGCGCACACGCATCGGGGACAAATCCGGCTGATGATGGTTCAGCATTCATCTGACTCGGTTAACAATCTATGATCACTATTCTATATACGGGCTTGACCTTTTCATCGGCCCGGCCGATGTAACTGGTGGAGTTACCAATATGTTGTCAAGCAGCCGCTTCATCGTTGCCATCCACGCCATGAGCGTCCTTGCGCGTTATGCTGGCAAGGGCCCCGTTTGTTCGACGACGGTTGCGCAGAGCGTTCACACCAATCCGGTGGTCATTCGCCGCTTGATGAGTGAACTCGAAAAAGCCAAGCTGGTGCGGTCGGTGGCCGGGCGCTCTGGCGGGTTCGAACTGGAACGGCCTGCCGCTGAAATCACTCTCGCCGATGTTTACAAAGCAGTGGAGAACGAGACCGTTTTCCGCATGCATAAAACTGATCCACGGGCCGTCTGCCCGGTGGCTGCCCAGATTGGCAGTATTCTGCAGGGTCCCCTGCGGGCCGCTGAGGGCGCACTCTCCGCTTCGCTGGCCAAGACCACTCTCTGCGACGTCGCCACCGCTATCGTTTAGGTTGAAGTGCCGTGAGGAAGAAAACGTTTCATGGCGGCGGACTTGGTCATTACCGGGGTCTGTTTGCTGTTGGTCCGGGCTTCGACGCGGCTGGTTAGTTCTTCGTCGAGTACTGAAATCGACAGATTGCCGTCCGATCCATAGGCCTTTGCATCCGAGAAGAACGAGAGCAGCGCTGCGGTAAGATCTCCGTGGCCCCATTCCGGACCTTCATAGGAAACTTCGTGGCTGGTTGATGAGGCAAGCATCACAACGCAACAGTACGAAGGCCCTTCCCGGCTGGCATGGTTTTCTTTTTGATCAATAGAACATGATGATCGTAGAGCCGTACGAAACCCATCATCGGATGTGGTGGCGAGCGATCCGCCGGGAGCAAAATCGAGCCGGCATGAACTGTCGCCATAGGCAGTGTCATAATGCGGGGGATCGTCGAAAGGAGCTGTCCACAACCTGACTCCGCCACCTGAAAGTGCTAGTGCCGCCGCGAGTTTTTCGCCGTCCTGTGAAAATCCCAGATTGTTGATAGCTGCGGTCACCGGCCCCACGCGCCAGACGAGCGCGCCACTTAGGTGTTGAACAAGTAAAGGTGAAAGTCCCACGTCAGCGGCATCCAAACTCACTTACAGCGGATGGCACACGCTCCGGCACGACGTCGCCGCGCAGGGCCGTGGCCAGCACCCCCGACGCCGATCAGCAAGTTCAATCCAGTTCCGAAAGCTGTTTTGCCTCCGTTGGTCTGGCACTGACTCGGCGAAAGACGCCTAGGGCCACCACGCTGACGACAAGCATCAACGAACCAAAAACGAATGCAGACCCAATGCTCCCGGTACGATCCGCGATCACGCCGGCAAAGGCAGGCGCTGCCATCATCAGCGCGTAGTAGAGGGAGTAATAGACACCCGTCCCGAAGGCGCGAGACTCGGGCCTCAGTATCAGGGACGGCAAAGTTACGATCGGACCCGCGCCCAGGCCAAAGATCAGGCCCACGGCAATGAAGACCAGCGGAACCGCCCCAGACGGGACATAGAGGGCGAATGGCAGCAGAATGGCGTAACCCAAGAGGCTTGCCAGAATTACGGCATCCCGCTGCCCGGTCCTGTCTGCAAGAATACCCCCGATGGGGACGGCAACTGCGACGACGATGATGAAAAGGCTGGTCGCCGAACTGGCGGATGTCAAGTCCCATCCAAGCTGGTTCAAATACGCAGGTCCAAAGCTGAAAACCATGGCCAGGGCGGCGTTATAGAGCGCCCATATGCTGGCTGCCAGAAAGAGCGCGAACATCGGGAGTTTGCTGACAGTGATACGGACTGCAGGTGCGGGGTTATTCTCTGGTGCCCTGTAGACTAGAACAAACAGAAACAGACCCAACGCGATCACCGACATGACCGCGGCCCAAGCCAGATCAAGCCCGCCGATCGCCGCGAGTTTCGGCATGGTCAGCAGCGACAGCGCAATTCCGGCCGGCCATGAGTTTATGAAGATGCCCATCGCCGTCGATATCTCGCGGCCTACAAACCAGTCCATCAGCATCTTTGTCATCACGATGTTGATGACGACACCACCAGTGCCCGCCAGAAGGCGGCCTACGACTAACCATCCCCAACCGGGCCCCCAACCGATCATGGCGCCGCCGACCAGCATCAGAAGCATGCTCAAACTAACAATGCGCTTGTCCCCGAAACGCGCCGCGATGGCACCACCAGGGATCGCCACGGCTACGCCAGGCGCAAGATAGAGACCGATCAGGAGGCCGACATCCGCGATGCTAACGCCATAGTGTTCAACGAGAAGCGGAGAAAGTGCTGCCACCGCTTGGAACTGAAAAGACATCGTCAGCCTTGCAAGGAACAGCACGCAGAGGATCGACCAACGATTTGACACGGTGAACATTCCTTTGCTCGCATCAACCGATATTCCCCCAAATAGCGGGGTCTCGAGCGGAGTTTTTCACAGCATCGCTGACTGTCCAAGGGATTTCTGTCGGTTCCATCGCCTGCAGGGTCCCTTGCGGGCCGCTGAGGGCGCACTCTCCGCTTCGCTGGCCAAGACCACTCTCTGCGACGTCGCCACTGCTATCGTTTAGGTTGAGGCGCCGCTCGGCACGAGCAAGGGGCGGATAATTTTGCGCATCAATGACTTTACCGTTCACAGACTCGCGAGCTTGGCCTTCGTCGCGGCGACTTCAAGGCACGGCTTGGCGTTATTGGGTGATCTGCTCGTTGATGATGCGGAAATCGCCAACAGCGACTCCGCCGACGTCATGTCCCCCGCCAATGCGCAGCCATACGCCCTTGCCGGAAGCCCGGCCCGGTATGGCAAAGGTCTGGCTGCCGGGCGAGGTTTGCAGCGCGAAGGTGTAAACCGGCCGCCCCGATGCTTCCATGGCGCCATCAGGCAGAATGGTGACATCAACAACGTTGGCCAACTTGCCAGCGGCTGTACCGGAAGGTGGTGTGTAGGTGATCGCCGTCACCCCCTGGGGCTGGCCTTCCTTGAAAGTCACCAGCACATTGAGTTCGGTGTCTGGTGGCGAAATCGTCAGAAAGGTTTCAGCCTTGCCATCGAACAGGTGTTCGAAGGCATAGCGTTGTCCGGAACCATCGTGAAGCGCTGCCATGAACGTGGCGGAGCGCCCGAGGTCGACCGCAGCCATCGCGATATCGGTCTCCAAGTTGGCCTTGCCGGCCGCCTGCGGCGCAAGTGCCACGGTGACGTTGACCGGCGGCTGGCCTGTCGATGAAGGTGCCAGCACCTGATAGGCGGCAAGTGCTACGCCGGCGATGGCGGCGAAGCTCGACACCACGATGTGAAAGCTGGAAAGCCGCCCCGGGCTAGGTTTTGAGGATCGATCGGCCGGCATAGATGCCCTGAGTTCCAAGTTCTTCCTCGATGCGCAGAAGCTGATTGTATTTTGCCAGCCGGTCCGAGCGGGCCAGCGATCCAGTCTTGATCTGACCGCAGTTTGTGGCGACAGCAAGGTCGGCGATGGTCGAGTCCTCGGTCTCGCCCGAGCGGTGCGACATCACCGCCGTATAACCAGCACGGTTAGCCATTTGCACGGCATCCAGCGTTTCGGAGAGGGAACCAATCTGGTTCACTTTCACCAGTATCGAATTGGCGATGCCTTCGGTGATGCCCCTCTTGAGGCGCGTGGTGTTGGTGACAAACAAATCATCGCCGACCAGCTGGTGGGTCTTGCCGATCAACTTCGTCAGCTGTTTCCAGCCATCCCAATCATCTTCCGACATGCCGTCCTCGATCGAGAAGATCGGATAGTCCTTGGCCAGCTTGGCGAGATAGGCCGCCTGTTCGGCAACCTGGCGCTTTCGGCCTTCGCCGTGATAATCGTAAACGCCGTTCCTGAAAAACTCGGTGGCGGCACAATCAAGTGCCAGATAGATGTCCCTGCCCGGCTTATATCCAGCCTGTTCAACGGCTTTCATAACGAAGTCGAGGCCGGCTTCCGCCGAAGGTAAATTGGGCGCAAAGCCGCCCTCATCGCCGACATTGGTATTGTGGCCGGCCTTCTTGAGTGCTGCCTTCAGCGTGTGGAAGATTTCCGCACCCATGCGCAACGCCTCGCGGAAACTTTCAGCACCCACCGGCATCACCATGAATTCCTGAAAATCGATGGGGTTGTCGGCATGAACGCCGCCGTTGATGATGTTCATCATCGGCACCGGCAGGGTGCGCGCGTTGCAGCCGCCGACATAGCGGTAGAGCGGTAAACCAACCGCTTCGGCGGCGGCCTTGGCCACGGCGAGCGAAACGCCAAGAATGGCATTGGCGCCGAGGCGGGCCTTGTTCGCCGTGCCATCAAGCTCGATCATCGCCTGATCAATGGCGACCTGGTCCTCGGCCTCCATGCCGGCCAGCGTATCGAACAACTCGCCGTTGACGGCGGCCACCGCCTTGCTGACTCCCTTCCCCATGTAGCGCCCCTTGTCGCCATCGCGCAGCTCGACCGCCTCGTGAGCGCCCGTCGAGG
>JANLWG010000269.1:0-16691 GCA_031364405.1 Hyphomicrobiales bacterium
ACGCGGCGATCTCGGCACCAGACTGGCCGACAGTTTCGAGACGGCGCTGAAACTGGCCGATGGTCTGGCCATCGCCGAGTTTGCCGACAAGCCGCTGCCCGCCTCCGCCACCTCGGAGGAAAGCGCCAACAAATCGAAGAATGAAACCCATGAGCGCATTATGTTCTCCGAGCGCTTCGCCTGTCCGGTTTCGGGTTTCACCATCGAGGAGATTGAGCCGCGGCTGTTCTCGTTCAACAATCCCTTCGGCGCCTGCTCCAAGTGCGATGGTCTTGGCACGGAGCTTAAATTCGAACCGGATCTGGTGGTGCCCGATGCGGGCCTGAGCCTGCGCGAAGGCGCGGTTCTGCCATGGGCCAAGACCGGCAATACCTCGCCCTATTACACCCAGACGCTGGAGGCGCTGGCCAAGCACTATAGGTTCTCAATGGCGGCACCCTGGCGGGATCTGCCGAAGAAGGCCCGCGATGCCATTCTATTTGGCACCAGCGGGGATGAAATCTCGATCACCTATGATGACGGCATTCGCTCTTACAAGACCAGGAAACCGTTTGAAGGGGTGATCGGCAATATCGAGCGGCGTTGGCGCGAAACCGACTCGCAATGGATGCGCGAGGAGCTTTCGCGCTTCCAGTCAGATCATCCGTGCGATGCCTGCGGTGGTTATCGCCTCAAACCGCAGTCACTGGCAGTGAAGATTGACAAGAAACACATCGGCGAAATTTCGACGTTCTCGATCCGCGAGGCTTATCGCTGGTTCGATGAGCTGCTTGCAAAACTCAAACCAAAGGACAGGGAAATCGCCGCGCGCATCCTGAAGGAAATTCGCGAACGCTTGCAGTTTCTGGTCGATGTGGGGCTGGATTATCTCAATCTGTCGCGTCGTTCCGGCACATTGTCCGGGGGCGAGAGCCAACGCATCAGGCTCGCCTCGCAGATCGGTTCGGGGCTGACCGGCGTTCTCTATGTGCTCGACGTGCCGTCGATCGGCCTACACCAGCGCGACAACGCCCGGCTGCTCGAAACCCTCGTTCACCTGCGCGATCTCGGCAACACGGTGATTGTCGTCGAGCATGACGAAGAGGCGATCCGGCAGGCCGACTATGTGCTCGATATTGGCCCCGGTGCTGGCATCCACGGTGGCCATATCGTGGCGCAAGGCACACCAGCCGAAGTGATGGCCAATCCTGCTTCGTTGACCGGGCAATACCTCACCGGGTTTCAACAAGTGCCGATGCCGCAGTTCCGCCGCAAGTGGGACAAGGGCCGCTCGATCCGCGTCAAGGGTGCGCGCGCCAATAATCTCAAAAATATTTCGGCGGAAATTCCGCTGGGCGTATTCACCTGCGTCACCGGCGTGTCGGGTGGCGGCAAGTCGACGTTATTGATCGACACGGTGTATCGCGCCGCTGCCCGCAAACTCATGGGCACGAGGGAAGCACCGAGCGAGCATGACCGCATTGACGGCCTAGAGCAACTCGACAAGATCATCGACATCGATCAATCCCCCATCGGCCGCACGCCGCGTTCGAATCCCGCCACCTATACAGGAGCTTTCACGCCGATCCGCGATTGGTTTGCCGGATTGCCGGAAGCCAAGGCGCGTGGCTATGGGCCGGGGCGCTTTTCCTTCAATGTAAAAGGTGGCCGGTGCGAAACCTGCCAGGGCGACGGCGTCATCAAGATCGAAATGCACTTCCTGCCCGATGTTTATGTCACTTGCGATGAATGCCACGGCAAGCGTTACAATCGCGAAACCCTGGAGATAAAGTTCAAGGACCGATCGATCGCCGATGTGCTTGACATGACGGTGACCGAAGCGGCGGAATTCTTCCGCGCCGTACCAAGTGTGCGCGACAAGTTTGAGACGCTGGAACGGGTGGGCCTTGGTTACATTCATGTGGGCCAGCAGGCAACGACGTTGTCGGGCGGTGAAGCCCAGCGGGTGAAGCTCGCCAAGGAACTGTCGCGCCGCGCCACCGGGCGCACATTATATCTGTTGGATGAGCCGACCACCGGCCTGCACTTCCATGATGTGCGCAAACTTCTGGAAGTGCTGCATGAGCTCGTCGATCAGGGCAACACGGTGGTGGTGATCGAGCACAATCTCGAAGTCATCAAGACCGCCGACTGGATCATCGACCTCGGCCCCGAAGGCGGCGACAGCGGCGGTGAAATCGTCGTGGCCGGAACCCCGGAGGATGTGGCGCGCGATAAACGCAGCTATACCGGGCAGTATTTGAAAGCCGTGCTGCGGCGGGGCAAGCAGGAAGCGGCGGAGTGACGATACCTGTCTACACCGGTGCGCGGAGTTTGAGGCGGCTACCGTCGTCCTGGTATTCCCGCTCGGCCCCTGCCTCAACCTCAAACGACTCGCGCGGCCTCAGCGATCGCGCTTGTGCGGCGGTCAGTAAATCCACATGTGGAGCGGCGTCGATTTCGTCTGCCATGTCCCGGCAGTGATCTTCCGAAGTTATCCAACAAGCGGGATCGTAGGCACCGATGTTGAAGGGCCTCGATACCCGCCGCAGAGTTTTGCGCCGGTGTTTCACATACTCATGGAAATAGCTCATGGCGAGTTCGCGCGGACTCCGGTAAACCGGGTCGCGCCAGCGCAACCAGATTGAATTGCTCTTGGAAATGGCGCCCCAGTGTTTGCCTTCCTTGAACAGGGCCAGCACGTGATCGTCATCACTCGTCGCCTGAAGATCCATCAGCAGTGCCGGGCGGCCATGCAGCATCAGGGTGGCGGCGGCGATGAAGGCGGCCTCGATGCAATGGCAGCAATTCTGGCGCAGCGCCATTCTGGCTGAATAACAGGTCTCGCCAGAAAGTTCCGGGTTGCTTGGCATGGCCACGAGATAATCCTGGATACGCCGTGGTGTATCGAGACGCGAGAACACCGCTTGCTCCGCCGCCGTGAGGCCAATAGCGCGCGCGAGTTTTTTGTCGAAGGCCATAAGCGTTCTACAGCCCGTCGCGGTTCACGGAATAATCGCGCCGAGCTCCGAGGATTGATATGGTGAATCCGCCAACCACATCGACGAGCGCCATCACCATGAGCAGGAAGAAAGCGACGGTACCGCAGGCAGGCACAAGCAAGAACTCGATCAGCGCCACAATAAAAACGGCGGTCGGCAGCATGTGATCGATGATGGTTCCGGCACCCGGCCTTGCTGCCTTAAGGATTTCGAAGAACAGCCCAATCAATCCCGCCACGATGAAAACGTCGCCAATCTTGAAGAACACCTCGGTTTCCGACGGCAGAACCCAGCTTGCCAGCAGAGACTCGGCATCCAGCATGCCGCCTTGGAAAGCAAAGACATTGTAGGCGGCGATGACGAAGGCAAGGATTGGAATGCTGAGGATCAGGCGCATGGAAAACTCCTAATGGGTGTGTCACTTTGCCCAAGTCCGGCGATTCCCGCAAAGCCTCATATACGCCGGACTCGGGACAGCCAAGCCCTATCAAAATTCTGTCATCTTTTGACGGCAGACTCTATAGATAGCTGCTGCAAACGAAATGGGAGGGATTCATGACACTGCAACTTGGCGACATCGCACCAGATTTTGAGGCCGATACAACCGAAGGCCGCATCAAATTCCACGATTATATCGAGGGTTCCTGGGTGGTATTCTTCTCGCACCCCAAGGATTTTACCCCCGTGTGCACCACCGAACTGGGTTCCATGGCCCGGATGAAACATGAATTCGACAAGCGCGGCGTGAAGCTTATCGGAATTTCCATCGATACGGTGGCCGATCACCAGCGCTGGAAACAGGACATCAAGGATGTCACCGGCGCATCGGTCAACTACCCGATGATCGGCGACGACAACATGCATGTGGCGAAGCTCTATGGCATGATCCACCCGAATGCTTCGGGCAATGCCGCCAACCGCACCGCCGCCGACAATGCAACGGTGCGTAATGTGCTGATCATCGGGCCGGACAAGAAAGTGAAACTCATCCTGACCTACCCGATGAGCACCGGGCGCAACTTCGATGAGGTTGTGCGGGTGATCGATTCGCTGCAACTCACCGCTACCAAGTCAGTGGCGACACCGGCCAACTGGAAGCAGGGTGAAGACGTGATCATATTGGCTTCAGTGTCCGATGAGGCGGCCAAGGAGAAATTCCCCGGCGGCTGGAAAACCCTCAAGCCCTACCTCCGGATGGTGCCTCAGCCGGGTGCCAAGTAAGCCCGCTTCACCACCATTTGGGGGCCTGATACTTACCCGCCGCCTGCTCGATGGCGGCGGCGGTCTGGAACAGGGATTCCTCGTCGAACGGCTTGCCGATAAGCTGCAAAGCCAGCGGCAAGCCATCCGCCGACATGCCAGCCGGTACCGCGATACCGGGAAGCCCTGCCATGTTCACTGTCACCGTGAAGATGTCATTCAGGTACATCTGTACGGGATCGGTAATTTCGCCCGGTGCAAAGGCGGGGCTCGGCGTTGCCGGCGTCAGCACCACATCGACCTTGTTCCACGCCTCGTCGAAATCGCGCTTGATCAGTGTGCGGACTTTCTGGGCGCGCACGTAGTAAGCATCATAATAACCGGTTGACAGTACATAGGTGCCAATCATAATGCGGCGCTGCACTTCGCGCCCAAAACCTGCGGCGCGGGAGTTTTCATACATCGCCACGATATCATCGCCGGGTACGCGCAAACCATAACGCACGCCGTCATAGCGCGCCAGGTTGGATGAGGCTTCGGCAGGTGCCACGATATAATAGGCAGGTAGTGCATATTTGGTGTGGGGAAGCGAGATATCGATAATCTCCGCACCCTGCTCTTTCAGCCATTTCGCACCCTGCGCCCACAGCGCATCGATTTCGGCGGGCATCGGATCAACGCGGTATTCCCTAGGTATTCCGACGCGCAAACCCTTGATCGGACGGCCGATGGCCTTCTCATAGTCGGGCACCGGAAGATCGACCGAGGTCGTATCCCTGGCGTCGACACTCGCCATCGATTTCAGCATGATCGCGGCATCGCGCACATCGCGCGCAATGGGTCCGGCCTGATCGAGCGAGGAGGCGAACGCCACGATACCCCAGCGCGAACAGCGGCCATAGGTAGGCTTGATGCCGACGGTGCCGGTGAAAGCCGCGGGCTGGCGGATTGAACCACCGGTGTCGGTCGCCGTCGCCGCCGCGCACAGATGAGCGGCAACGGCTGAGGCCGAACCGCCGGAAGACCCGCCGGGCACCAGTGCCGCGTTGGAGTTCTTGCGCTTCCACGGGTTGATGACGTTGCCATAGTAGCTCGTCTCGTTCGATGAGCCCATGGCGAACTCGTCCATGTTGAGCTTGCCCAGCATCACCGCACCGTCACGCCAGAGGTTGCTGGTCACGGTCGACTCGTAGACTGGTTTGAATTTATCGAGCACATGGCTGCAAGCTTGGGTGTGCACACCCTTGGTAGCAAACAGATCCTTGATGCCGAGGGGAATTCCCTCCAGCGCGCCGCCTTCACCCGCGGCCAGTCTTGCGTCCGATGCCTTGGCCATGGCGCGGGCCTGGTCGGGCGTTTCAACGATGAAAGCATTGAGCACGCGTGCCTGTTCAATCGCCGCAAGGTATGCGTTGGTAAGTTCAAGGGCCGAGAACTGTTTCTGGCGCAGGCCGTCACGGGCGGCGGCGATGGTGAGAGATGTAAGCGAATTCATTCAACCACCTTGGGAACCATGAAGAAGGCATCTTCTTGGGCGGGCGCATTCCTCACCACGTCGGCGGAATAATGGCCATCGGTCACCACGTCGTCGCGCATCTTCATCTTGACGGCGATCACCGCCGTCATCGGCTCGACACCGGCGACATCGACTTCATTCAATTGCTCGATCCAATGCAGGATGGCGTTGAGTTCTCCAGCAAGTTGCGGCACGTCCTCATCCTTCACTTTGATGCGCGCCAGATGTGCCACCCGTTTGACGGTTGCCTGATCGACCGGCATGTTCGCTGTTCCCTCGATAATCCGGGGGGCTGGATAGCACCGGGTCAGGAAACCCGCAACTTGGCTTTCTGCCGCCCCTCGCCATCAAAATTTTCGGGCGTCAGCCATTTCTCAAAACCGTCACGCACCCGGTGCCAATCCCTGTCGAGCATGGCGTACCAGGCGGTATCGCGGTTGCGGCCCTTGATGATCATGTGCTGGCGGAAAATTCCCTCGAAGGTGAAGCCGAAGCGCTCGGCTGCCCGTCTTGATGGTGCATTGAGGGCATCGCATTTCCATTCGAGCCGCCGCACCCCCAGATCATCGAAACAGTGGCGGATCATCAGGAAAATCGCTTCCGTCGCCTCGCGGGTTTTTTGAAGACCAGGTGACATCCAGATATTGCCGATCTCAATAACGCCATTGGCGGCATCGCAGCGCATGAAGGCCCCCATGCCGCAGGCCTTGCCCGTCTCGCGCCGGATAAATCCGTAGAACCATGGGTCACGCGAGGCTTCCCGGCCACGGAGCCACTCATCGAATGCCGCTAAATCCTCCCACGGACCGTATCCCATGTAAGTCCACATATGGCCCCGAGGATCGCTCGTCACGAACGAGTCATAGAGGTCCGGGCCATGCTTCAGCGCGGATACGGGGTCGAGCTTGATCCACCGTCCGGGCAATGGCCGCAGGTCGGGCACGTTGCCGGCGGGCAGCGGATCGACGATGGGGCCTACTAGCCGTTCTTCGAACTTTGCCACTGTCTTGCTCCCGGAATTGCCGAGCCTCTTTTAGATCAACTCAGCGGTGCGGCAAACGCCATTTCCCCCTGCCTGCCAAATCAGCTAGGGAGGCGCCATGGCCACATCCGATATAACCCTCAAAACCGCTTTGGAAACCGTGCCGGCAGCGGCCCGGCTGATGGGGCTTGACCTTGGAAGCAAGACCATCGGGGTTGCCACCAGCGACCGCACCCGCATGATTGCCACACCTATTCTCACCATTGCGCGCCAGAAGTTTTCCAAGGACGCGGAGGCATTGTTGTCAATCGCTACGCGTGAAAACATTGGCCTCATTGTTCTGGGGCTTCCCATCAACATGGACGGCAGCGAGGGTCCGCGAGTCCAGTCGACCCGGGCGTTTGCCCGCAACCTGTCGCGGCTGACCACCATTCCCATCGTCTATTGGGACGAGCGGCTGTCGACGGCGGCGGTTGAGCGCATGCTCATTCAGGCTGATGCCTCGCGGGCCAAGCGCGAGGCTGTCATCGACAAACTCGCCGCCGCGTGGATATTGCAGTCGGCGCTGGATTCATTGAGATGATCTCGACATTCGAAACCCTGCTGCCAGTATTCATGGTGCTTGCCCTGGGTTGGGGCTTGCGCAACCGCAATGTGGTGCCGGAGGATATGTGGCGCGGGTTGGAGCTGCTTGGCTATTGGGTATTCTTCCCCGCGATCCTCGGCGACACACTGATCCGGGCTGACATTTCGCACCTGCCGTTGTCCGCTATCACCATCACCATGGTTGGCACTTTTCTAACCATGGCACTTGGGCTTCTGGCAGCCCGCAAGCTCATCATCGCCAGGCTGGCGATTGAGGGGCCATCCTATTCATCGCTGTTCCAGGGGGCGACACGCTGGAATGGCTTCATTGCGCTTCCCATCCTCGCCAAACTGTATGGCGATGAAGGTGTGGCCCTGGTCGCCGTCATTATCGGGGCACTGGTGCCAATCGCCAATATCATGGCGGTCTATGTGGTGGCACACAATGCGGCTGGGCGCGATCTATCCTGGCGAGAAACCACTTATATCGTGTTCCGCAATCCCTTCATCTGGGCCACCGCCATCGGGCTTACCATCAACTTTGCCGGCATTCCGATTTATGCTCCGGTGATGACCGCCATGGGCATGCTGGGAAGTGCTGCCATCGGCTCCGGCCTCCTCATGGTAGGTGCGGGACTTTCAACCCATGAGGCGATCCGGCCTTCGCCCGCCGTGTGGATTGGCACTGTGCTAAAGCTTCTTGGCACGCCGCTGCTGGTTTTCGTTTGGAGTTTCGTTACCGGCATCGACGGTACCGCCTTCGTTGCCTGCATGATCTGCGCTTCAGTGCCCACCGCCATGAGCGCCTATGTGCTGGCCCGGCAAATGGGTGGCGATGCACCGCTGGTCGCCGCAACGGTCACCATGCAGACCATCATTTCGTTTTTTTCGATCCCCGCCGTTATTGCGGTTGCGAGGATGTTCCAATGACCGCGGCATTCCTGGCTTTGCTTCCGGTCTTCATGGTCATTCTCGTGGGCTTTGCCCTGCGGCGTTCAGGGGTCATTGACGGTGGCCATTGGGATGCCGTCGATCACGTCTGTTATTTCCTGCTGTTCCCGGCGATCATCTTCAAGGAAATCGTGGCGGCTGATTTCTCCAATGTTCCAGTGCTCGGCATGGCGCTGGCGATGATGCTGGCGGTGATCACCATGTTCGCCCTGCTGCTGGCATGCCAACGCCCGCTGCGTTCCGCCCTGGCGATCGATGGCCCGCAATTCACCAGCCTGTTCCAGGGCGCCTCACGCTGGCATACCTTCATTGCCTTCGCCATTATCCCCATATATTTCGGGCCCTCCGCCCTGGCCCTGGGTGCGGTGAGTGCTGCTGCCATGACGCCGCTGCTCAATGTGGTGTGCGTTATTGTCATGTCATTTTTCGTATCGGGCAGTTCACCCGGTGTCCGCAGCATTGCACTATCTATCGTTCGCAATCCGTTTGTGTTGTCTTCAGTAGGTGGCGTGCTGTGGAAAGTCCTGGGGTTGCCCACGCCCGCCCTGGGATTGCAGGTTCTCGACATGATCGGCAAGGGTGCGCTCGGCATGGCGCTGCTCACAGTGGGTGCGGGCCTGCGGATCGACGAGGCGATCACGGCGCGCGCGCCGGTGCTGATGGCTACCGTTCTCAAGCTGCTGGTGATGCCGGTGTTCATGGTGATTTGGCTCAAGCTGCTGGGGGTGAGTGGCCAGGCCGCGTCGGTGGCGATCCTGTGTGCCGCCGTGCCCACCGGCTCCGGCGCCTATGTGCTGGCCCGCCAAATGGGCGGAGATGCGCCACTTGTTGCCAATATTCTCACACTGCAGGTGATCTGTGCCGCCGTCACCATACCGCTGGTGCTGTGGTTGTCCGGCGCTACAGGATAAAATCCGCAACCACCAAGGCAACCACGGTTGCCAGCAAAATTTCGAAATCGGCAAAGCCATTGCCGTCCACATCGCCCTGAATGATGGTGCTGGTGCCGCTGGTCACGTAACGAAGCTCGCCCGCTGCGTTGGAGAAACCAGCGGTGCCAATGAAACCGAAGGCATCGTTGCCGGCTCCAGATTTTGCGTCGATGGCCGAGAGATCGATGTGGTCGCCCTGGGCTGGGTTGAAGTCGGTGATCACATCATGCTTGGCGCCAACGGCAGAATGGGACAATGCACGGAAGATAAATGTGTCAGCGCCGCTGCCGCCAATCAGCGTGTCGGTGCCTACCCCGCCCGCCAGCTGGTCATTGCCGCCAGCGCCAATCAGCCGGTTGACACCGCCATTTCCAGTCAGAACATCGTTGCCAGCACTGCCAACAATATTTTCAAACCCCGAAATCACATCGCCCGCCGCATCGCCGCCTGATGCGGTGCTGGTGGCGAGGTTGATGGTAACCCCGGTTGGCGAAGCGCTGTAGTCCAGGGTGTCGTTGCCCGTGCCACCCGACAGAAGATCGCTCCCCGCTCCGCCGGCGATGCGGTCATTGCCGCTGAGGCCCATGATGTAATCAGCCGCCGCGGTGCCAATCAGGTTGCGCGCACCCTGGTCCCAATCATTGTGAAACGCATCGCGGTCGACATATCCTTCGAAAAGTTTGACCGGCGAACCATCCCAGTCTGGCACGGCATTGTAATCAGTGAGGCCAAAGATCAAATGCTGGCCGGTGTAATGCAGGCGCAACGCATCGTTAAGCAGGCCCTGGAGGTTGGCCCACATCAGCGCGCTGTTGTGGACTGCTCCCATGCCGCGAAAGTCAAGCGGATGATCGAGTGGGTCTTGATAAATCACATCGGTGTTGCCGATATTCGGATTGTCGATCACCGTATCTGCGCCAAAATGCAAGTTGTCCTTCAGCGTAACAATCGGCACCAGGCCTGCGGCCTCCGGAATGTCGGGGAAGTTTTTGGCAAAGCGCACACGATCTTCGTTATCGGCGATTGAAATATAATCGGAAGGCAACGTGAGGCTGGTAATGAACGGCAGCTTGATCTTGATGCCGAAAGCACTGATGACCGTCTTTTTTTCGATAGTGGCAAATGCCGGATCGATGCCGCCGAGATATTGCGGCAGATCGGGTGCCACCCCTGAAGAAGCAAGCGACACGATGGTCAACCCATCTGGCCGCAGCGCCCGGAAATCTGTTGCATCGGTGAGCGCAAAAATATCAGCCATGGCGCCGCCCAGGCTGTGCCCCGAAACCACGACGTTATGGATTTCGGAATGCGCCGCAAGATAGTCGCGCGCCGCATCGATCAGCGGGCGGAAGGCTTTGTAATTTTCCGCCAGCGCGTTACCGGTAAACGCCTGACCGCTTTGCACCGCCGGGTCCTTGCCATCGGTGCCGCGGAAGGTAAGCACCAGTGTGTCGCCCTGAACGGCGAGCAGACCCTGGGCATCGAAACTGTTGGTAAGGCCGGTATCGACGCGCGCGTTGTAGAGTCCGCCCGCGGTGAAAGTCGCATCGCCGCCAAGATTGTTGAAAGTGGGCAGATCGGCAGCACTCAGCAATTGCCATTGAGCCTGACCCTGGCTGGCGAGATAGCCACGATAATCGTCGGCAAGCTCGGCATCGTTGTCGCCCCCGACATTGAATGCGGCGTCGATATATTCGCCGCCATAAACGGCGCGCGCCAGGAAGGCGCCAGCCAGCACCTCGCCAGCTTGCCCAACAATGTCGACACTCATAGGCTCAACTCCATTGCTAAATCCACCGGTTCAACGCACGCTTTGCCTCTTGTACCGGTCATCGCTAAGATGGTCACGAAATGAGGAGAATTTATGAATTACACGGATGCATTGAACTGGCTTGAGACGCGCGCCGATGTCAGAAGCCTCAGGGCTGCGGTTTGCGACTTGAACGGGGTGATGCGCGGCAAGCGTATCCCGGTTGAGCAAGCCCAGAAGGTGCTCGACGGCGGCATGCGCATGCCGCTCTCCGTGGTGGGCGTGGATATCTGGGGGGAAGATATCACCAATTCGCCTTTGGTATTTCAAACCGGTGATGCCGATGGTTTGTGCGAGCCCATAGGGCGCGGCATTCTGCCGATGGACTGGACGCCGGAACCCACGGCCTTGATCCCTTTATGGCTGCGCGAGGAAAATGGCGCGCCATTCGGTGGCGATCCGCGCCGGGCATTGGCTGGCATCGTCGAGCGTTACAAGGTCCATGGGTTTACGCCGGTCGTTGCCATGGAGCTTGAGTTCTATCTCTACGATCCCAGTGGCGCCCGCCCCGCTGCACCGGTTTCTCCGATCACCGGCAAGAGGCTCGATGCCGATTCGGTGCTGTCAATCGACGAGCTGGATGATTTCGGCGCGTTCTTCCGCGATGTCTATGCGGCCTGCGAGCAGCAGGGGGTTCCCGCCGATTCAGCCATCGCCGAGAATGGCATCGGCCAGTTTGAAATCAATCTTCTGCACGTCGACGACCCCTTGAAAGCCGCTGACGACGCGGTGCTGTTCAAGCGTATCGTCAAGGGTGTCGCGCGCAAGCACGGCTTTGCCGCTTCGTTCATGGCCAAGCCATATGGCGGGCGATCGGGCAGCGGGCTTCATGTGCACTTCAGCCTGCTCGACAAAAACGGCGGCAACGTTTTCGACAATGGCGGCGACCAGGGCAGTGGTCTCATGCTCAATGCGGTGGGTGGCCTGATTGAGGCGATGGCGGAGACGACGTTACTGTTTGCGCCGCATTTCAATTCATACCGCCGGCTCAGGCCCGGCACCCATGCGCCGTCGGCTGCTGCGTGGGGTTATGAAAACCGCACGGTTGCGGTGCGCATTCCCGGTGGTTCAGCCCGTGCCCGGCGCATTGAACACCGGGTGGCGGGGGCCGATGCCAATCCCTACCTCGTGCTGGCCGGCATTCTCGCTGGCGCCCTCGTTGGCATCGAGCGTGAAGTGAAACCGCCCGATCCCGTGCAGGGTGATGCCTACACCCTGAAAATCCGCGGCCTGCCACCCGACTGGGCTTCAGCCATTGATACTTTCGCCGCCGGCAAAATCGTCGCCGAAACCCTGCCCCACGTGCTGCGCGACATGCTGGTCGCCTGCAAACGCCAGGAAATGGCAACATTTGCCGCGCAGGTGACGGATTTCGAGTACGAAACCTATCTGGATATGGTGTGAGGGATGGGCTTAGGCTGCTTTCATCACTTTGATTTCGAGGGTCCTTCCCAGTACCGCCAACGCCGCTTCAACGGCGTCGAGTTTGGAAGCATGGTGAATATCCAGAAGCCGATCGATCTGCGGCAGATGCCAACCAAGTTTCTTGGCGAGTGCCGCCTTGCCAACGCGGTCGTCGCGCATGGCCCAATAAAGTGAAAGCTTGGCCGCAGTGAGTGCCGGAAGGACCGCAAAATACCTGCCCGTCTTGCCGGGCCGCGGAACCTCCTCGCGCCCCGCAATGCGGCCCATAAGGGCAGTTTCGATTGCGTCGACAGCCCTGACGAGCGCATCTTCGCGATTATCGCCGAAAGTCACGACTTCGGGAAAATCCGGTGATGTCACCAGGATTGTTCCATTGTCGTCGGGTGCGAGTTTCACCGGATACCGCATCAGTCTTCCTTCAGTTCCAACTGTTTCAAGATAGCCTGCCAAAGGCCTTTGCCAAGTTCTTCAATCCACCATGCATGGGCAGTACTGAACGCCGGCCACGTAACCCGACCAGAAGATGACCGCCTTTGCCAGTTGTGAACGTACAGCCCTTCTTGGCGAGGAAGCGTTTGGCTTGATTGCTGTTCACCTATGCAACATAAGTGTTGTCCGCGCAAAAGTCAACACAAGTGTTGTTTCCTGTGGATTTCACCGCATCAGTCCCTTGCCGCCGCCGTGATTCTTGCCTACACATCCGGCTTTAATGACATCCTCGCAGCGCCCGCGCCAGATTATCAAGGCCCAGCATCTTCTGGCGACCGACGATATTTCGCCGATTGAAACCATTGCGCTGCTCGATCTCGCTGAAAAATATGTCGAGGTGAGCCGCCAGATCGACAAGCGCCATGCCATGCTTTCGGGTCGCACCCAGGTCAATCTGTTCTTCGAGGCTTCGACCCGCACCCAGGGTTCTTTCGAGATCGCGGGCAAGCGGTTGGGTGCTGATGTGATGAACATGGCGGTTTCAACCTCGGCCATCTCCAAGGGCGAGACGGTGCTCGATACGGCGATGACGATCAATGCCATGCACCCGGATTTCCTCGTGGTGCGCCATCCCTCCTCGGGGGCGGTGGAACTGCTCGCCCAGAAGGTTTCCTGTGCGGTGATCAATGCTGGCGATGGCCAGCATGAGCATCCGACCCAGGCGCTGCTCGACGCCTTGACCATCCGCCGCCGCAAGGGTCACATCGAGGGCCTCACTGTGGCGATCTGCGGCGACGTGCTGCATTCGCGGGTGGCGCGCTCCAATATTCATCTGCTCAATAAGCTGGGCGCGCGCGTTCGCGTGGTGGCACCTTCCACCTTGTTGCCGGCCGGCATCGCCAATTTCGGCGTCGAGGTATTTCGCAACATGGCGGAAGGACTTGCCGGCGCTGATGTGGTGATGATGCTGCGCTTGCAACTCGAGCGCATGACCGGCGCCTTCGTTCCGTCGAGCCGGGAGTATTACCGCTTCTTCGGGTTGAGCGAGGAGAAGCTGCGCTATGCGAAAAAGGATGCGCTGGTGATGCACCCGGGCCCGATGAATCGCGGTGTCGAGATCGACTCCAATGTGGCCGATGGGGCTCAGTCGGTGATCCGCGAGCAGGTCGAGATGGGAGTGGCGGTGCGCATGGCGGTGCTTGACGCGCTTTCCCGCAATATTCCTGGCGGAGGCAATTCATGATCTCGCCCGCCATGAAATCCGCAGCGCCGCGCCGGGCTTATGTCAATGCCAATATCGTGGCACCAGCGCAAGGGTTGCGCGGCAAGGGCGGCGTGCTCATCGAAGATGGCTGGATCCTCGCCGCGGGCCCCAAGGTGACACGCGACAGTGCGGGCTCCGGCACTGCTGTCATCGACTGCGCCGGCCTTACCCTCATTCCCGGCCTCATTGACATGCGGGTGTTCACTGGAGAACCCGGCACTGAATATCGCGAAACCCTTGCAAGTGCATCGGAGGCGGCGGCCGCTGGTGGTGTCACCACAATGATCGTCATGCCCAATACCCAGCCGGTGATTGATGATGCGGCGATT
Source organism: Hyphomicrobiales bacterium (assembly GCA_031364405.1). Taxonomy (GTDB): domain Bacteria; phylum Pseudomonadota; class Alphaproteobacteria; order Rhizobiales; family Aestuariivirgaceae; genus Aestuariivirga. The sequence goes on from JANLWG010000269.1 coordinate 14,405, forward strand.
GTCGATTTCATCATGCGGCGAGCGCGCGATACGGCCATGGTGCGGGTGGCGCCGATGGCGGCGATCACTAAGGGTCTTGGCGGCGAGATGATGACCGAGATCGGCGGGTTGAAGGAAGCAGGAGCCGTGGCCATCACCGATGGCACCAGAGCCGTTGCCAATGCCAATCTGTTCCGCCGCACGCTGACTTACGCCAAGGACTTCGACATGCTGGTGGTGCAGCATGTGGAGGAACCCAGCCTTTCAACCGGCGTGATGAACGCCAGCGAGATTGCCGGGCGGCTGGGCTTGTCCGGCATTCCCGCCATGGCGGAAGTGATCATGCTGGAGCGCGATTTGCGCCTCGTCGAGATGACCGGTGCGCGTTACCACGCTTCGCAGATTTCGAGCCGGGAAGCGCTGGCGGTAATGCGGGCGGCCAAAGCCCGGGGACTGCCCGTCACCTGCGGCGTGTCGATCCACCACCTCACACTGAATGAAAACGATATCGGCGCCTACCGTACCTTCTTCAAACTTTCACCGCCGCTGCGGGCGGAGGATGATCGCCGCGCGCTGGTCGAAGGTGTGGCCGATGGCACCATCGACGTGATTGTCTCCTCGCATGATCCGCAAAGTGCCGACACCAAGCGGCTACCCTTCGCTGAAGCGGCCTTCGGGGCCATCGGGCTGGAGACCATGCTGGCGGCGGCTCTTGGGCTTTATCATAACGGGAACATGCCGTTGGAGCGGCTGGTTGAAGCCATGTCTTCAAAGCCCGCGGAAATTCTTGGGCTCGAAACCGGCAGGCTGGAAGCCGGAGCTCCCGCTGATTTTGCGCTTGTCGATTTGACCCTGAGCTGGACAGTCGAGGACGAACTGCTGCGTTCCAAGGCCAAGAATTCGCCCTTTGAGCACCGCACGCTGGAGGGCCGCAGCGTCGAGACAATCGTTGCGGGCCGCAGCGTTTACACGTACGCTCGCTGACATAGACGGGGGAATTCCACTTTGAGCGGCCTCGAAATGATTGTGTCGGTGGTATTCGGTTATCTCTGCGGCACGATTCCGTTTGGGCTCATCCTTAGTAAATCCGCCGGGCTTGGCGACATCCGCAAAATCGGTTCCGGCAATATTGGCGCCACCAATGTGCTGCGCACCGGCAACAAGAAAGTCGCCGCACTCACCCTCATTTGCGATGCGCTAAAGGGCACGGTGCCAGTCGTGCTGATGTCGGCACTCTATGGATCGCAGGCGGCAATCCTTGCCGGGCTCGCAGCTTTTTTCGGCCATCTGTTTCCACTATGGCTTGGTTTCAAAGGTGGCAAGGGCGTCGCCACCAGCATCGGCGTGCTGCTCGGATTATTCTTGCCGCTTGGATTGATCTTCATCGCCGTGTGGATTGCCATGGCTTACGCGTTCCGCATTTCATCGTTGTCGGCCTTGACCGCCAGCGCGCTGACACCATTGTGGGCCTGGTTGTTCGGGCGCACTGATTTATTGCTTCCGGCGTTGGTTCTGGGTGTTGCCATCTGGATCATGCACCGGGCCAATATCGCCCGTCTGCTGAAAGGCGAGGAGCCGAAGATCAGCCTCTCCAAGTCCGCTTGATGGAACTCACAAACCGGCAACGGCGCGACTGGCTGCGTCTCAGCCTCAGTGAAAATGTCGGACCTGCGACGTTTCGCTATCTCATTGGCCGTTTCGGTGATGCCACGGCGGCTATTGCGGCCCTGCCGGAACTATCGCGCAAGGGTGGCATGGCGCGGCTGCTGCGGCTTTATGGCGAGGCGGAAGCTGAAGCCGATCTCGAACGCGGTGAAGCGTTGGGAGCGCAAGCGGCAGTTCCCGGCGAAAAATACTATCCGGAACTGCTCCGCCATATTGATGCGGCACCCCCGGTGCTATGGATCAAGGGTAGAGGCGATCTTGCCAACGCCTCATCGGTCGCCATTGTGGGGGCGCGCAATGCCTCGGCCCTTGGCCTCAAGTTCACCCGCATGCTCGCCTCCGAAATCGGCCAGGCGGGCCATGTCATCGCATCGGGCCTTGCCCGTGGCATCGATACCGCCGCCCACGAGACCGCCCTGGCAACCGGCACCATCGCGGCGTTGGCCGGTGGCATTGATACCATCTATCCGCCCGAAAACGCCAAGCTTCACGCGGTCATCGGCGAGCGCGGGCTTCTGGCCACTGAAATGAAACCCGGAACTGTTCCGCGTGCGGAGCATTTTCCCCGCCGCAACCGCATCATCTCTGGAATATCGCGCGCCACCATTGTCGTCGAGGCGGCCCTGCGCTCAGGCTCGCTCAT
>JANLWG010000280.1:0-8287 GCA_031364405.1 Hyphomicrobiales bacterium
TGTCCTTGGTGACATTGTCGAACAGCGAGCCGCCGAGGAAATAGCCGTTCTCATACCCTTGCATCTTGAAGCCGCGGCCATCCACCGCAAGGGTGGCGCCTTCCTTGACACCGATGTCGATATATCCCCTGACCCGCTCCAATGCCTGCTTGGTCACCAGCGGCCCATAGTCGGCCTCGCGGTCGGTGGAAAGCCCCACCTTTAATTTTTCCACGCGTGGAATGAGTTTTTCCATCAGCGCATTGGCGGTGGCCTCGCCCACCGGCACGGCAACCGAAATCGCCATGCAGCGCTCGCCAGCCGAGCCATAGCCAGCCCCGATCAGCGCATCCACCGCCTGGTTCATGTCGGCGTCGGGCATCACGATCATGTGGTTCTTGGCACCTCCAAAGCATTGCGCCCGCTTGCCCGCCGCCGCGGCGCGCGAATAAACATAATGGGCAATCGGCGTTGAACCGACAAAGCCCACCGCCTTGATATCGGGATCATCAAGAATGCCATCGACGGCTTCCTTGTCGCCATTGACCACATTGAGAATACCCGGCGGAAGTCCCGCCTCAACGAACAGTTCGGCCAGGCGCATCGGGCACGAGGGATCGCGCTCCGACGGCTTCATGATGAAGGCATTGCCGCAGGCGATGGCGGGCGCGCACTTCCACAACGGGATCATCGCCGGAAAATTGAATGGCGTGATGCCGGCAACCACACCCAGCGGTTGGCGCATCGAGTACATGTCGATGCCGGGGCCAGCGCCATCGGTATATTCGCCCTTCAGCAAATGCGCGATGCCGACGGCGAACTCCGCCACTTCCACGCCGCGCTGCAAGTCGCCCAGCGCATCGGGAATGGTCTTGCCATGCTCCATCGAAATCAGCGTCGCCAGTTCTTCCTTGTGCTTGGCCGCAAGTTCGAGAAACCGCATCATCACCCGCGCCCGGACTTGCGGATTCTTGGCGGCCCAGCCGATTTGCGCCGTCTTGGCGTTTTCAACCGCCGCCCGCAATTCCGCCGCCGAGGCCAGCGCCACCCGGGCCGAAACCTCGCCGGTATTGGGATTGAAGATGTCGGCAAAGCGCCCCGAAGTGCCCTTAACGTGCTTGCCGCCGACAAAATGTCCGATGTCCTTGACCATGCAACTGCCGCAGGGCGACCCCCGCGCTCCCTCATTAAATTGATTGACCGGCAACCTAAAGACCGCGGGCCGCCGCCGCAAGGGACAGAGCGCAATTTGTGGGAAGTCTAAAACCCATCGACGATATTCGCCCCGCTGCCCTCAACCCATCGGCACCCCCGCGGCACTGAGCGCCGCGATATCCGCCTCAAATTGTACCGTGTCGGCACGAAACTGAGTATTGATCCACGAGGCAACCGTGAAATCCCGGCGGATCGACAAGAGCTGTTCCGCCGTTCGCCTGGCCAATTCTGGCTGATCGGTTTGCTGATAGACAATCACCAGGTCGGCCAGGCCAAACCCTGAGTGCCGGGTGTTATAAGCCCTGAACGCGGTGATTGCTTCCTCGGTTCTTCCCGATAAACGGTAAGCGTTGCCAAGGTGGCCCAGGTAATAGCCGGGATAGTTTGGGCTGAGGGTCATCGCCCTTTCGCCCTGTACCACCGCTTCTTCGGGATGTCCGGAACATGCGAGAACGAAACAGCTTAAGGTCGCGGCATCAGCCGAACCTGGCGCCACCTGCACGGCTTTCCTGGCATGCAACACGGCTTCGTTGTAGCGCCGTTGAAACAGCAACACGAAACCTGCTGTGATGTTGGCATCGGGGTGTTCAGAATCGAATTCGAGAGCCCGGTCGGCGTAGGCACGGGCTTTGGCCAAGGCTGTGGCCCTGTCGTCCCACCAGCCGAAGCGTGCGTCGATACAATGTATGAAGCCGAGCATGCCATTGAGTGCAGCAGAGGATGCATCAAGCACCAGCGCCTTCTCCCAGCAGGATAGTGCCCGGCCGCAATTTTCCTTGGTAACTGCTTGACGATGATGCGACAGGCCCTGCACCCAGTAAGTCCAGGCCGCGACGTTGCTGGTAGTCGTATAACGCAGCCGCGCCTGTTCGCCTTCGGTCAGCTTGACCTGCATCTCGGTTGCCAGCACCAGCGTGATTTCGTCCTGAACCGCGAAAATATCGTCGATGGCGCGGTCATAGCGCTCGGCCCACAGGTGTGAGCCGGTGCTGGCGTCGATCAGCTGGGCGGTTATGCGGATGCGGTTACCACCCTTGCGAACGCTGCCCTCAAGCACGTAACGCACACCCAGTTGTTTTGCCGCCTCGCGAATGTCGACAGCCTGCCCCTTGTAAACGAAGCTGGAATTACGCGCGATCACCCGCAATCCCGCCAGCTTCGAAAGTGTCGTGATGATGTCCTCGACCAGGCCGTCGGCGAAATATTCCTGCTCCGGATCGCCTGACATATTGACGAACGGCAGCACCGCGATCGACGGAACTTCGCTTGGACCAGGCGCTGCCGCAACCGGTGCCGATGGCCCGCCGCCATCCCAGCGCCAAGCGCGGACTGGTGCCGCAATGTTCTTGAGGGTGAGAGTACCGGCTTCAGTAAAGGCGGCGCTAACTTTGCCTTTGATTTGGGCATGCACGGAATCCGCTATCAGAATTCCGCTCTTTGGCGCCTGTCCCTCCAGACGGGCCGCCACATTGACGCCATCGCCGAATATGTCTTCACCGTCGATGATGATATCGCCGAGGTTCACGCCAATACGGAACTCGACCGGCGGCAGGCCCTGCCACTCGCTATTGTAAACTGCCATCGCCTGCTGAATTGCGACAGCACATTCCACCGCATCGACCGCACTGGCAAACTCGACCAACGCACCGTCCCCCATCATTTTGACAATGCGGCCACGATGCGCGGCAACGGCGGGATTGAAACGCTTGCTCCACATTTCGCGCAGTGCGGCGATGGTTCCGGCTTCATCGGCCCCAACCAAGCGCGAGTAACCGGCAATATCGGCGGCGAGAATTGCCGCGAGACGGCGCTGGGGCCTGGCGTCGGTCATGTCCTGTGTTCGCGTTCCGGAAAATTCAAAGAGAGAAACGGCATTGCTGCCATGGGACAGTCTATACCGAAGCCTAATATCTGTTGAGGGTCAATTGCGTTAATTCAAAATGAACCACGACAAGTGCGCCGGGCGTGGTCCTAACTCTTGATGGCAATCCCCGGCACCCAGACATATCCCTCATCGTCAATAATCATGCATTCCCTGAGGCCGTGCGGTTTGTCCATGGTTCCGGCCAGAACCGTCCAGCCGCCAGCCCGGGCCTGGGCCTCGGCTTGATCGGGATCGCAGCCGTAGATACGCAGTTCAACGCCAGCACCGCGCCCCTCAACGCCCGCCACCACACCAATCAGCGGATGGTCGCGATACGTATGGTCGGCGTGAAACATGAAATCACCGCCATTGAGCTTCAGGGCGGCGAAATCATCATCATCATAAAAACTGGTGGCGCCCAACACATTGACAGCAAATTTCACCGCCCGCGCCACATCGGTTACCAGCAGGTTAAAGCCAAGGCCGCGCAACTGGCGGCCGTAGTCGGGTGGGGAGACCGGGGGAGATTTGTCGGGACTGCGCTTCTTCATGCCCCCAGAAGAACACGCTCCCGGCCATTGTGTCCATCCCACATCACGATGCAGGCGGGAATCCGCTTTGGGTCGGAAATGCCGAAGCGTTTCATCGCCAGCAGAAACACCACGGCGGCATCGGTCACCGCTTCCGTGAGGTCGGTCGAGGCCAGCCCGGACTCGAGCATTTCGGTCAGGTGAAGGGCCGCCACTTCGCTCATCTTCAGGGCTTCCGCCGTGCTGAGACCGGATGCCGCGCGCCAGCTTTCCAAAAGGTCAACGTGATCGATTTCGGCTACCACGTCATTGCCAATCGAGAATGAAAGGTTACCTTCCTGCCGCGACCCGCCGGCATGATCTTGCTGGCCACGATAGCCGGGGCACGTCAGGGTAAAAACCGGGGCCGCGACCCCAAATTCCGGAACAGAATGCATGGGACACCTCACACAGGACTGTGGTTGAGTGTGCGCCGCCGCCCTTGCCAAACTGTTAACCAGTCAACAGACAATTCAGACTAGCGGCTATTCTCGCGGGCCTTCTCCTTCCACCGCGATTGATAGGCTGCAAGACCCGCGATGGCGGCCGGGGCGGCGGCAATCAGCTTCAATGCGACCGAGGGCAACATTCCGTCCTGCATCAGCGCCAGACAGGCAGCGCCCGCCGTGGTGCCATCGCGCAGCTGGGAAATAAAGACTTCTTGTCCAACACGCAACTGCGCCAGCACCGCCAGAAACACCTTGTTCATGGCGAATGGTCCATCGACAATCACATCATGGCGTGAGCCCACCGCATCCAATTGTTCCGCTACCATCAACGCGCAATAGAGCGAGGCCAGCGACACCTGTTCCTCATCGCTTTCAATATCGCCAATTATCCGTCCCCGGTGACCCGATCCCGGCATTGGACCAGGCGCCGCCGTGAACGACGGCAGCGCCATAACACCGCGCCCAACCAGCCCCGCCACAAGTTGAAGCGACGGCTCGGTCTCCAGCGCCGCACCGGCCAGCGTTTCAAACTCCTTGCCGCCAAAGAAACGCGAGATAGCCACGGCGCGGCCAAAAATATCGGTATTGGTCGCCGTGTCGAACTCTTCGCGCAGTTGATCGACGGTTGTCGATGTATCGAAACTAATGATCCACGTGCCGCTTGACAGCAGCGTGAACTTGGTCAATCCGCCGGAGAGATAGCGCACATAAGTGGCCGAGGAATCATGAATGCCGGCCACCACCCGGCCCCGCCCGCGAAAGCTCTGGCCGCGAAATTCGGGCTTGAGTTCACCAATCTCTTCCCAGGCCTTTGTCATTGGCGGAAAAAGTTTTTCCCAGCCTTGGCCGCGCACCAACGACGACAACCCGCCATCCGCCGCGTTTACCAAATGCGTCTGGCACGACATGCTGGTGATCTCCGTTACCGCCCTGCCCGATAACCTGAAGCCCACATATTGAATCCACGGGATCACCGTCGTGACCTTGGCAAACTGCGCCGGAAAAGCCCGTTGCTGCCAATAAAGTTGTAACCCATGGGTCAGCGCCATCGGTAAAAGGGGGCAGCAGCTTTCCGCGAATGACGGCATGATTTTGCGGTAGTCCGCCACGATCTCAGGCGGCGGCTCCGCGGTATAATCCATGACTGGCAGGGCCAGCGATCCATCGCCTGTCAGACAGGCCAGGGCCGCTCCATGGGCACACGGCACGATCACATCGATAGGCAGAATGCGGTCAAGTTCCGGCAGCGCCTCGCGCAACAGCCGCACCATGGGTTCGGGGTCGATATGGCGGTAAGGCGGGCCTTCCACATGCCGGCTTGCCACATGACGCTCGGCCACCAGTTCCCCCGCAGCCGAAAACAGCGCCATTTTGGTATTGGTGGCGCCGGCATCGGCAACAGCTATTCCGCGTGGCATTGCAGCAGGCATGAACAGATCTCCAAGGTGTGCGACTTTGCGCAATCGTCAGCCATGCGTCAATCGTATTACCGTTCTAGTGGACGGCGCGGGATTAGGTCTGTAGGTTGCCGCGCCATTCGAGGCATTGGAGTCCGTCATGACAAAGCTGAAGTTCCTGGGCCTGCGCAAGAAAGTGATCGAAACCTGCCTCAAGATGAATGAAGAAGGCATCAACCAGGGCACATCCGGGAACGTCAGTGTACGGACCGATGAGGGGTTCCTCATCACCGCCTCTGGCGTGCCCTATCACAAGATGAAACCTCAACACGTCGTCGAGATGGACCTCGATGGCGGCTATCGCGGTGAATATCTGCCATCGACCGAGTGGCGCATGCACATGGATATTTTCAGCCACCGCCCGGAAGCCGCCGCCATCGTTCACACCCATTCGATCTATGCCACTGCATTGGCCTGCCTGCGCAAGGATATTCCGCCCTTTCATTACATGATCGGTGTCGGTGGCGGCACCACCATCCGTTGCTCGGATTATGCTGAATTCGGCACCCAGGCTTTGTCCGATACCATGCTCAAGGCGCTGGAAGGCCGCGCCGCTTGCCTTCTCGCCAATCACGGCCAGATCGTTTTCGGACCCAATCTCGACAAGGCCCTGTGGTTAGCTGGCGAAGTCGAAACCATCAGCCATCAATATTGGGCGGCACTTCAGACTGGCAAGCCCGTCATCCTTAGCGAAGAGCAAATGTCGACCGTTCTCGCCCGCTTCAAGACTTATGGCAAACAGCCGGGCGAGCTTGGCAAGAACGACTCCCATGCAGTATTCGCACCCAAGCGCCGTGACAAGAAAGCCAAGAACGCATGATCGCCAACGTCTCGTCCCTTGTTGCCGAATTGCAGGCCCGCGTCGAAGCGGGCCGCCCGGTAACCGTGGGTCTCGCTGGTGCGGGCCAAATGGGAACCGACCTTGTGGTTCAGTTGGCCCTCATGCCGGGTTTACGATTGGGAGCGGTAGCCGAGATCAACATCCCCGCCGCCATTGCGGCCGCCGTATTGGCCGGCCATGACCGCGCCAATATTATCGAGGCAAACTCGGCTCCTGCTATCGATGCGGCTATCGAACGCGGCAAACTCGCCATCACTTCCGATCTTGCCGCCCTGGCAGCGGCGGGCCGGATTGATGTAGTGATCGACGCTACCGGCAACCCCAATGTAGGAACACTTTTCGCCCTTGATGCAATCCGCAACGGCAAGCCCGTAGTCATGCTCAATGTCGAAGCCGATATCACCATTGGCCGCTACCTCCATGATGAGGCCCGCAAGGCTGGCGTTGTCTATACTGGTGCCGCTGGTGACGAACCTGCAGCCGCACTCGAAATCATCGGCTTCGCGCAGTCCCTCGGGCTTACCGTCGTCTGCGCCGGCAAGGGCAAGAACAATCCGTTGAAGTTCGAAGCGGTTCCCGCCGACTATGAGCAAGAAGCCCGCGAGCGCAACATGAACGCCCGCATGCTGGTCGAATTCATCGATGGCTCCAAGACCATGATTGAAATGGTGGCCATTGCCAATTGCACCGGCCTGGTGCCCGACATCGCCGGCATGCACGGACCCGCCGCCACGCGCGATGAATTGGCCTCGGTGCTGGTGCCAAAGTCCCATGGCGGCGTGCTGTCAAAAAAAGGCTGCGTTGATTATTCGATCGGCAAGGGTGTTGCGCCCGGTGTGTTTTGCATTGTCGAAACCGATCACCCGCGCGTGCTCGAGCGCATGGTCGATTTGAAGGTTGGCAAGGGTCCGTTCTTTTCGATCTTCCGGCCCTATCATCTGACCAGCCTTGAAGTGCCGTTGTCAGCCGCCCGTGCCGTGCTCCACAACCGCGCCGACATGGTGCCGCTCGATCATCCCGTCGCCGAAGCCATAACCGTGGCCAAACGCGATTTGAAGGTGGGCGAAATCCTCGGCAGGATCGGCGAAACTCAATACCGCGCGTGTGCCATGACCGCGGCGGAATGCCGCCGCTGTAATGCCGTACCGCTCGGACTCGCCGAGAATGCCAGGATCGTCTTGCCGGTGAGATCCGGTGAGTATCTCACCTACGACAATTGCATCCCCGACGGTTCACTCATCGTAACGCAAATCCGCAAACGCCTTGATCAGACCGACGCGCGCTTTCAAATGGCGAGCTGACCGCTCACCAGCCGTGCCGCAGCCGCACTCGCTTTCGCAGTGGCGGCAGCAAGGTTGATGCCTTTCGCCAACTCCGCTGCCAGGGTTCCGCAAAAGCAATCGCCCGCCCCGTGGCTTGAAACAACTTTCACTGGTATCGCCGGAACATCGGCAATCGAGCCATCGCGTGATGCCACTACGCAGCCCCGTTCGCCTACCGTCACGATGGCAGTACAACCCATCGTCGCAATCGCCATCGCCGCCCGCCGGTAACCTGTCTCTCCGGTCATCGCTTCAGCTTCAATCCGGTTGACCACCACCACATCGGTCAACTTCAGCAACCGTTGATCGACCACCACGAACGGCGCCATGTTGTGAATAACGATAGCGCCAAGGGGGTTCAGGCGCTCCGCTGCCGCAAGATTGATCGCTGGTTCAATCTCATTCTGCAAGAGCAACACCGTGGCTGTAAGACCATCGAGTTGCGTCGCTGCAATCTTGCGGTTGGCACCTGGCACCACCACCGCACCATAATCGCCGTCAGCGGTTTCGATGGCAACGCTCATGCCAGAGCCCGCCGCGCCGTCGACAACAATCCGCGTGCGGTCGACATCGGCATCGTCAAGATTGGTC
>JANLWG010000295.1:0-10840 GCA_031364405.1 Hyphomicrobiales bacterium
TGCCGGGTTGCAATCGCCACTTGTGAGTGATGCGCTCTTCGGCAAATTGCAGGCAGCCCATTTCGGAGGCGAGCAGCACGTGGCCATCGTCGGTGACGAGATAGCGGGCGGGGCGCAAACCATTGCGATCAAGGGTGGCGCCGATCAGCTTACCATCGGTGAAGGCCATCGCAGCCGGGCCGTCCCATGGCTCCATCAGGGCCGCGTGATATTCGTAGAAGGCGCGGCGGTCTTCATCCATCAGCGGATTGCCGGCCCAGGCTTCGGGGATCAGCATCATCATGGCGTGGGGCAGCGAATAACCACCCATGGTGAGAAATTCCAATGCGTTGTCGAAACACGCGGTGTCGGATTGGCCCTCGTAGGAAATCGGCCACAGCTTGGACAAATCCTGGCCGAGAACTTCCGAGGTCATGTTGGCCTGGCGCGCCGCCATCCAGTTATAGTTGCCGCGCACCGTGTTGATTTCGCCGTTGTGGCAGATGAAGCGGTAAGGGTGGGACAACGGCCAACTGGGGAAGGTGTTGGTGGAGAAGCGCTGATGCACGAGGGCCAGTGCCGACTCGATGCGCGGGTCTTCGAGGTCTTTGTAATAACTGCCTAAATCCTTGCCGAGCACCAGACCCTTGTAGACGATGGTGCGAGCCGAGACCGACACCGGATAATAGGCGCGGCCCTTGGGGCCAAGCACTTCGAGTACGCGGTTTGATACCACCTTGCGGCAGACGAAAAGCTTGCGCTCGAAATGGGCTTCGTCGCGGATGGTCGGGCCCTTGCCGATGAACAGCTGACGGTGCGCTGGTTCAGTACCTTTGACCGAAATCCCGAGTACGGAGGAATCAACTGGTACATCGCGCCAGCCCAGAACTTTGAGGCCTTCCTCGCGGCTGGTTTCCCACCAGATGCGTTCGATATCCTGGCGGTAGACGGGTTCTCGCGGCATGAACAGGTAGGCCACGCCATATTGCTGGGGGGCGGGCAATTCGAAGCCCAGGCGCCTGGCCTCTTCGGCAAAAAAATCATGGGGAACCTGGATCATCACACCAGCACCGTCGCCAGCCTTGGGGTCAGCGCCCACCGCACCGCGGTGCTCGAGATTCTTCAAGATCGAGAGACCATCGGCGATAATGCGATGACTCTTGATGTTGTTGATGTTGGCGATGAGGCCCACACCACAGGCATCGTGTTCGTTGCGGGGATGGTAAAGCCCGTGCGCTTCGGGGAGTCCTTCCGGCAGCATGTGAACAGTCATGGCCTCCGTCCTTCTCTTGTCCTCAACCCATTGTACTCCTTTGGGCTCATCGATGAACCCTCGGGATGACTGTCATTTGGCGCTCGGGTTTGATCTCGAAGGGCTAAGGGGCCCTACCTTTAGGGGATCAAACTCGAAGGCCACCCTAGTGGTGCCCGAGCTTGCCCCTAATTGCGTTTGGCGGGGGGAGCTCGGCGGTCGCAAGCTGTGCAGGCGGCAGTATTTGCCGTCGCTTTCAGGGCCTTGGTGGTCGCATTCCGGAACATCCGGGCCAAATACCTTGTTGTTGCACCGCGAAAGGACAGCGTTACTGTCCTTTATTCTTTATGACAGACTGGAGCGGCCTGCGCAAGGAAGGAAATGGCACAGGCCGAAATACGCAATAATATTGCGCGATCAGATTGCGGCGAGCACCCGCTTCAGCTTGGCCGTTACTTCACCAGCGATTGCGGTCAGTGCTGGATTGCCGATCCGTTCCATTCCCGAGAGCGGATCAACGGCGGAGACTTCGACACCATCGGACTTCTCCTGGACGATCACATTGCAGGGCAGCATGGCGCCGATCTTGTCCTCAACCTGCAGCGCCTGATGGGCCAGCGGTGGATTGCAGGCACCGAGAATCCGGTAGGGGCGAAATTCAGCCCCGAGCTTGGCTTTCATGGTGGCGCGGACATCTATGTCGGTCAGCACGCCAAAGCCCTCTGTTTTGAGGGCGACGATAGTGCGGCCAACGACATCGTCGAAGCTGCCGGTAATCTTGCGGTCGAATGTGTATTTCATGGGATGACTCCAAATGTGTTCAGCGTGATGTAGAGGCCGGTGAGAATGACGAAGCCCGCGAAAAACAGGCTTAGCAAGCCTTTGTGGCTGGAAAGGCGTTGATTGGCGAAACTGCCGAGAATACCGCCGAGGACGCCGCCCAGTATGAAGAGACCGGCAATGGGCCAGTCCACCAGCCCCGAGACCGCGTAATTGGCAGCGGTGGTTGCGCCGAAAATGCTGATGGCGACCAGCGACGTTCCGATAGCGTAGGCAATCGGCATGCCGGTGGCCAGCATCAGGCCCGGCACAATGAGAAACCCGCCGCCAATGCCGAAGAAGCCCGACAACGCGCCGACGGCGAAGCCCACGCCCAACAACAGCGGTAATATCTCGCGGGCGGTCGAAAAGCTCAGACGAATGCCGGGATTGCCTTCGGCATCCTTGCGCAACAACATGACAATACCGACAATGGTCATCAACAAGCCGAAAAGACCCAGCAGGGCGTCTCCCGGAACCCGCATGGCCAGGCTCGATCCGGCCCAGGCACCGGCGACACCAGCTGCCGAGAAGGACATCGCACATGGCCATTTCACCATGCCCCGGCGGGCATGACTGACCAGATTGGTTGCGGCACTCAGCGACACGGCAATCGCGCTGGTGCCAATCGCCAGATGCGGTGAAGTCACGCCGACGACATAGAGCAGCAGCGGTACGGCGATGATCGAGCCACCGCCTCCCACCAGTCCCAGCACGAAGCCGACGAGCGAGCCGGAAATGATTGCAAGGATGTGTTGCATCAAGCCGTAGTGCTATTCCACGGCATGAGCTTCAGGATGCGGGCCATGGCGCAGGTGCCGCTGATGCCGGAGAACATCAGGCCGGCACCGACCGCGCCTGACAGGGCATAGAAACCGGGGGCCACGGCATAACCGAGGACGGCGCCGAGGACGACGAGGCTGCCAGCGGCGATCTGCACCTGCCGCATCATCTCGATGGGTTGCTTTTTGTCGACGGCAACCGGAAAGCCTGCCCGCTTCCAGGCCTCGATGCCGCCCTCGATGATGAAGGCTTCGCAGCTTGCCGATGCCTTGAGCCTGGGGGCATTGGCGACGGTGCGGGCACCCGACTTGCACAAGAAGACGATTGCCTGATCCTCGCTACCGATGGTGCTGCCGTCAAGTTTTGAAAGAGGTGCATTCTTCGATTGCGGTATGCGCTCGCGGGCAAACTCGTCGATCTCGCGGATGTCGATCAAGATTGCACCTCGTTCGACAAGAGCCTTGGCATCGGAGGGGGTGATAAGCGGGAGGGACATGAGTTTGCTTCCTTCAACAGTAGATTGACTTGAGGGTCTTGAGGATGCGGCCCGCGTCGGGGCTGGCGACGCGGTAGAAAATCGTCTGGCCATCACGGCGGAAGCCGACGATATTCTCGTCGCGCATCCGGGCCAGATGTTGCGACAGGGCGGACTGGCTGAGACCCACCTCATCGCACAGCGCCATGACGCTCATTTCGCCATGCTCAAGCAGCTTGCACAGAATCATCAGCCGCTTCTCGTTGGCAAGCGCCTTCAGCATTGCTGCCGCTTCGCTGGCGCGGGCTGCGAAATCGGCCAGGGACCGGTCGATCAACACGGTTGCCACATTATCCTTTTACATTAGGTATTGCTAATTTAGAATTATCTAATATATTGTCAAGTGAAAATATGCTAATCGGACAGGCAATGATTGCTCAGCGGATCATATCGGTATTTGTCTTCCCCCCTTGCGGGGGAAGGTGGCGCGAAGCGCCGGATGAGGGGTTGGTTCAGCGTGAGAATTGCAGGACCGGATTGGCTGAACCGCCCCCTCATCCGTCTTGCGCTTGCAGCGCAATCCACCTTCCCCCGCGAGGAGGGAAGGGGACCTATCGATGATTCTTCTGGAGAGAATTCCATGAGCGCCAACGCCATCATTCATGCGTTTTTTGACGAGCCCACCAATACGGTGAGCTATCTGGTGGCCGATCCTGACACCAGTCAGGCGGCGGTGATCGATCCGGTACTCGATTATGATCACAAGTCGGGCAAGGCCAATGTCAAGTCGGCCGAGGCGATATTGGCAAAGGCCGCGGCGGAAGGCTTCAAGATCGGACTGGTGCTGGAGACCCATGTCCATGCCGATCATCTTTCGGGTGCACCCTATATCAAGATCAAGACTGGCGCCAAGGTCGCCATCGGCGAGCGCATCCGCGAGGTGCAGAAGATTTTCCGCCCGGTGTTTAATGCGCTCGATGTCTCGGGCGACGGATCCGAATTCGATCAACTGTTCAAGGATGGCGATACATTCGCGATCGGCAAGCTTGCCGGCGAGGTGATCGCCACGCCGGGCCACACGCCGGCTTGCGTTTCCTACAAGATCGGCAATCAAGTGTTTGTCGGCGATACCATGTTCATGCCGGACTATGGCACGGCGCGGGCCGATTTTCCGGGCGGCGATGCTCGCATGCTTTACCGCTCGATCAAGCGGCTGCTGGCGCTGCCAAAGGACACGCGCCTGTTCATGTGCCACGATTATCTGCCCAAGGGCGGGCGCGATCATTATGCCTGGGAGACAACGGTGGGCGAAGAGCTTGCCCGCAACGTGCACGTCCATGAAGGAGTCAGCGAAGATGAGTTCGTGGCGATGCGGACCTCGCGCGATGCGACACTTTCGGCGCCCGCACTGCTCATGCCGTCGATCCAGGTCAATATGCGGGCGGGCAAGCTGCCGCCGGCCGATGCCAATGGCATCCATTATCTCAGGGTGCCGATCAGCCTGGCAACCTGAGCAAGGTTAGTTTGCCAAGCACCGGTGCTGCGGGTAGGAAGGAGCAGAATTCCGACCGGCACCCGGCACCCGGCACCCGACACCCGACACCCGACACCCGAGGCCCCATGACACGCCCCTCAAATCTGCGCGGCATCGCCTGCATGGTGCTGGCCGCAGGTTCATTCGTTGCCAACGATAGCTGCATGAAGCTGGTGATGGCCGATGCACCGCCCTTGCAGGTGCTGTTCATGCGCGGAATTGCAGCGAGCCTGTGGTGCTTGCCGCTGCTTTTGTTGCTGGGGTACAAATCCGAGATTCGCTTTGCATGCAATCGCTGGGTCATCTTGCGCGGGGCGTGCGAAGTTTTCGCGGTGATCGCATTCGTGCTGGCGCTGCCGCATATGGCGCTCGCCGACCTCACCGCGATATTTCAAACTTCGCCAATTTTAATAGTCGCCGGCATGGCGCTGTTTTGGGGCGAACGTGTGGGTTTTGCCCGCATGATACTGATCGGACTTGGCATTGCTGGTGCGCTGCTGGTGGCCCAGCCCGGCACGGCGACGGCCTCGCCCTATGCCATCCTGGGGCTGGCCACCGCGGTCGGCGGGGCAGCTCGCGACATCGTTTCGCGCAAGGTGCCGCCAAACATACCAACCCTGGTTGTAGCCTTCGCCATGCTCATCATCGTCATGGCGGCGGCGGGAATCGCCACCTTCGTGTTCGAGACTTGGGTACCGCCGCAGCCCAAACATATGCTGTTAATGGCGGTCGGCGGGGTTTTTCTGATCGGTGGTCATGTATTCTTGTTCCAGGCATTCCGCTATGCCAATGCCAGAACGCTGGCGCCCTTCTATTATTGTTTCACCGTGTGGGCGCTGCTGGCGGGATTCACCATATTCGGAAATGTGCCGAATGGAATTGCGGTGGCGGGCATGGTATTGATCATGGTGGCAGGACTGATGGTGATTTTGCTGGATGGGCGGGTACGCCGCCAGGCTTCCGCAGCACGGTGAGGACTGGATCACAAGATCATTACGTTCAAGTGATTTCCTATTGAGCGGCGTTTTGGCGAGTAAAGTGTTATCGGCCACGGCTCACACCACAAGGAGAAACCAATATGGACACATCGAAACGCACGGCCCTGTTGACAATCGCTGGCGCCTTGACGGCGGCCCTCGCCGGAATTGGAGCCACGGCGGTGCAGGCGGCCGACATGGAAAAATGCTACGGCATAGCCCTCAAGGGCCAGAACGATTGCAAGGCGGGTGAGGGCACCACTTGTGCCGGAACCTCGACCATCGACTATCAGGGCAATTCGTGGAAGCTGGCGCCAAAGGGTACCTGCGTGACTACCGAAACACCGCTCGGACCAGGTTCGCTTGAGCCGATCAAGCGTCCGGCCTGATCATTTGGGGGCGCTGCGGGTAACCCCAGCGTCCCATCCGGCAGGCGATCTCAGCGATCTGCCGATGCTGCTCATGCTGGTCAAATAAAGGCCGGGAAAAATCTCACTCGACCACCTGATTGCTAGGCGTTAGACAAGACTCCCGCCGCAAGGAGTCTGTCTTTCATGAATTTTGCATCCGATAACGTCTATGGCGTTCACCCCCGAATTCTCGCGGCACTGTCGGAGGCCAATACCGGTACTGCATCTTCTTATGCGGGCGATGATCTTTCACGGCGCTCGGAAGAAAAGCTCTCGGAGGTTTTCGGCAAACAGGTTCGCGCCTTTCTGGTGACGACGGGAACGGCGGCCAACGGCCTTTCACTGTCGGCAATCACACCGGGTTATGGCGCCATTATCTGCCATGGCGAGGCGCATATCTGCTGCGATGAATGCAATTCGCCGGAATTTTTTACCGGCGGCGCCAAGATACTTGGCCTCAACGGGCCAGGCGGCAAGATTACACCGGCGATGATCACCAAGACACTTGGAGGTTTTATCCGTGGTGAGCATGATCCCAGGCCCAAAGGCGTTTCGATTACCAATGCGACGGAACTCGGAACGGTTTATTCACCAGCGGAAGTGAAGGCGATCTCGGCGGCAATCGCACCCCGTGGCTTAAAGCTTCACATGGATGGCGCGCGCTTTGCCAATGCGGTGGCGGGTCTTTCCTGCGCACCAGCCGATGTGACCTGGAAGGCGGGCGTCGATGTGATGTCGTTTGGGGCGACGAAGAACGGCGCCATGATGCTGGAGGCGGTGGTGTTTTTCGATCTGGCATTGGCCGAAGACTTTGGCCATCGCCGCATGCGTGGCGGGCAACTGGTGTCGAAAAGCCGTTATCTTGGCGCCCAGATGCTGGCCTATCTGGACAATGATCTGTGGCTGGAAAATGCCCGCCGCGCCAACGGGCTGGCGCGGAGATTGGCCGCCGGTCTCAAGCCCATCAAATCGGTTCGCATTCCAAATCCGGTTCAGGCCAATGAAGTGTTCGCCATCATGCCGCGCGCGCTCAACGACAAGCTGCTGGCAACGGGTGCCAAGTTTTACGACTGGATGCCGGACAGTCTCGGCGATGGTATAGCACCCGATGAAATTTTTGTGCGTTTCATTGCGTCGTTTGCGACACCCGAAACGGATGTTGACCGTTTCATTGATCTGGTGGCGAGAAAAGAAGTAGAAGGCTGAGGACCCATGCAGAATGATCGCCGCTCCCATGGGCTGTGGGAACTGACGGCTCCGCCCGCTCCTGAAACTCATGTGCTCTTGGATTCGGCGAAAGCCGATGTGGCCGTGGTTGGTGCTGGCTTCACCGGACTGTCGACCGCACTTCATCTGGCGCAAGGGGGAGTCAAGGTGGCGGTTCTCGAAGCTGCCGACATTGGTTTTGGCGCATCGGGGCGCAATGTTGGCCTGGTCAATGCCGGCATGTGGGTGATGCCGGAGGATATTCCAGCGGCGCTCGGGGTTGAACATGGCGAGCGTCTGCTCAATCTCCTCGGCAATGCTCCGGCTTATGTTTGGGAGCTGATTGAAAAATTTGGCATCGAGTGCGAGCCGGTGCGCAATGGCACGCTGCATTGTGCGGTGGGCCAAAGGGGATTTGCTGAACTTGCCGAACGCGCCCGGCAATGGACGGCGCGGGGTGCTCCCGTGCGGTTGCTCGATCAAAATGAAACAGCGGAGAAAGTGGGCAGCACAGCTTATACCGGTTCGTTGCTTGATCTCCGCGCCGGTACCATTCAGCCGCTTGCCTATGTGCGGGGATTGGCGCGGGCCGCCATCGCCGCCGGTGCCACGATTTACACCGGCAGTGCGGTGAACGGAGCTCAACGGGGTGCCAGCAATTGGACAGTCCGCACGGCGGCGGGTTCACTCGAAACTCAATGGATCGTGGTGGCGACCGATGCCTACTCCAACGCGCCGTGGCCGGAAATCCGCCGCGAGCAGGTGCGTCTGCCCTATTTCAATTTTGCCACCAAGCCTCTGAGCGACAATGTGCGGAAGTCGATACTGCCTGGCCGCCAGGGCGCCTGGGACACCAGGCAAGTGCTGAGCTCGTTTCGCTTTGACCGGGCCGGGCGCTTCATCTTTGGCAGCGTGGGAGCTCTTCGCGGCAGCGGTACCGCCATTCATCGCGCCTGGGCCAAGCGCGCCCTTCACAAGATATTCCCGCACATCGGCGAAGTTGAATTCGACACTGAATGGTATGGCATGATCGGCATGACCGGCAATCACTTGCCGAGGTTCCACCGTCTGGCTCCCAATGTCATATGCTTCAATGGCTATAACGGCCGGGGCATTGCTCCGGGCACCGTGTTCGGGCGGGTGTTGGCAGAACATATCCTGGGCCGCACGAACGAAGCCGGCCTGCCGCTTCCGGTGACCAACCCAAGCGATGTCAGTTTGCGCGCCATCAAGGAAACCTACTATGAGCTCGGCGCCCAAATTGCCCATCTTGCCGAAGCAAGATTCTGATTGAGCCTCACGCCGCCGGAACGGGTTTGGCGGCAATCGCCGTCTGGGCCGCGGCGGCATCCACGTTATCGCCGCTGCTTTTCACATGCACGGTGGGGAATGGAATCAATATGCCGTTCTCCTCAAAGAGCTGCTTCAGCCTGACATAGGCTTTGCGGCGGATGGGGAATTGTTCGCCGGGCTTGGTCATCATCTTCATGCGCAATTCTATCCCGTAGGCGCCGAAGTCCTGAACGCCCTGCATCTTCAGACGCGCGTTGCCTTCTTGCCATTTGGACCTAAGCTATTGAAATCATTGAAACCGAGACCCTGGGTACTATTGCCGCGGACACTAGGCGAGCATCTCAAGAAGCGGCGGATGGAGTTGGGTCTCTGGCAGCGGGACCTACGGGTACGCTTCAAATTGGAGAAGGAAACCTATGCTAACTGGGAAAAGGACCGCTGTTATCCAGCCACGAAGCACTGGCCGGGGATCATCGAATTTCTAGGCCACGACCCTAGTCCGGAACCCGGCACACTTGGGGAGCGCCTGATGGCATATCGTCGCCATCATGGCCTCAGTCGGAGAGCATTAGCTGCCTAACTTGGCGCCGACGCTACAACTCTCTGGCGATGGGAAATCGGTCAGCGAAAACCAGAATGTGAAGGGCACGTTGACGCCATTCGACGACTAAAATTACTCTGATCCTCATTCCATTTTCGAGCCAGTCGTCCTGTCTGCTTTCCCCTAAAGAGCAGCCCTCGGAGGACAAAACTGGCAAGTCTCAAATGGGCCGATATTGTTGATTTAGTCGTATTTTGACGAAGTTTCTGTGTCTGCTTTTGATAGAAGCGGACGTTCCGTTCTGTTAGGCCGGTTTCGCTGTAGACTGAGATTTTCGTTTATATCAGGCTTGGTTTCTCCGATTATCTTATGCTGGCTGAGGCGTTGGTGGCAGTTTCGGCCTCAGCTTGGCAAGCTTTCTGAGGTTTTGGGCTGTTGCTGCAAGGAGGAACTCATCTCGTGCGCCACAGGGCCCGCGCAATCGCAGCCGTCCCAGTTTGAGGATGTGCTTGAGATGGGCGAACAGCATCTCCACCTTCTTGCGTTCGCGCCGTGATTGCGCGAAGGCAGGTGTTTCATAAAGAGACCGAGCCACATCGCGGGCAACTTCGTTGATGTCTCTGGGTATCTTGCGCTGCGGCGTGTTGGGGCAGCATTGTTGTTTCAGGAGGCATGGACCGCAATCATGTGTGCTCGCGAGATAGCGGTAAGTGTTATCTGACAGGATGCGTCCGCTCGTCTTCAAGGTTTTGCCTTGCGGGCACACATAGATGTTACGCTTTTGATCAAAGGTGAAGGTGGCCCGTGAGAAGGTCCCATCGTCTCGCTGTGATCTGTCAAAGACCGGGATATGTGGTGAGATGCCTTTTTCCTTCACCAACCAGGCCAGCATGGGCGCCGCACCATAGGCCGTATCGCCTGCTAGTCGCTTTGGCTTAAGAGCAAAGCGTTCTTCTGTCCGCTCGATCATTGTGCGGGCTGCACCCACTTCTGCCTGCCGGATTGCACGCGACGCTTCAACATCGACGATGATCGCATTCTCGGAATCGATCAGATAATTGGTGGCATAGGCAAAGAACGCTGGTCCCCTCAACGCCCCTGTCCACTGGGCTGCCGGATCAGATGGCGAGATGAACTTCGGTGTGACCTCACTGGCGGCTCCAAAGGCTGCATCATCCAGTGTCGCCAGATACTCTTTGACTGACTTTGCGGCATGACCTCGAATGTTATCCACACGCCACTCATCACCCGGCACCGAACGTCGTTTGTTGGCATCGGCTTGAATGAGGCTGGCATCAACTGCGAAGCCATCGCCACCGACCAAGCCTTCCGCCAAACAACGTTGCATGACAATCTCGAAGAGATGACGCAGAATGTTGCTCTGGCGGAAGCGGCCATTGCGGTTCAGCGAGAAGGTTGAATGATCCGGTACTTTGCCATCAAGCCCCAGCCGACAGAACCAGCGGTAAGCCAGATTGAGATGAACTTCTTCACACAGCCGACGCTCGGAGCGAATGCCGAAGCAATAGCCGATCACCAGCATTCTGATCATCAAGGCAGGATCAACCGAA
>JANLWG010000316.1:0-3921 GCA_031364405.1 Hyphomicrobiales bacterium
TTCTTCCACGAAATCGCCTGATCGGTTTCCTTCTCCAGCCGGTCGAACACCGCGACGGAATTCTGCATCAGCCGCGTCAGATTTTTCTTGGCCCGCAACTGACCGACGAGTCCCGCCGCATGCCAGGTGCAGCCATGGGTGAGTTGCGATTTCTCGACCAGCAGCACGTCCTTTGCCCCATCGCGCCCCAGGTGATAGGCGAGCGAGGTTCCGATCGCACCACCGCCGATGATGAGAATATGGACGTGGCGGTCGACAGTGAAACTCATGCTTTCACTCTGGCATTCGCCGGATCATAAAGCGGTTCGAGATAAACCCGTGCCTTCACTGTCTCGTTGGCGACGACCAGCTCGTAGTTGCCCGACCGGGCATAATCCTCGCTCACACCTAGCGCATCGCGGATATAGCCATAGCCGATAGGCGTACCCACCGTATAACCATAGCCGCCGCTGGTGAGATAGCCTGCGAGCCTGCCATTCCTGAGAATGGTCTCGCGCCCCACCAGCACAATGTCTTCGCGCTCTGTCGTAAAACCCGCCAGCATTTTGGCAAGAGGTGCTGTTGCAATTCTCTCGCACGCCTCGCGGCCAAGAAATGCCTGGTTTGACTTAAGCTTCACCGCCCAACCTAGCCCCGCATGAAATGGCGTATCGTTCGGCGTGATATCGGATCCCCAGGCGCGATAACCTTTTTCGAGGCGTAGCGATTCCAGCGCGCGATAGCCGATAGGCGCGATGCCGTGAGGTTTGCCCACCAACATCAGTTGATCGAAAACCTCACCGATTGCGCCGATCGGAATGTGCAGTTCCCAGCCAAGTTCGCCGACATAAGTAACGCGCAACGCCCGGAGCTTATGCCCGGCAATGGCAATCTCGCGTACATCGCCGAACTTGAAACCGGCATTCGACATATCGGCGGTGGTGGCCGCCTGAATGATATCCCGCGACTTGGGGCCCATGAGCGCCAGCGTTCCGAAATCTTCGGTGATGTCGCTGAGTCTGGCGTCCAGCCCCGGCTTGATATGATCGGTAATCCAGGCAAAGTCATGGGTGCGGAAACCAGTACCGGTGACGATGTAGAAATGATCATCCGCCAACCGCGCCACGGTGAGATCGCATTCAATGCCGCCACGCGAATTCAGTATCTGCGTGTAAGTGAGCTTTCCCGGGGCGCGGTCCACCTTGTTGGCGCAGATCCACGAAATCGCCTCGGCGGCATCCCTGCCGGTGAGTTGATATTTCGAGAATGACGATTGATCGAACACGCCACAGCGCTCGCGCACCGCCTTATGTTCTTCACCCACGGCAGCAAACCAGTTCTGCCGCCCCATCGAATAAATGTCCTTGGGATCCATGCCGCTCGGTGCAAACCAATTGGGGCGCTCCCAACCGAGCTTCGATCCAAAACAGGCGTTGAGGTTTTTCAACTTGTCATAGAGCGGCGAGACGATGCGCGGACGGCCGCTTACATATTCCTCGTGCGGGAAAACGATGGTGTAATGCTTGCCATAGGCCTCGAGCGTGCGGGTCGCGGTCCACTGCCGGTCCTTGTGCAGGTCGGAGAAGCGGCGGATATCAACTACCCACAAATCCATCGGCGCTTCACCACTGTGTGCCCACTGCGCCAGAACCCACCCCGCACCGCCACCGCTGGCAATACCGAAGGCGTTGAAGCCGGCTCCCACATAGAAATTCCGCAGCTCCGGCGCCGCACCCAGAATGAAATTCCCGTCTGGCGTGAAGCTCTCGGGGCCATTGATCATTTTTTTGATGCCAGTGGTCTCAAGGGCGGGCACCCGGGCCAGCGCCTGCTCCATGTGCTGTTCGAAATGGTCCCAGTCATCTTCGAATAACTGGAACTCGAAATTGTCCGGTACATCGCCGTGCGTCCACTCAATGGGATCGGGCTCGTAGCCGCCAATTACAAGTCCGCCCACTTCTTCCTTGAAATAGGTGCGCCGGTCAGGGTCGCGAATGGTCGCTGCATCGGTGGCGAGTCCATCAACCTTCTCGGTGATGATGTACTGATGTTTGACCGGTTGCAGCGGCACGCTCACCCCCGCCATGGCACCGATCTGCCTAGCCCACTGCCCACCGCAATTGATCATCGTGTCGCAAACAATGCTGCCGTGATTGGTGCGCACTGCTTTCACCCGGCCTTCAACAATATCAAAACCCTCAACCTTGACGCCTTCAAATATTTTCGCCCCGTGCATGCGGGCACCCTTGGCCAGCGACTGTGATATATCGGTGGGTGAAGCTTGGCCATCGGTCGGCAACCAACTCGCTCCCACCAGATCATCGGCATTCATCAGCGGCCACATCCTCTTCACTTCGGCTGGCGAGACCAGATGCATCTCCATGCCGAAGCTTTGCGCCGTGGTAGCCAAGCGCTTGTATTCCGTCCACCGGTCCTGCGTTGTGGCAAGGCGCAGGCAACCCGTCATCTTCCAGCCGGTTTCGAGACCGGTTTCTTGATCGAGCTTTTTGTAGAGATCGACCGAATATTTCAGAACCTGGGTGATCGAGGCCGACGAGCGCAACTGGCCAACAAGCCCCGCCGCATGCCAGGTCGAACCTGATGTAAGTTTGTTCTGTTCCAGCAAGATCACATCTGCCTTGTAGTCACGAGCCAAATGATAGGCCGTTGAACAGCCGACAATGCCGCCGCCAACAATTACGAATTGCGCATGCTTGGGGAGAATAGTCATGATTTTCCAAACTTGTCGGTGTAATCCTTGTAGACACGGTCAAATCGCCCCAGATACTCCGCCGCATAGGCGATGTAGTCGACGCCGGGCGCATTGAGGTGAAGTTCCGACACCATGCCCCACATGGCCTCGCGCAAGGTGCTTGCAACTTTCATCGCGTAAAACGCGCGCAATAACGCTTCATCGGGGTGGCGTTCAAAATAGAATTCGATGATCCGCCGTTCATCTGGCTCAGCAAAGGAATTGTTCGCCGCGATGTTGGCGAGATCGAACAGCGCGGTTCCGAACGCGCCATATTCCCAGTCGATGAGCCAAAGGCGCTTGCCATCATCCATGAAATTACTGGGCAACAAATCGTGATGACCAAAGATGATGGGCAGCGGTACCTGGGCCGCTTCGAGATCATCGGCGATCCTCATCCAGTGCGGAAGATCGGCCACGTGACGATGGTTCCCCGCCTTCAATGTGTGGGCATAGTCGCGCAGAATCTGAAACACCCAGAAAATGCCACCCTGCCCGGAAATACGTTTGCCCATGTCGCGATGACAGCGTTTAACGATGTCGACACATGCACCAGCATTGGATCGCACGTCGGCCTCTGCATATGTCCGCGCTTCCACAAATCGCACCACCATGATGCCGGGTTCCGTGTAGACGACTTCCGGCGAAAGCCCTGCTTCAAAAGCAGCTATGCTGGCAATGCCCTCACGCTGGCGCGAAACTTGGTGGCAGGGATAATCCTCACCCACCCGCGCCACGTATTTTCCCGTTGCATCGGCGACCGTGAAACTCGCGTTGCTAACACCCCCCTTGAGTGCAACGATGCTCTTTAGATCTCGCCACAGGGACAGGGCGCGGACTCTTTCTTCCGCATGAGTCATCGCGCCAATCCCCGGCGTTCGCGCATGCGGTTGACCCATGCGGTGATCAGGCGGTCGGCAACGATGCCGATGAAGGCGATCACCAATCCCGCAACAATGCCGCGCCCGGCATCGGCCTTTGACAATGCTTTGAAGACTTCCTGGCCCAGATCGCGGGTGCCGACCATGGCGCAGATGATGATCATGCTGAGTGAAAGCAGGATCGTCTGGTTGATGCCCAGCATGATCTCCGGCAGGGCGACGGGAAGTTGCACCCGGCGGAACAACTGCCATTTGGTGCAGCCCGAAACAATGCCGGCTTCGATCAGCTGATGTGGCACCTGGCGGATG
>JANLWG010000336.1:0-1638 GCA_031364405.1 Hyphomicrobiales bacterium
ACCGCGCACTGCACAGCGTCGACCGCACTGCCGAATTCTACCAGAACACCGTCGCCCATCACCTTGACGACACGGCCATTATGCTGGGCGACCACCGGAACCAGAACATCGTGCCGCCGCGCCTTGAGGGCGGCCAGAGTGCCTGCCTCGTCCTGTTCCATGAGGCGCGAATAACCAACCACATCGGCTGCCAGAATCGCGGCAAGGCGGCGTTGGGCGCGAATTTCAGCCATGGGAACGATGGAGCTTTCAAATGACTTGGCGGGACGGATGGTATTGGAACCCGCGCCGGGTGTCTATCCGGCTGGAATTCTGTTGGGGATCAACAGCGCTGGTCAACCGATGTCTGCGTTACGTCGGCTTACCCCCTGACTGCAGAAGA
This sequence comes from Hyphomicrobiales bacterium, assembly GCA_031364405.1. Classification (GTDB taxonomy): domain Bacteria; phylum Pseudomonadota; class Alphaproteobacteria; order Rhizobiales; family Aestuariivirgaceae; genus Aestuariivirga. The sequence goes on from JANLWG010000336.1 coordinate 383, forward strand.
GTTGCCGGAGATCGCGGTCAGCCGCTTAGGGCCAACAGCGGAAGTCTACGCCTCGCATCCGGCTTTCGGTACCAACTGCTACTAGGGAGCCTCTGAATTATTCGCTTGTGGGCATTTCTTTGATATGATTCAAGTTGGCGTGGAGAAACACGATGCGCCAGATGACATTTTCGGGTTTGGGATTTGAGATTCACAGTAAGCAAACTCGCCGTCAGCGGTTTCTCGATGAAATGAATGCGATTGTGCCGTGGCAGAAGCTCTGTCGGCTGATCGAGCCTCATTATCCCAAGGGAGAACGCGGCCGCCCGCCGATTGGCACTGAGCGGATGTTGCGCATTTATTTTCTGCAAGTATGGTTCAATCTGTCCGATCCGGCGGCAGAGGATGCCTTGTACGACAGCGCCGCGATGCGGGTTTTTGCCGGTGTTGATCTGGGGCGTGAGCCTGCGCCGGATGAGACGACGATCTGCAAGTTCCGCCATTTGATTGAGAGCTACGCTTTGGGTGAGAGGCTGTTTGCCATGGTCAACAAGCATCTTTGTGCCAGAGGTATCAAGATTGGCACGGGCACGATCATGGATGCCACGATCATTGCCGCGCCCTCCTCGACAAAGAATGAAGACGGCAAGCGCGATCCTGAAATGCACCAGACGAAGAAAGGCAACCAATGGTATTTCGGCCTGAAGGCGCACATCGGCGTTGACAGCAAAGCGAAGATTGTCCACGCGGTGACGGCGACGCCCGCCAATGTGCATGACTGCCGAGCGATCGAAGACATTCTGCATGGCAATGAAACACGCGTGTGGGGCGACAGCGCATACCAGGGCCAGCGCGAAGCGATCCGCAAAGCCGCACCGCAGGCACAGGATTTCACCCATCATCGCGGCAACCGCGCTTCAGCGCTCAGCGATAAGGAAGTGGCGAAGAACCGCACAAAGTCAAGGGTGCGCGCCCATGTGGAGCATCCCTTTCGCATTCTCAAGTGCGTCTTCGGGTTCCGCAAAGTCTGTTATCGCGGCATCGCCAAGAACCTCAACCGGCTGCAGGTCAGCTTTGCGCTTGTCAACCTCTACACAAAGCGGCGTCAGCTGCTGCGAAGTGCGGCGGCCTGACGCCACAGGTACGTCCAATCAAGGTCAGATGCCCGAAACAACCGGCACCAGAACCACGAAGCTCAAAAGAAACCCGGCGCGCCATACTGAAATCAGCATTCATCACGCCATCAAAAATGCAAGCATCAATTGATCAGAGGTTCC
>JANLWG010000345.1:0-15195 GCA_031364405.1 Hyphomicrobiales bacterium
GCGCGAGCTGAACCCCGCCAAGAAACCCGCGTTCGATGCCGTCGTCGCCAATCCGCCTTTCAGCTACCGCTGGGACCCCACGGAAGCCATGGGCGACGATGTGCGCTTCAAGAATCACGGACTGGCTCCGAAATCCGCCGCCGATTTCGCCTTCCTGCTACACGGCTTTCACTTCCTCAAAGACGAAGGCGTGATGGCCATCATCCTGCCCCACGGCGTGCTCTTCCGTGGCGGAGCCGAAGAACGCATCCGCACCAAGCTGCTCAAAGACGGCCACATCGACACCGTCATCGGCCTGCCCGCGAACCTGTTCTATTCCACCGGCATCCCGGTGTGCATCCTCGTGCTCAAGAAATGCAAGAAGCCCGACGACGTGCTGTTCATCAACGCCGCCGAGCACTTCGTGAAAGGCAAACGCCAGAACCAACTGACGAACGCGCACATCGCCAAGATCATCGACACTTACCAATTCCGCAAGGAAGAGGACCGCTACTCCAAGCGCATCGGCATGGAACGGATCGCCGAGGAAGGCTACAACCTCAATATCTCCCGCTACATCAGCACAGCCACAGCAGATGAAGAAATTGATCTGACAGCGGTCAACGCAAAGTTGGTTGAAGTAGAAGAGAAGATCAAAGACGCAACCAGCAAACACAATGAATATCTCAAGGAATTGGGATTGCCGGTGCTGCCATGAGACATAGCTCCGTGCTTACTATGTGCTTACTTTTCTAAAACTTCCAAAGTTAAAAATCGTTTAACTCTTTGAAATCATTGGCGCACCCGACAGAATTCGAATCTGTGACCTCTGCCTTCGGAGGGCAGCGCTCTATCCAGCTGAGCTACGGGTGCTTCGCGGGGACGATCTATAACCGAACCTTGGCCGGCTGCGCAATGGCCTGCTCTCGATTCATTTGTCAGTGGTGATCCAAGGTCAGCCTTTGAGAGCTGCTTCACTTCTGAGTGGTCTACGCGAAAGACGACTGCGCATTCGCAAGGAAAAATCAGGACGCATTGGCCCTCATCCATAGAACCGTGACTGAATTGGCAATGAGTGGCGGGCCGACCTGAAGCCCGATTGGCCAACCCAACGGGAAGCATCACTGGCTACATCAATGGCGGTCATTTATGCATTTTGCGCAAAAAACCTAAGTTTCTCATACAATGATCGCTCAATGGCAAGTCCTTCGCGTTTCAAGCGTTTCTGGTTTTCCATACGCCGTGAATTTGGCATGCGTGTACCTTCTTGCGAGATCACGGACTTTACAAGGGCCGCAATCTGTTTGTCGAACAGGCCGCCAGAAAAAACTTTTGGCTCAAGAGCGATAAAGAATTGACCGCAGCCGATGGGCTTGCCGTCGTCAACCATGAAGGAGCCCATTTGTGGGCCGCGGTTGGCGCCGGCCAATGCGGCACACATGACCTCGACAATCAGGCCCTGGCAGAAACCCTTGTAACCGCCAGCAGGTGCTATCGAGCCAGCCAGGCCTTGTTCAGCATCGGTAGTGGGCTGGCCTTGCGGATCGAGCGCCCAGCCCAAGGGGATGGCGCGATGTTCTTCAGCCGCGCGCTTGACGGCGGTCCATGCCACCGCTGATGATGATTGATCAATCAGGAAAGCGATTTTGCCTTTCTTTCCGGGAACGGCGAGAGACAAAGGATTGGTGCCGATCACCGGGGTGTGGCCGCCAACCGGCGAAATGGCCGGGGTTGAATTGGTGAAGCCGAAGGCAAGAAGCCCATGACGGGCGAGATAGCCGGTATGATAGCCCAGCGTTGCCGAGTTATATGAGTTATGAACAGCCATGCCCGCGATGCCATTTTTCCTGGCGGCCGGGATCAATTGATAGAAGCCTTTCTCGATTGCGGAATGGGCAAGACCGTTACGCGCATCGACCCGGAAAGCGACTTTCGAGATTTTTTTGATAGACGGCTTGACACGGCCTAGAACCTTGCCGCTTTGCAGATGCTGGCAATAATACTGCAGCCAATAGAAGCCGTGGCCTTCAAGTCCTGACAACTCGGTATCAAGAATTGCGCCGGCAAAATACTTCGCATTTTTTGGCGATGCGCCACCACCCACCAATGCATTGAAGATCAGCTTGAGGGCTTTGGCAGGTGACAGCTTGATAGTTTCGGCCATTTCGCGATCCTCGTTTTTCTGGAAGTGGCTGCCCCATTGGCCGCGGTCTTCATCTCTTATAGCCCCATGGCCAGTTTGCGGCCTTCATAGATGGCCATGGCGGCATTGCGGGCGGCGACGGCATCGCCAATGGCGGGTGCTCCCAGTTCATCCGACAGGGCTCGCTCGGAAACGTTGGTTGCCGCGGTAACCAGACTATCGGCGGCAATCCTTTCGGGCTTCCCGCCAAATGCCTGAATGGTTGCAGCGTTGCCGTGCCATTCCAGCATTGCCGTCTCGGTGATCATCCGCGCCCCAAGTTCGCGCAGGCGGGAGCGCAGTTGCTGATCAACATTGGTGCGGGCCATTTCCGCCATGATGGCGGGAGCGCCGGTGACAATTGTCACTTCATGGCCAGCTTCCGCCATTTGCATTGCCGTGCCAGCTCCCTTCCAGTTTGCCGTTTCATCAAGCAGGATCACGCGGCTGCCGAGGCGGGCGGCGCGGCCCATGACATCTTCGGCACTCCAGGCATTGCCACGTTCAATGCCGGGCAAGGCATCATGCTCGGGCATGGCGCGCTGGAACGCCTTGCCATCGGGCAATGATCCGGTGGCAACAATGATTTCGTCGGCCCCGATCGCCTTTGCTTCTTCAGCATCGAGTGGTGTGTTGAGCAATACTTTCACCTGTAACCGCGTAAGCTGGCGCTCGAACCAATCGATGTAGTCAATGATCTGGTGGCGGCGTGGCGCCAATCCAGCAAGGCGGAACTGGCCGCCAAGTTGGCCAGAAGCTTCTGCAAGGGTAACATGGTGGCCACGTTCGGCAGCGACCCGGGCAGCTTCAAGGCCCGCAACACCGCCGCCAATGACCAGCACTTTCCTGGGTTTGCTGGCTGGCGTGAAGCGGTCGCCGCCCCATTCAAATTCGCGCCCCGCACTAGGATTGATCAGGCAGGAAATCCAGTAGTCGCGGTAGCGGCGGCCCCAGCACATTTGATTGCAGGACAGGCAGGGCCGAATATCTTCAGCACGGCCCTCTTTGGCTTTGTTGACAAGATGCGGATCGGCGATTTGTCCGCGCACGATCGACACCATGTCGGCTTGGCCGGAGGCCACAATATAATTGGCATTCTCGGGCGTGCGCACATGGGATTCGCATTGCACCTTGGCGTGTTTCACCACTTGCTTCAGGGCCTCGGCATGGGGCGCACCCAGCTTGTCAGCGAAGAAGACATTGGGAATAATTCCGCCAAAGGAGAAATAGCTGCCGGTGCCGCAGGTCACATAGTCCATGAGGTGGCGGTCATCATGCCAGGCGATGATTTCCTGCAGTTGTTCGATGGTTTGGGAAACCTTCACGCCGGCATCCATGTTCACCGCCAGGCCGATGATGAAATCCTCGCCAACCAGTTTGCGGATGCGCTCCATGATGGTGCGGGAAAAACGCATGCGGTTTTCAAAGCTACCGCCCCATTTGTCATCGCGCCGGTTGTTGAAGGGCAGCCAGAACTGGTCGATGATGGCGTTGTAAGCAGCAAATAATTCGATGCCGTCAAAACCCGATTCCTTGGCGCGCCGTGCCGCTTGCACAAAGCCCACAATGATTTCTTCGATCTCACTTCCGGTCATGGCGTGGCTGCCGTCGGAATCATGGAAGGAAGGAAGGCCCGAAGGTGACCAGCCCGGTTCATAGGAATTGTCGAAATCGCCGTGCTGGCCCACATGATAGAGCTGATGGCAGATTACCGCGCCATGGGAATGGACGGCATCTGTCAGTTTACGGAAATGCGGAATGATTTCATCGGTTGAATGGAGGAAGTTGCCGCGAGTGAGCACGGCGGTGCGGTGCACCGGCACAGGCTCCACCACAATCATGCCGGCACCACCCCTGGCCCGCTCTTCGTAGTAGCCGCGGTGGCGCTGGCCGGGAAGGCCCATGTCAGCCATGTTGGCGGTGTGTGAACCAAAAACAATGCGGTTGCGCAGGGTCTTGTGGCGGATTTGCAGCGGCTTGAAGAGTGCCGGAAATTGCTCAGACATGGGGTTCCTCAATCAATGGGTGCGCCGCCCTGCTCGCGCCGCCTGGCAACGAAGGCGCTCAATGCTTCGCGGATGGCGGGATCGAGGGCGGGTTCTTCATAGGTCTTAAGGGCTTCCTGCCAAATGCCGGTGGCGCGCTCGCTGGCGGATTTGCCGCCTGCCTCCATCCACGCGCCATAGTTCTGCGTCGTCGATACCAGCGGACGGTAGAAGGCGGTTTCAAATGTCGCAATGGTGCGCTCGGTGCCAAAGAAATGCCCCCCGGGGCCCACTGTTGCAATTTCATCGTGTGAAAATTCGGCGGCATCCATCTTTATTGGCGCCAACATTTGAATCATCGATTGTACGATCTCGCAATCGAGCACAAACTTTTCGTAAGACGTGCAAAGCCCGCCTTCAACCCAACCTGCGGCATGCATCAAGAGGTTTGCCCCGCTGGTCATGGCGGCGAAAACCGAATTGGCAGACTCATAACCGGAAGAAAAATCAGGAATATTCGAAGCGCTGAAATTGGATGAGCGCATCGGCATGTTGTAGCGCCTGGCCATTTGGCCACCGATGATGGTGCAGCGGTGCATGTCGGCAAGTCCATAAGCTGGCGCACCGGTTCTCATGTCGACATTCATCACCGCACAGCCATACAGCACCGGGGCGCCGGGGCGGATGAGCTGGGCCAGTGTTGCGCCGAACAGTATTTCCGCAGTGTTGAGGGCTATGGCGCTGGCAATGGTCGCTGGTGTTGAAGCACCGGCCATGACAAAGGGCGTAAGCAGCGTCGGCTGGCCAAGTTTCGCCATATCCATAATGCCGATGGTCATCGGTATATCAAACTGCAATGGCGTATTGGTGTTGATAATCGAGAATACGCCGGGCCTGGTTGAAAATTTTTCCAGCGATTCTCCCCGCGCAATCGCGCACATGGTCAGTACGTCTTCAATGCGCTGGCGGCTTTGGCAAAAAACATAAGGCACCTTGTCGGTAAGCGTCAGCATGGCGAATGCCGCATCAAGGTGGCGGTAACGCACTTCAACATCAAGGGGCTCAACCGGCCAGCCATTCATCTGAACGGCGTTGAAGAATTGCGTGAGTTTCAGCAGTTCACCCAAATCAGCCAGCGAGCCGGTCCTTCTGCCGCGTGTCAAGTCGGCGCAGTTGGGCGGCCCCAGAACCGCGGCGGTGGTAAGGTAATCATGGCCGAGCCGAACTGCATGTTGGCGATTGCGCGGCGTTAGCTCGATTTCAGCGGGCACGGATTTGAGCGCCTCTTCTGCTATATCGCGGCCCATCCACACCCGGCCATCGCTATCGTCTACGCGCGCACCTGCCTTGGCAAATATGTCACGAGCCTCCTTGACCTGACAGCGAACCCCAATACGTTCAAGGATATCGAGTGCTGCCAGATGCACGGCTTCAACCTGATCATCGGAGATCAAACGCGCCTTGGGAAATCGATTACTGAGCTGCGCCCAGGGCATTTGGAAAATGTCCCCGGCTTTCCGGCGTCTGGCAGTTCCCTGGCGCATATTCATCAAACGTCTCGTTCGGCCAAGTTGAATTCAGTTATCTGGACTGACATGTTATTCAAGTAATCTCTGGCGTATATTGCCAAGAACCTATCACCAGTTCAAATCCCTGCAACGGGAAACAAATTCGTGGAAGAAATGAAATGCCCTCACGCCAGGCAGTGCCAGGATATGGCAGAATGACCAGACAAATAATCTTGTGGCTTGCAGCCCTCTGCTGCATCGCGGGCCTTTCTCAAAGTGCCGCAGCGGAGGGGCAAGCTGTCGATCTCGCCCTTGTACTGGCCGTTGATGCCTCGGGAAGTGTTGATGATGGCGAGTTTGCCCTTCAGCTTGCCGGCATTGCTGCGGGATTTCGCGACCCTGTCGTTCGCCAAGCCATGAAGTCGGGCCCCGAGGGGCGGATCGCGGTTGTGCTTTTGGTTTGGGCTGACCATCAATACCCTAAAGACAAAACCCGCTGGTTCACCCTCGCCTTGGCCCAGGATGCAGAAGCTTTTGCTCGTCTGGTCGAAACTTTTCCGCGCCGTCAGAATGGTGCGACCGGCATCGGCGAAGGCATTGCCGCAGCACTGCGTGCGATTGATAACAGTGGCTTCAAAGCGCGCCGCAAGGTGGTTGACGTTTCCGGTGACGGGCGCGAGACGGCGCCGCGGGAATACGTGGTGCTTTTACCGCAGGCGCGCACCATGGCGAATGCGCTGGGAGTCATCATCAACGGCCTTGCCATAACCAATGAAGATCCCGGCTTGCTAAATTACTATAGAGACGCCGTGCGATCAGGCAACGGCAGCTTTGCTGTTTCGGCAACCGACTATGTCGACTTCGCGGATGCGATAAAACGCAAACTTCTGCGCGAAATCGAGTATCGTCCTTCGATTTCTCAGCGATGAGTTTTCTTTGTCACCAGTTTTTTGGCGGTCACTTTTCTTGCAACAGGTTTCTTGGCAATTGGTCTCTTGCCTTCGAGCAAATTCGCCTGGTGAACTGCGGCGGTCTTGGTGATCCTGGCAAATACCGGGTCCATGGCGCGAAGTTCGACGGCTGGCATATGGCACATGATTTTATGGCCGGATGCTAATTCTTGCACAGGCGGCAGTTCAGTTTCGCAAATAGTGCCAATCTTCCGCGGGCAACGCGTCTGGAACGGGCAGCCAGATGGCGGATTCATCGGCGAAGGCAGCTCACCCCTCAGCACGATGTGTTTCTTTTTTATCGACGTATCGGCAATCGGCACGGCAGATAGCAAGGCTTCGGTATAAGGATGATAGGGCGGCGAGAACACCTGCTCGGTTGTCCCCTGCTCCATAATGCGTCCCAAATACATCACCACAATGCGATCGGCGAGATAACGAACAACCGAAAGATCATGACTGATGAACACCATGGTGGTGCGCTTCTCGCGCTGGATATCTGTGAGCAAGCCGGTCACTGCCGCCTGAACCGATACATCGAGTGCGGAAACCGGCTCGTCGGCTACAATCACGGTGGCGCTGCCACCAAACGCCCGGGCAATACCAATGCGCTGTTTTTGGCCACCGGAAAGCTGACGCGGCTTGCGGTCGGCGAACTCACGTGGCAACTTTACCAGATCAAGCAGTTCAAACGTCTTGCGCTCGATCTCTTCAGGCGTCCTGGCCACTCCGAATTTCTTCAGCACGCGGCCAATCTGTGAACCCACGCTATGGCTGGGGTTGAGAGTTTCAAACGGATTCTGGAAGACGATTTGCAGGCTTGAAATCAAACCGGGGGGCCGCTTTTTTACCGGCAACTGGCCAACTTCAATGCCATTGACGATCACCTCGCCGCCCGATGCGGTTTCCAATCCCATCAGGACCTTGGCAAACGTGGATTTTCCGCAACCGGACTCGCCCACGATGGCAACTGTCTCGGCTTCCCGCGCTTCGAAATCCAGCTTCTCATTGGCTTTCACATAGCGAACGCCCTTGCCCGAAATGAATGCGGCCAGCGAGCTGTCATGGACTTCATAATATTTCCGCATGTCCTTGACCTGCAACACGACCTTGCCCGGCTTCGTGGGTTCGCTCTGAATGCCCTTGGGCTTGTGCAGGCTCCAATCGATCTCGGCATTGCGCACGCAACGCACTTCGTGGTCCACCTTGCCTTTGACAACTGTCATGTGCTGGGGCAGGTCACAGCGGCCCTGAACAAAGAAATCACAGCGCGGGCCGAAGGTGCAACCCGTTGGCCGGTCACGGGGCAGCGGCAATTGCCCCCTTATGGCCACCAGCGGATGGGCAAAACGGTCAGTACCCGGCAGTGGAATGGATTGGAACAGGCCGCGCGTATAGGGGTGGCGCATCTCGTCGAAAACCTGGTTCACCGAACCTAGCTCCACCGACTGGCCGGAATACATGACACAGATGCGGTCACAGGTTTCCAGGATCAGGCCCAGATTGTGCGAGATGTAGATCATCGAGGTGCCGAAACGCCTGGCAATATCCTTGATAAGTTCAATGACGCCAGCTTCGACGGTTACGTCCAACGCGGTCGTCGGCTCATCAAGCAGCAGCAGCTTGGGTTTCGACAACAAGGCCATGGCAATAACCACACGCTGTTGCTGACCACCGGAAAGCTGGTGTGGATAGGAATTCAGAATGCGTTGCGGATCGGGCAGGCGCACCGCATCAAGCAGCTCAATTGCGCGCAGTTCGGCTGCCGCCGCATCAATGCCCTCATGCGCCATGGGAACTTCGATCAACTGGTCGCGGATCCGCATGGAAGGGTTGAGAGAAGCCATGGGCTCCTGATAGACCATGGAAATCTGGGAGCCACGGATTCGACGGAGTTCCTCCTCGTTCATGCCGCGCATATCACGCCCCAAGAACTTGATTTCGCCAGCGGTTATAGCGCCATTCTTGCCCATATACTGCATGATGGCGAGCGCTACCGTGGACTTGCCACAACCTGATTCGCCGACGATGCCAACGGCTTCGCCCGGATTGACTGTGAGACTGAAATCATAAACGGCGGGCACTTCGCCAGCGCGGGTGTAATAGGAAATCGAGACATTTTTGCATTCGAGTACAGGCACAGCCATGGCTCAATCCCTCAATGAAACTTCGCGGAGACCATCCGCCAGGAGATTGAGACCGAGAACCAGCGAGGAGATCGCCAATGCCGGCCAGATCATGGCGTTGGCGGCCATGGCGCCAAATCCGCGCACTTCGGAAATCATTTTGCCCCAATCAGGATCGGGCGGTGGCAAGCCAAGCCCGAGAAAACCAAGAGCGGCAATGGCAATAGTGACATAACCCAGCCGCAGGCAAGCATCGACAATCAATGGGCCGCGCGCATTTGGAAGCAGTTCGATGATCATGATGAAAAGCGGAGATTCACCGCGAACTTCCGCTGCCGCCACATAATCGCGGGTCTTTAGGTCAAGCACAATGCCGCGCACGATGCGAGCAACCTGGGGCGCTGTGGCAAACATGACAGCCAGCACAATGGTGAGCCCCTTGACCCAACTAGAAACGAACCCGTGGGCACCAAGCCACTGGCCCATCGGTGAGTCAGGACCAAGCTGCGTCAGAATAACGATGTAGAGAACCATTTGCGGGAAGGCCAGAAAGACATTCCCAATGAATGAGATGACCTCATCCCACCAACCGCCCCGATATCCGGCCGCCACCCCCATCAGCATGCCGACAACATAAGCAATGACCGTGGCAAATCCCGACCAGAACAGCACAAGGCGTGAGCCGAAGAACAGCCGCGCGAGAATATCCCTGCCTTTGTCGTCGGTCCCGAGCCAATAGGTGCCACCATCGGGGGCCGGCGACAGGGCAGGCTTCAAGAGATCAGCCGCAGTCTGGGCAAGCGGATCACGAAGCCCCAGAAAATCGGCGAAAACCGCAATGAATATCCAGAACAGCACCAAAAAAGCGCCGATCATTCCGACGCGGGACTCGCGCAACAGCCCGATTGATTTTACGATCTTGCCCAAGCGGCTTGGGCGCGGCGCGGAGACTGCCATGTCGGTCATCTCATCGCCCTCATGCGAACCTGATGCGTGGATTTAAATAGGTGTAGCCAATGTCGGAAATGAACTGCGAGACAACCGCAACGACAACGGCAATCATGGCACCGGCCAGGATCAGATAAACATCGCCATACATGGCGGCATCGTACAAAGCCTTGCCATACCCGTCATAAGCGAAAAAGACTTCCGTCACCACAACGCCGGAAAGCAAATAATTGAGTTGCAGGATCATTACCGTGAAAGGCGCAATCAGCGCATTGCGAAGCGCATGGCGGATGATGACTTGGCGATAGGGCAAGCCTTTTAGAACGGCCGTGCGTACATATTGTGAGTTCATCACTTCCGCCATCGAAGCCCTCGTCATGCGGGTGTAGTAGCCGAAATTGTAAATGACGAGAGTGGCTATTGGCAGAACAAGTTCCAGCCACGAAAATCCGCTGGAAAAGGAAGATGACCCCGGCAGCCAATCCAGCCAATATACGAAAATGGCAACGAGGAATGTGGCCGACGCAAATTCCGGTATCGATGTCGTAAGCACGGAAAGTACAGTGATGCTCCGATCCCGCAAACTAGCTTCAGCAATGCCGGAGAGCACGCCCAGCACCAATGAAATGCCAACTGTCACAGCGAACACGCAACCGCCAAGGATCGCCGTGTTTTTCAGTCGCGGCAGGAGAAAATCATATACCGGGGCACTGAATTGCGCCGACTCTTTCCAGTCACCTGTGAAAAACCCGTAAAGCCAGCTGAAATAGCGGGTCAACAAAAGGCGGTTGTAGCCATTGTCCTCAAGCCATTGAAGGCGCCCCTCCATGGTTGAGTACTGCCCGAGAACGCGCATGGCAAGATTGAGCTTGTCGCCCTCGAAAAACACGAAGAGCAGCACCGAGATTACAAGCATGATCAGAATCATCGACGCAAGTCTGCGTAGTGCAAGAACGAGCATGAATTCCCCCAAACCGGAGATTGCTTAGTCCCCGCGGATTGCTCCACGGGGACTGCTGACCTTGTCCGAACTACAAACCTAAGCCTTGTTGATCGCGATTTGCTCGCCAAAAATGTACAGCGTCGGATGAATTTCGAAACCTTTGACGCGCTTGTCATAGGCCGCGTAAACCGAGCGCCACAATGGTTGGGCGATAGGTCCGTCTTCCTGCATGATCTTCTCGAGCTTGCCCAGAATCTCCGAACGCGCCTTAATGTCAATCGTGCCTTCGGCCTTGTTCAGAAGTTCGTCAAATTCCTTGTTGGAATATGCACTCTCATTCCACGGCACCCCGGTCCTGTATGCGAGCGCCAGCACCATGAAGCCAAGCGGACGGTGAGTCCATTCGGTGAAGCCAAAGGGCACCTTGTCCCAGACTACCCAGAACTTATTGGAGGGCAACACGTTGATCTTGGCGCGAATGCCCGCTTCCTTCCATTGTTCAGCCATGGCTTCAACTGCAGCTTGTTCCCACGACGGATCGGGTTTGCAATTGATTTCGATATCAATGCCATCCTTGAAGCCAGCGTCGGCCAGAACCTTCTTGGCCCCTTCAACGTCGCGCTTCATCGTTTCCAACTTGAAATAATCAGGATGGACTGGGGCCACGTGATGGTGCTCGGCTGCGGAACCCACACCTTTATGGGCAATCTGCAGGGTTTTTTCTGGATCGGTTGCCATCCGGACGGCCTTACGGACCGCTGGATTGTCGAACGGCTTGCTATCACTGCGCATGCGGGCGACGCCAGTTTGGGCCGTGACGACATCATGGATGCTGACGTGATCCATTGCCTTGTAGATTTCAATCTGCTCGACGTTGCCTTGATAGATGCCGTCAACCTGCTTCGAAGCAAGGGCCGCGGCAACTGCCGACGGATTGTCGCCGAGGTCAATGAAGTGAATTTCATCGACGTAGCCGGGCTTGTCCTTGATGCGCTTGAGAACAGCCTTGCGGCCAACCTCAAGTTCAGCAAGTTCAAATGATCCCGTGCCATTGGAGCCGACGCCAAACACACCCTTTTCACCTGGGTCAAGCATCAGGAAGGGGTAGTGGAACAGATGTTCCGGAACCGCAACCTGGGGCTGAGCCAAATGCAGGATCAGGGTTTTTGCATCCTTCACCTCAATGGCGTTGCCATCCCACAACTCCGTGGTCATGACGGCGTTGCCCTTGTCGTCCTTCTTGCCGGTGTCAACATCCTTCAGCATGTAACCTTTCATCAGGCCAATAACCGAAGAGCCAACCTTGGGATCGAGGCAATGCCTGATGTTCCAGGCGGCGTGCTCGGCGGTAAAGGCGCCGCCACGGCCCTTTTGCCATTCGGTGTCGGCCATTGTGAAAGTCCAGGTCTTGAGATCCTCGGAAGCTTCCCACTTGGCAGCAAGATGTGGGCGAGTCACATTATCGATGCCGGTTCGGGTCAAATAACCGCAAACCTGGCGGACGCAGTTTGAATCGTAAACCCACGAGAAGGTGTGGGGGTTGTCGAGTTTCGGCACACGCTGGGCGATCTTGATGACGCCACCCATCGGCATTTCATCGGCGCGCGCTGGCGAAACCATGTCGCCGCCGGCAATCTTGCCTGCCCACATATAGGCCGTGGGTGCGGCCATGCCGAGAAGTGTGGCATAGCGCAGGAAGTCGCGGCGCCCCATCACTTTATCAGCCAATTGCTGCTTCAGCGAGCCGATAAGTTTATGTTCTTTGTCACTCATTGTCGTTTTCTCCCGTTGGTAGCTTTTTGTTATCCAATTCTTATTCTACTTTACACCGTGCGCAAGAGGATAAAAACTAGGCGCAAGGGGTATTATTCTCACTCGTAACTCAGTTGCCGGGCTGGGCAACTTCCCAGGGTGCAATCCAGTTTCCCGCAACGCGCAAACTCACTCCGGCATCTTCCTCAATTAGGCGGCACACCGACATTTCACCAGCAGCCTTGCCATAACGCTGATAAGCCTCGGCGAAGCGATCATGGGTGGCGCGGGTCAGTTCGCCCCGTGTCCCGGTCTCATCCATCATCTGCTGGATCAGGCCGAGATCCTTCAGGCACAGGGCGAGGGGAAAAGAAGGATCATAATGGCCGGCAAAGATCGATGGCACATCATGCGACAAAACAAAGCTGTCAGCTGCTCCTCCCTTCATAACGTCCCACCACACATCCGGTTCAAGCCCCATGAGCTTGGCCGCCACCATGGCCTCGCCAATGGCTGCTGCATGAATCTTCCAAAGCTGATTATTGACCAGTTTCGCCACATAGCCGTTCCCGTAGGGGCCGACACGGCGCAGCTGGCCCATGGCTTCGATGACCGGGCGGACAGCTTCAACATCTTCATCCCGCCCGCCCACAAACATCGGCATGTCGCCACGGATTGCTGCATCAACCGAGCCGGTCACCGGGGCGTCAACCGGATAGCCACCCCGCGCCTCGAATTCCGCCGCCAGTTCCCGCATCAGCTTCGGGCTACTGGTGGTGAGGTCGATCCAGTATTTTCCCTCACAGTTAGCCGATAATAGGCCGTCTGCACCGCGCAGAACCTGTTCAACCTCTTTTGGCCCGAACACCATCGTAACTGCCACATCGGCACGTTTCATAACCTCCGCCGGACTGTCGGCCCAAGTGGCACCTTTTAGCAACAACGGCTCGCCAGCCTCTTTGCGGATGTCATGAACGACCAATTCAAACCCTGCACGCCTGATATTCAGCGCGGCATTCCTGCCCATCATTCCCAAGCCAATGAACCCAACGATCATACGGCAACCTCTCAAATGTCTCAAGTAGCCAAGTATTGTCGCAGCACGGTGCCTATGGCAAGCTGGTTTCGCTGATGGTCAGCATGATGCTTCAAATATGGACGTCGAACTGAAATTGCTGCGCAGTTTTGCGGCCATTTATGAGCGGGGTTCAATCTCGCGGGCTGCCGGGCATTTAAGCTGCACCCGAGCTGCCATGCGCATCACGTTGCAGGAGCAGGAGATTGGCGGCCTATGGAACCAACGGCAAACAGCCAAGGGCCCAGAGCTGAAAGTCTTAGGGCCGCCCGCCCTACAAAATGAAATCCGCCGCGACGAGTGTCATCGAGCCCGCAAGGACAATCTCCATGTCGGCTATGCCATCGCCGTTGCCGTCGGCCTGGATGATGGTTTGCATGCCGCTGTTGAAGTAGCGCAACTGGCCGGCCGCACTGAAGGCAGCATTGCCGATGAAGACGAAGGCATTGTCCACCCCGCCGGCGATTGCATCGATAGCGGCGACATTGATGAGGTCGCCCTGAGCCTGGCTGAAATCGTTGATCACGTCACGGCCGGTGGCCGCCACTGACTGATTGAATTCCCTGTATATGAAACGGTCTGCACCGAGGCCGCCAGTCAGCTTGTCGCCCGCCAGTCCACCAATGAGACGATCAGCGCCAGCACCGCCATTGAGCTGGTCGGCACCCACCCCGCCATCGAGAAGATTGGCCCTGTCATCGCCGGTAATCTTGTCATTGGCGCTGCTGCCGGTCACATTCTCAAAGCTGTCAATTTGGTCGCGTGATGCATCGCCACCAGAGACCAAATCCGTGGCCAGGTTAACGGTCACTCCGGCGGACGATCCGGCATAACTGAGCGTGTCGATCCCTGCTCCGCCGGAAAGCCGGTCCATCCCGCTGCCACCGTTGACGGTATCAGCGCCCAGACCCCCGTCAATCGTATCGCTGCCTGTGCCACCATTGATGGTATCGTCCCGGCTCGATCCAGTAAGAATATCTGAAAATGATGTTCCGTTGACGGTGATGCTGTCGGCCCCGCTCCAATTGACGAATGACCAGCCCGAGGCATCAAATGGCAGGCCATTGGCGTTGACAGCCACGGCGTTGGTTCCCGCACTGCCATCAATCAGAACACTGGGAGAAATTTTGCCAGCACCAAACTGCCAGCTGCCAAAGGTCGCGATTGCGGCGGTCGAGACGGCGTTGATGAAATCGATTACATCAATAAAGGCCAGCAATCGATGAGTAAAATCGGCCGTACTGTTAACGGCAAGTGTGGCCATGACAGCCTCCGGGGTTGACGCTTACTTACAGATGGCCTCAACCGGCAGAATAGGCTTCCGTTAACAATTAATTCAACATGATTCTAATGGCATGATGAATGTTGCGGCGCCCGGCTTGCCCGCGCCGCTCAGCGTTCGCGGAACGTATGGGCGAACTGGTCCATCAGCGGCTTGACAAAGTACGAAAGCGGCGAGCGCGCATCGGTTTGGATAAACGCCTCCGCCGGCATTCCGGGCTTCAGCTTGTTGGGGGTGAGCTTGGCCAGCTCGCCCGCGGAGATTTGCAGCCGCACAAGATAATAGGACGGTGAATTCTGGTCCGAGCGGCTGGTATCGGCGGCAACCTGGGTTACGTGGGCAAAGACCTCCGGAGTGCGCCTTGAATTGAAAGCGGGGAAGCGCACGTGGGCTTTCTGCCCCACTTCCACCTGACTGATGTTTTGCGGCGAAACCTGGGCCTGCAGGACAAGTTCATCGGCCTCG